>JACPOW010000093.1 GCA_016191335.1 Elusimicrobiota bacterium | reverse complement strand
TGCTCCTGCTCGGGCGCCATGTACGGCGGCGTGCCGACGACGGTGTTCGTCAGCGAGTAGCGGGCCAGCGCGTCCTTGGCCATGCGCGCGATGCTGAAGTCCATCACCTTGATGCGCCCGTCGCTGGTCAGCATCACGTTCGAGGGCTTCATGTCGCGGTGGATCACCCCGCGCGAGTGCGCGTAGGTCAGCGCCTCGCCCATCGCGGCGGTCACCCGCACCGCGTCCGAGCGGTGGAGGCGGCCCTGGGCCTGCACGAGGTCGTGGATGGTCTTGCCGTCGACGTACTCGAACACGAGGTACACGTCGTCGCCCTCCTCGGCGATCGCGTAGATGTCGACGATGTTCGGATGATGGAGCGAGGCCACGGTCTTCGCCTCGATGACGAACCGGTCGCGCTCGCGCGGGTTGATGCGCAGCTCGTCGCGCATCTGCTTGATCGCCACGCGCCGGCCCAGCGAGCGGTCGGTCCCTTCATAGACCATGCCCATGCCGCCCGCGCCGATCTGGCGGACGATCTCGTACTGGCCGCGGATCACGCCGGTGGCCTCGGCCGCGGGAGCCGCCACGGGGGTCGCCTCCTCCTCGAGCGCGTGGACCGACGGCCCGCGCCGCGTCGCCTTCGTGAACGCCGAGACGACGGAGTCCTTGAGCGGGGCCAGCACGGTCGACAGCAGGCCCAGCGCCAGCAGCAGGCCGCCGAGTATGCCGGCGCCGACCACGACGCCGAAGCTCTTGCCGCGCGCGGGCGCCGCGGGAGCGGCGGCGGGGTTCTCGCCGGGGAACATGAACAGGATGTCGGAGTTCGAAGGGAGCTGGAGCTCGGACGCCTCCGCCGCCGCCCCCTTGAACGACGGGTCCAGGGCGGCCGCCTGGCCGATGTCGGCCAGCATCGACGGCTTGTCGCCGAGGCCGCCGTAGGAGTAGGCGCGGTTGGCGTAGGAGTACGCGTTGCGCGAATCGGCCTCGATGGCGTGGGTCGAGGTCTCGAGCCCCTCGCGGTAGCGCGTCGCGTGGTTCTGCGCGTAGGCCTTGTTGTTGAGCAGGGCCGCGTTGCGCGGATCCAGCGCGAGGCCCGCGCTCGCCGAGGCGATCGCGCGCGGATAGTCGCGCAGGCGGGAATAGACGAACGACATGAGGTTGTGGGCCGCGGAATTGGCCGGGTTCAGGTCGAGGGCGCGCTGGGCCAAAGAGAGCGCCGACTGCAGGTCGCCCATCGCCAGGGCGCGCCGCGCCTCGTCGAGCTTCTGGTTCGAGGACAGCACCGCGGGGCTGGTCATGCCCGGGACCTCGCGCGGCCGCCCGGTGTCGAAGCCGCCGGCCGCGAAGCCCGCGGCGCCGCGGTTCTCGTACGAGCCGCCGCCCGCGCCCGAGCCGCCCGCGCCGGACCCTCCGGCCGAGCCGGAGGCCACGCCGGGCGAGGTGCGGCCCAAAGTGGACTGCAGGATCCCCATCGCGTTCTTGTCGCCGGGATTGAGCTCGAGAGCCTTCTTCGCGTCCTGATAGGCGCCGTCGAAATCCTTGTCGTCGAGGCGCATCCCGCCGCGCAGCGCGAACGCCTCCGCGTTCCCGCCCGCCTTGATCGCGCTGTCCAGGGCGCTCAGGCCGGCGGATTTGTCCCCGTTCGACAGGGATTCACGCGCGCTCCAGACCCAGTTCGCGGGGTTGTTCGGGTTGGTGCGCAGCATCTGATCGATCATCGGGCGCGTCGGCAGCCCCGCCCCGGGGATGGGCTTTCCGCCGGCGTTGGCGGGGTTCGTGTTCGGCTGGCCGGGCTTCGTGGTCGGGATGGTCTCGGCCGCCTTGACCCCCTCTTCATAGGCTCTGTGGACGATGTCCATCACGTCCTCCGGCAGGCGATCATGGATGCTCCCGATCCGCGCCTTGATCTGTTCGATGCGCGCATCGCGCTCCTCTTTCGTCATGCCCGGGACTTCCTCTTTGTAATACGCCAGGCCGATCTGGCCGTTCAGAAGGCCCAACGCGCGCTGGTACGTGCCCTGATCGACGCCGGTCTCCGCCTGCTTGAGGGTCCACGCATCGAGGTCGCTCGCCGCTCTCCTGACGACGACGCCGTACTTGCCGTTCAACGTGCCGCCGTACTGGCTCTGCCACATCTGCTGGTGCTCATGAAGCAGGTTCAACGCCGCCTGCCGCGGGAGCATCACGCTGCCGCTGAGGTCGCCGCCCCCGGTGGTGGTCGGATCGGAGTGGCCGCCGCCCCCGACGATGCTTTGGCCGGTGAGGGAACTCGCGTCCCCGTGCCGGGAGCCCTGTTCGGCCTGCGAGTGGCCCGCCTGCTGCAGCCCCTGGTCGAGCCCGCCCCCGATGCCCCCGCCCCGCGACTGGCCCATCTTCTTCTTGACCGCGTTGGTGCCGGTCACCGGAGGGACCACCTGGTTCGCGTCGCTGCCGTCGGCGGACGCCGCCGGCTTGCAATCCGGGATCGGCACGCACTGGATCTTGTCTGAGGATTGGTTCTCGTGATAGGCCTGCATGCACGGGTCGCCGCCGCATTCGGCGCGCGCGGCGGGGCAGAGGACGACCGCCCCGGCGAGGGCGGCCAACAGAGAGAGCGGAGGGATTCGCATACCGTCAGTGTAAGGGGGCCTCGAAGCCCTGTCAAGGCGAGGAGGCTTGTTTTACCGACCTTTAAACGGGCCGGGATTACCTCGTAAAACGCGCCAGATTACGCGCGTGAGGCGATGACCGCGTCCAGGGCGGCGACGAGCTGGGACGGGGTGTGGTAGCGCTTGTCCGGGTCGGGGGTCAGCGCCTTGGCGATGACCGCGTCCATCCCCTCGGGAAGGGCCGGATTGCGCTGGCTCGGCGGGATGTGTTTGCCGTTGAGCTTGTTGAGCAGCATGGCCGCCCCCCCGCCCGTGAAGGGCAGGTGGCCGGTCAGCATCTCGTACAGGCACACCCCGAGGGCGTACACGTCCGACTCCCGGCGCACGGTGCCCTGCTCCTGCTCCGGCGCCATGTAGGGCGGGGTGCCGACGACGGTGTTGGTCATCGACATCTTCGTGATCGCGTCCTTCGCCTGGCGCGCGACGCCGAAGTCCATGACCTTGACGCGGCCGTCGTCCGTGATCATGATGTTCGACGGCTTGAGGTCGCGGTGCACGATCTGGGCGGCGTGCGCGTGCTCGACGGCCTCCGCCACGTGGCTCAGCACGCCGCGCGCGGCCTCGAGGCTCATCGGTCCCTCGCTCTTGAGCCGGTCCCCGAGCGTGCGCCCCGAGACGAACTCGAACACGAGGTACACCTCGGTCCCCTCCTCGACGATCGCGTAGATGTCCACGATGTTCGGGTGGCGCAGCTGCGCGACGAGCTTGGCCTCGTTGACGAAGCGGCGGCGCTCGTGCGGGTCGATGCGGATCTCGTCGCGCATCTTCTTGACCGCGACGCGCCGCTCGAGGGAGCGGTCCAGCGCCTCGTAGACCACGCCCATGCCGCCGAGGCCGATCTCCTTGATCAGCTCATATTGGAGCCAGAAGGCCGTGCCCGGAGAGCCGGGCGGGACCGCGGCCGTCACCTCCGCCGCCTCGCTGCCCACCGCCTCGGAGGGCGCCAGCGCGCGGCGGATGGTGCCGCGCACCTTCTCCCGCCAGCTGGCCGACACGACGTGAAGGATCCCGAGGGCGATGAGGATGCCGCCTATGCCCGAGAGCACGGCCAGGCGCGCGAAGCGCTTGCCGGTGCGGGGCGGGGGCGGCGGCGCCGCGGCCGCCGGCGCCGTGTACTGGTCGTCGAACAGCAGGCTCATGTCCTGGTCTTCGGGAAGCTGCAGGGCGCGCTCGAGCTGGTTCTGGAAGCGCGGGTCGAGCGCGGCCGAGCGGCGCAGCGCGTCCAGGGCGCCGGCGCGGTCCTTCATGCCCGCGAGCGCCATGGCCTTGTTCTGATAGGCGTAGGGGTTCGAGGGCTCCCGCGCCAAGGTCTCCTCGGCGTCCTTAAGAGCCTCCTGGAAGAGCCCCTGCTTGGCGAAGGCCCACGAGCGGGTCTGGAGCACGGCCGCGTTGCCGGGCGCCAGGGCCAGCGCGGCGCTCGCGTCGGTGACGGCGTCGTTGTAGCGGTGCATGCGGTTCGAGGCGATCGCGCGATAGTTGAGGGCCTTGACGTTGTCCGCGTAGAGGCCGATCGCCTGGCTGGCGAGCTGATGAGCGGTGGGGAAGTCCTTCACGCGCAGCGCGGACTCCGCGTCCTTGGTGATCGCCGCCGAGCGCTGCGCCGCGCCGGGGCCGGCCGCCGCCGCCTGGGCCCGCGCCGCCGCCGCGACCTGCTCGGGCGTCTGGGACGGGGCGTTGTAGCCCCCGGCCGCGACGCCGCCCTGAGGAGCCGATCCCGCCCCTGCGCCGAGGCCGCCGGTGTTCACGCCAGGCCCGCCGCCCGCGGGCCCCGGTCCCGCCGTACCGCCTTGGAAGATGGTGCTCGGAACGGAGACCAGCGGGGCGCGGCCGTTGGCGAAGTGATACAGCCCCAGGGCTTCCCTATTGCCGGGATCCCGCGCGAGCAGCTGCTTCGCGGCCATCGAGGCCAGCTGGTAGTCCCCGAGCTCGCGCGCCGAATGGCCGAAGCCGAGCATCGCCGTCGTGTTCTCGGGATCGATGCGGATCGCCGTCTCGTAATCGTTCAGCGCGGTCCGGTAATCCTTCCTCCGGTACGCGCTCTTGCCGCTCTCGTTGTAGGGCCACGGCTGGTCGCGGATCTCCCTGCCCAGAACGCGATAGAGCTCCTCCTCGCCCTTCGCGCGATTCACGGGGACGGGATCGACCACGGGAACGACCTTCACCGGTTCAGGGGTCCCGTCGACCTTGCCGGGATTAGCCGGCGGCGTCCGGACCCGCCCGACCCCCGCCATGATGGCGAGAGCCTTCGTGAACTCCGGGTTCGTGTAGTTGTTGAGAAGGGAATCGTCCTCGCTCTTCTTGATGAAATCGATCATCGCCTGCGAGTTGCCCCACGTCGACTCCGGGATCTTGCTGAACTGGGGCCAGTTGAGCAGGACCTCCTGCTGCTCCGGCGTGAGGGGCGCCTTGGGGGGCGGGTCGGTCGCCCGCGCGCCCGCGGCGAGGAGCATCAACATCAACGACCCGGCGACGCGCCGAACGATGAGCGACCGCATGTCCGCAGTGTAGCCCTCGACCCCTTGATTTGTCAAGGCATCGGGGCTATACTCCGGATGGAGAGGTACCGAACATGAAATCCCTCATCTTCTTCGTCGCCGTTTTCGCCGCTCTCGCCGCGCCCGCCCGTGCGCTCACCCCCGAGACCGAGGCGTTCCTGCGCAAAGCCGGATTGGATCCCGCGTCCCCCGCCGTACGACAGGCCGAGGCGGAAGGCCCGGTGAGCACGGTCTATCAGGGAGACGAGAAGGAGTTCAGCCTCGACTCGCTGGCCCGCGACGGCGCGAAGAACGGGATCAAGGCCTTCGTGGCGGCCCGGGACTTCATCCGCCGGCTGAAGGCCAACTTCGCCGGAACCCCCATCCCTCCGGCCGGCTACGACGGCCTCTATCTGACCGTCGAGGAAAGGAAGCTGGCCCTGAAGAAAGTGTTTCCTTAAGACAAGGAGCCGGGCAGAGCCGATGGCGGCCGCGGGGTCCAGACGACCCGCGGCCGCCGCCTCGTTCAACCGGCCGGGGCCCAGACGCGGGACCTAGCCGGACCGGGCACTTCGACTCTAGTCGGGCGCCCGATCCGGGGTTACAATCTTCACATGATGAACCTCCCGGCCGTCCTCGTTCTCGCCTGCGTGACCGTCGCCCATGCCGCTGAAGCGGATTGGAGCCGGTCCGCCGAGACCGGGCTCATCGCGAGTTCGACGAACGCGCTGAAGGTCGCCGCCGTGCAGGCGAGCGCGGCTGCGACGCCCGCTCCCTCCGGAAGCACGACGACCTTGTCGGGCAGCGATCTGCCCACTCCCGAGGAGAGAGCCAGATACGAGCAGCTTCTCGCCGTCGATAAGGCCGAGGCCGAAAGCTATCTGATCACGCGCAATTATGTCCGCATGGCGAAAGCGATCGTCGACAGCGACGGCGTGGGTGCCCTGGATTTTCCAGGCAAGCCCAAGGGCTTCGCCAAACGGCACCTGTCCGCGGACGGCAAGGATAAAGACACGATCAATGCCGCCGTCATGCTGAGCATCAAGGCGCTGTCGAAGGCGCGGCCTTAGGCCAGCAGCCGCGCCGCGAGACGGGCCGACTCGATGGCGGCCGCGGGGTCCAGGTGACCCGCGGACGCCGCTTCGTAGGCGGTGCCGTGGGCGGGAGAGGTGCGCACGAACGGGATCCCGACGGTCCAGTTGACGCCCGAAAGCCCCCCCAGCGCCTTGAGCGGGATCAGCGCCTGGTCGTGGTACAGGCAGACGAGCCCGTCGTAGGCCCCCTCGGCGTGCAGGCGCCAGGCCGAGTCGGCGGGCAGCGGGCCGTCGAGGCCGAGGCGGGCGGCGAGCGGCGCGAGCAGGTCCCGCTCCTCGGTCCCGATCAGGCCGTGCTCGCCCGCGTGCGGGTTCAAGGCGCACAAGGCGATGCGGGGCCTCTTCTTCCCGAGCCGGCGCAAGGCCTCCGCCAAGGTCCCGGCGCACGCGGCGATCGAGCGCGCGTTCAGCGCCCGCGGCGCTTCCTTTAGAGGCACGTGGCGCGTGGCGATCGCGCACCACAGCCCGCGAGAGGGCACGCCCAGGACCATCTGCGCGTCGGGCTCGCCCGCGAAGTCGGCGAGGCGCTCGGTGTGGTCCCGCCACGGATAACCGGCCTGGGACCAGGA
Organism: Elusimicrobiota bacterium; assembly: GCA_016191335.1. Taxonomy (GTDB): domain Bacteria; phylum Elusimicrobiota; class Elusimicrobia; order UBA1565; family UBA9628; genus GWA2-66-18. The sequence continues at coordinate 3,249 of JACPOW010000093.1, read as the reverse complement.
GGTCTTCGAGATCGGGGCGGTGACGACGCCCCCGGCCAGGCCCCGGGCGACGAGGCGCAGGGCCTCCTCGAAGGAGGCGGCCGAGATCCTGCCGCCGGCGGCGTCGGGACGGCCGGGGCGCGGGGCCCGCAGGCCGAGGCCGGTGTCGCGGATGGGGCCGTCGGACGGGCGCCAGCCGGCCCGGCGCCACACGGAGGCCTCGCCGACGAGGACCGGGGTCACCCCGGCGGGGAGCGCCCCGGCGCGCAGGGAGGCCAGCGCGCCCCGGGGGCCGACGCCCGCGGGGTCCCCGCAGGTGAAGGCGAGCGTCCTAGAGGGTCGCGGGGAGGTTGCGCTCAATCGTGGCCTTGTCGCGCAGGGCCTTCACGAACTCCTCGACCTTCCTCTGGAAGGAGGCGCCGCCGAGGAAGTTCGCGAGCTCGTCCTTGAACTTGTCGTACTCGGGCTTCTCCGCCGCGCGCTTCTCGGTGACGCGGATGATGTTGTAGCCCGACTCCGTGTAGATGGGGCCGCTCGTGTCGCCCACGCCGAGGGCGAAGGCCGCCTTCTCGAGCTCGGGCGGGGCCACGCCGCGCAGAACGTAGCCCAGGTCGCCGCCGCGCGCCGCGCTCTCGGGATCCTCGGAGTCCTCCTTGGCGACGACGGCGAAGTCCTCGCCGGCGTCGAGGCGCTTCTTCACGGCCTCCGCGGTCTTCTGCGCGCGCTTCTTCTCGTTCTCGGAGTGGCCCGGGGACAGGCGGATGAGGACGCGCTGGACGCGCACGCGCTCGGAGCTCAGGGCCTTGATCTGGCCGGCGACCTCGCGCAGGGCCATGCCCTCTTCCTCGCCCATGCCCGCGGGCGCGCCGGTGCTCTTGCTGTCGATGTAGGCCTGGATCTTGGCGAAGTAGGCGCGCGTCTCCTCCTCGGTCGGCGGGGCCATCTTGGCCTTCACGGATTCGTCGATCGTCTTGCGCGCCAGGATCTGATTCGACAGGCGCTCGCGGAACCTGCCCCAGTCCAGGCCCTCGCCCTTGAGCTGCTCGGCGAAGGCGGCCTCGGCCTCGGTCTCGGAGAGGCTGTTGCCGCGCTCGTCCTTCTTGAAGCGGCCCTTGATCTCGTCGACGGCGTTGTCGATCTCGCGCTCGCGGACCTTGATCTTGAGGCGCGCGCCCTCCTGGATCAGGAGCTCGCGGTCGATGAGCTGCTCGAGGGTGCTCTCCTTGAGCTTGCGCAGGTTCGCCGGGTCGGCCATGGCGGCGGGGTTGGTCTTGCTCCAGAACTCCTGGGCGGTGGAGGCTTCCTTCTGGAACTCGGAGAGGAGGATCGGCTTGCCGTTGACGACCGCGACGGTGTCCTCGAGGAGCTTGGCGGCGCACAGCGAGGGGAGCAGGATCAGAGCGGCGGCTAACGCCTTAACGAAACTGTTCATCAACGACCTCCACCGGGAATTTCGTCTGGATCGCCTGCAGGTGCGCGTCCAGCTTCTGCTTCTCGAGCAGGCGCGCCACGCGGGCGCGGCCTTCCTCGAGGGAGACCTTCTTCTCCCCGTCCTTGCGCAGGACGTGGTAGCCGAACTTGCTCTTCAGGGGGCCGCCGATCTCGCCGACGCGCATGCGGAAGACGACTTCCTCGAGCTCGGGGATCACCTCGCCGTACAGCGAGGTCGGGAGCTTGCCGCCGTCGGCGGCGGTCGCGGCGTCGAGCGACTCCTCCTTGGCGACCTTCACGAAGTTGGCCCCGCCGCGCAGGCGCTTGGCCACGGCGGCGGCGGCCTCGGGCGTGCCGAGCAGGACGTGGCGCATGTCCACCTCGACGGGATGCTTCGTCAGGTAGTCGCGGACGTCGCTCTCGTCCACCTTCAGCTCGCCGCGCTTGCGCAGGTCCTCGATCCACATCGAGGTCAGGAGGTAGTCGCCGCCCTCGCGGACGCGCTCCTCCTCTTCCTTACGTAGCTTCTCGAGCTGGGCGCGGAACTCCGCCGAGCGCGGCACGTCGGACTGCTGGGCGGCCGCGAGCACGAGCTTCTCGCGGATCAGGACGTCGAGGAACTGGCGCCGGCCGCTCGGGGAAAGGACGTAATCCTGGTAGCCCTGGGACACCTCGCCGATCTTGCGTTGGAACTCGCTCTGGGTGATCTTGAGCTTGCCCACGCGCGCGACGACGGGGTCCTTCTCGCCGCGGCAGGCGGTGATGAGAACGGCCAGGAGGACGGCAAAATGGGCTCGTCGCATGACGAGCCCATCTTACCATTTAAGGCCGAAAACCGTCGCTAGGGCTTGGCTTTGGGCCAGATCTGGAAGAAATTCCCCTGGGACTTGGCGACGACGACCCATTCGCCGCGGATCTTGCTAGCCTCCAGGCCGTGGCGCTTGCTGCCCACCGCCCGGGCGACCCCCTCGTCCAGGCCGGCCAGCATCTCGGAGCTCTCGGCGACGCCGCCGTAATTCTTGAGAGCGTCCTTGAAGATGACAATGTCCTCGAAACGGCTGAGGGCGTCCTGAGCGACGTACCCCGACAAGGCTAAGGTCCCCTGGTCCTCCTTGAGCAAGTCCAGATACTGGACCTGACTGCTGAACTGGAGGACGAGGTAATGGTCGACGATCCGCGCGCGCAGGAGCTTGGCGTCCCTGACGCTGGCGTATCTCAGCTGCTGGCCGGGAACCGAGGCGGACTTGGGCACGAGGACGATCTGCGAGAAGCCGTCGATCTCGCTGTGGCAGGAGACGATGGCGTACTTGCCCTTGAGCTCGCGCGCCATCTGGGCCGTGTCGTCGGGGTTCTTCTTGCAATCCGGCGACCTGAGCAACAGCATCTCGAGCTCGCCGATCGAGAGCCCGCTGTCCGCGGGAGAGGGCGCGGGAGCCGGAGCGCCGCCGATCGGAGCGGGAGCGGGGGCGCCGGATTCGGCGGCGGGAGAGCCTTTGGGCGCCTCCGGTTTCTGGCCCCCCTTCGCGTACTTCTTCTTCAGGTCCTTGAGGGAGTCCGAAGGCTCCGTCGCGACCTGGGCGCGAAGCGGGACGGCCGAGCACAGCAAGAGGGTCAGAAGGGCGGGGACGAGGGGTTTCATGGGGCCTCCGGACGACCCCGGAGTATAAGCCCGCGGATTAAGGCTGTCAAGGGGGGGGCCCTCCAAGTTCACGGGGTTTTGAAGCACCACGCTGACAACGGCATTTGAACGGAATGGCGCCTGCGGCGCCAGGGTTTTCGCTTCGCGAAAACCTGGGTGGGAATCGTTCATGGGGCCCCTCCAGCCAGACGAGGACTTGG
>JACPOW010000069.1 GCA_016191335.1 Elusimicrobiota bacterium | reverse complement strand
TCCGGTGGTGTGGGAGGGGGCGGGTAGGACGATCCTACCTGCCTCCTACCCGATTATAGATGCGTCAGGGTTTGACGGGAGGGAGAACGAAAGGGGAGCCCTTGTAGGGAACGACGGTCTCGACGAGCCCTGACGGATCAATGGCGACGCGCAGCGTATGCGCGAACTTCTTCTTCGGGTAGCCCGGAGGGAGCGGGTACAGCGGCGAGCCGCCGCCGCCGGAGATGACGTAGCGCACGCCGCGATGGTCCGCGGCCCAGAAGGCGTGGATGTGGCCCATGTACACGGCCTTGACGCCGCCGTTCGTCACGATCTCCTCGAACTCCGACGAGCCGTCCTGGAAGTAGTTCGTGAAGAAGTCCCGCAGGTAGCCTTTCTGCTCGTCCTGCGCGTCCTTGTCGGCCGGCCACTCCTCGAGCGCCCCGACTTCCTTCAGCGGAGCGATCGACTTGATGTAGTCCGGCGGCACGTGGGTGAAGACCACCTTCGGGCCGGGGACGGCGAGCGCCGCCTTCAGCCAGGCGAGCTGGGCGCCGGTGACCTTGCGGTCCGAGGAGTCGAGGCTGACGAAGCGCCAGCCGCCCCGGTCGAAGAAGTAGTCGCGCGCGCCGAACACGGCGTCGTAGAGGCTCTTGTCGGCCTCGCCGTTCGGGCGGGAGCGGTCGTGGTTGCCCGCGCAGCGCAGCAGGGGCTTGACCGCCTCCTTCTCGACGACGGCGACGTGCTCGCGGTACAGCTCGGCGTCGCCCTCGCTGACGAAGTCCCCGAGCTGGAAGACGAAGTCCGCGCCCGCGGCCTGCAGGGCGCGCCACTGGTTCACGAACGCCGCCTTCTCGGGGCTGAAGATGCGCTCCCACCAGAAGCGGCCGCGCTCCGCGTCGCCGATTACGCCGAAGGTGAAGGGCTCCCCGGCCGGGCGCGGGGCCAGGCGGGCGAGCATCGCGTCGTTGCCGACGCGGCCTCTCGCCTGGATCAGGTCGTCGGGGACGGGCGCGGGCTTCTTCTTCGCGGCGATCTCGACGGCGGCCGGGGCCTTGGGCGCGGCCGGCAACGGAAGAACGGCGGAGGAGGACCGGTCGAAGAAGGGGTCCGGCGCCGAGGCGACGGCGCTGAGAGGGAGTAGAACGGCGACGAAGAGATATTTCACCTCTTGAATAGCTTATCAAGTCCCCGGCCGCCGAGGGCCTTGCCGATCGAGTCCTGGAGCTGTTTATTCAGGGCCCCCTTCTGGGCGTCGAGCGGGCCCAGGAGCTTGGCCGCGAGGCCGTCCACCGACGCGCGCGCGTCCTTGGCCTTGTCGCCGTAGAGCGCCGCGAGCTTGGCCTCGAGGACCTTCTTCTGCGCCTCGAGCTGGCCGGAGACGGCCTTGCGCATCGCCGCGGCGACGACCTCGCCGGCGTTCGAGGAGAACGCGAGCTTGAGGTCGTCCTCGCGGCCGGAGATGCCGATGCGGACGTTGAAGCCGGTCAGGGACTTGAGCGCGTCGCTCACGAGCGCGCCCGCCGTCCCGGTCAGGGCGACCTTGGGCTCGAGGACGACGCCCGCGGCCTCGACGAACACCTCGCCGGTCCACTCGTCGCCGGCGGAGGAGAGACGGCCCTTCACCTTCGCCGTGCCCGCGGAGAGCGTCCCGCCGACCTCGCCGTCGCCGAGCGTGGTCCCGGCCAAAGAGAAGCCCGAGCCGGAGAAGTCGACCGTCACGCCGACGGGGTCGTTCTGCTGGTCGAGGCGCCCGCCCAAGGTCACGGCGGGCCCGGAGACCGACTTGCCCGCCAAGGTCAAGGTCGCGGGCTTGCCGTACAGCTTCGGGTTCGAGGTCACGCCGTCGAGCACGCCCTTGAGGTCGAGCGCGCCGCCCATCATCCCGTCGAGCGTGCCGCTGATCTTCGCGTTCTCGAGCAGGTATTGGGGATAGGCATGGGCGCGCGGGAACTCCACGTTCACCCCGGCGCGCCGCGGCGGCGGGGGCGGGTTGGCGGCCTTGCGCGCGGCGGCCTTCTCCCGGGCGAGGCGCATCCACTTCATCGCCGTCGTCAGGCGCGAGGCGGTCTGCGCGCCGAGCAGGCGGCGCGCGAGGTCCTGCGAGTCGAGCGTGGGCAGGCCCGCGGCGGCGAGCAGGCCGTTGAGGTCCTGCTTTCGCAGCTCGTCGGCCTCCTTCATGAGGGACTGCGCCTCGGCGATGTCCTTCTGCGCCTGCGCCTTCTGCGCGTCCACGCGGGCGATCAGGGCCTTGATGCGCTTCTGCGCGTCCGCGGCGGCCGCGGCCTTCTTGAGGATGTCGTTGCCGCCGATGGACTTGAGCGAGTCGGCGATGTCCTTGGCTTCCTTCTCGATCGCCTTGGCCTCGCCGGCCTTCCCCTTCCAGCGATCCTCGATCTCCTTCGCCTTGGCCTTCGCCTCGTCGAATTTCCTGAGGCCCTGGAGCTTGGCCGCGTCCACCTCGCCGACGGCGTTGGACTTGACCTCGATCGCCTTGGAGGCGGCGGGCGCGATCTGCTTCCGGATCGCCAACGACAGCGCCGAGGGCGGCGGGGGGTTGCGGATCGCCCCGCTCGTCCTGCGCTCGGTGCCCAGGCGCAGGCCCTCGAGGGCGGCCTCCCGCACGACGCCCTTGCCGCGCAGGGCCGCGGAGGTGTCGAGCTGGAAGGCGACGCGGGAGAGCTCGACGAGGTTCTTCATCGGCTCCTCGCGGTCGGCGACCGCGATCCCCTTGATCTCGAGCGTGCCCTTGAGCCACTTCGAGCGCACCGAGCCGATCTCGACCTTCGCGCCGGCCGCGGCCTGTCCGCCGGCGATGAGGCCGCGTTTCAGGACGGGGTCGAAGAAGAAGAACACGAACGCCCAGAGCAGCAGGACGGCGCCGAGCGTTCCGAGGACCGGGCCCTTCTTGACCCAGCTCATCGCGACCACTCCTGGTAGACCTGGAAGAACCACAGGCCCTTGAGCCACTGCACGACCTTCAGCCGCTCGACCTTCGCCGCCAGGTTCGCGTTGTACCAGGCGACGAAGCGCAGGAAGGAGAAGTAGAGGGGGGCGAACAGCGCCAGGCCGAGGACGAGGTTGCCGAGCACCACGGTGTTGTTGAAGCGCGTGAGCGGCACGATGGGCATGTCGTACAGGGCCGTCCACAGGCCGGCCAGCGCGGGGGCCTTGAGCAAGGCGAGCCCGATCCGGTGGGCGGGGCCGTCGACGGCGTAGCCCACCGGCGTGAAGAAGAACGCCGACATCAGGGCCAGGCCCTTGTTGAGGCGCAGGGCGAAGAAGAGCAGGAGGAACACGACGGCGAAGAGGTTGCCCTTCGGGATCAGGCCGATGGCCGCGCCGAGCGCGAAGCCCGCGGCGAGGTGGCGGGGGTCGGAGCCGCCGTGAAGAGCCGCGACGAGGTCCTTGAGCAGGCGCAGCGGGTTCATGGCGCCTATCTTAGCGAATCGCGCGAGGGCCTGTCAGGTCAAGATGATTTGACCGGGACGTACATCTTCAGGCAGCCTTGCTTGCCGTAGGTGCGCAGGAACGGCATGCTGCGCTTGGTGCAGGAGAAGTGGCAGACGCGCACCTCGTTGGCGTCCGTGGGCAGCTCGCGCAGGTGGCTGTTCCGCGCGCGCAGGAGGGCGTAGGTGCCCGCGCCGACGGTGATCTCCGCGTGGCCGTGCTCGGCGTTGGCGAAGCTGCAGCCGGCCGCGTAGATCAGCAGGGAGCCGTCGGGCACGGAGGCGGGGTCGTTGCTCGCCTTGGCGAGGTCCACCTGGCGGTAGCCCATCTCGTCGAGGATCTTGGGGTTCTTCTTCACGTCCTGGCTGAACATCCGGGCCGCGCCGGGTCGCAGGCCGATGAGGCCGGTGCTCGACGGATTGGGCACGTCGATGACGCCGGCGTCGATGAGCGCCTGCTTGAAGAAGCGGTAGCACATGGCGCCCATCTTCTTGGCGTAGTTCAGGGTCCCGGTGTAGGCCTCGGCCGCGACCTGCTTGCCCTTCTCCCAGTCGAAGTAGGCGGTCAGCGACGCCCAGGACATCATGCCCGCCGAGGCGCTCTGCAGCGGGCCCGTCGTCTCGGGCGAGGGGGTCGGATGGGTGACGAGCGAGAGGGGCTGGACCTGGGGCAGCATCCGGCTCCAGTTGCGCTGGCCCGTCGAATCGTAGCGCGGGCCGTCGGCCGGAGCGGAGACGACGGTGACGTTGAGCTCGGCCGGGCGGGCGGCCGGCCCGCCGATCGCGGCCGAATCGCCCCTCATGACCACCTTCAGGTATTCGCTCGTCGCGGTGAGGTTCCGGTTCAGGCGCTTCTTCTTCTCCTCGGAGATGCCGGGGTTGCGCCTCACGTCCTCCGCGAGGGCCTCGCGGGCGGCGAGCTCCGCGGTCGCGACCGTGCCGGCCCGTCCGGGGCGGACGCGGTCCCCGTACAGCTCGGCGGCGGCCTCCGGGCGCGCGCCGAGACGGCGCGCGACGGACCGGATGAAAGCGACGTAAGTCTCCTTCTCGTCTCCGGGCTCGCGGCCGGCCTGGACGTACTTCGCCTGGTCGAGCAGCTGGACGAGGGTCTCGGACTGGCCCTTGAAGTCGACTCCCGCGAGGTCGGTGCCCTTGGCGAACTTCCGGGTCAGCTCGGCCTTGGCCTCTTCGGGGCCGCGGCGCGCCGTCTGGGCCGAGGCTTGGAACGCGATGACGAGGGCGAGACAGGCGACGAGGGGTTTCGTCATATCTCTAGCGTAAAGGCCGGCCATGGTCATGTCAAGGGTCCGTCCCGCCTCCCGCACCCCTTGACATCGAACACAAGTTCGACTATGCTTAGGGACATGGAAACCAACGGCTTGACCCCGCGTCAGCAGCAGATCCTCGAGCTCCTCGGCCGCTTCACCACGGACCACGGCTACCCGCCCACCGTGCGCGAGCTGTGCCGCCTCGCCGGCGTCAGCTCCCCTGACACCATCCAGTACCATCTCGACAAGCTGCGCGAGAAGGGCCTCCTGGAGGAAGCCAAGGGCCGCTCCCGCGCCGCCCAGGTCACCTCGATGGAGCGCGTGGCCATGATCCCCCTGCTCGGCCTCGTCCCGGCCGGCCCCACCGCCGGCGCCTACGCCGAGCCGATGGGCCACGTGCCCGTCGTCGCCGACCGCAACGACCCGGCCCAGCTCTTCGCCCTGAAGGTCAAGGGCGACTCCATGCAGGCCACCTTGCACGACGGGGACACCGTCGTCGTCCGCTGGCAGGAGACCGCCTCGACCAACGACGTCGTGGTCGTCCGCTACGACGACGGAGAGGCCACCGTCAAGCGCCTCAAGGTCAAGCCCGCCGGCCTCTACCTCATCCCCGACAACACCAAGTACGAGCCCTTCCCCATCGGCGAAGGCCGCATCGCCGGCAAGGTCATCTCCCTGATCCGCAAGCTCTGACGGGGTCAGACCTCCCGTTGTTGCGTTGTCGGCTCTATGAGGGTGTCAGGCCTGTCGTTGTCGCATGACTTTCGGTGACCGATTGCCATTGGAACAACGCAACAACGGGAGGTCTGACCCCATAGAAGCCTGTGTCGCCTGCGGCGAGGATTTCGGGTGCGGCAACGTCGAGGGCAGGACCTCGTGCTGGTGCGCGGACCTGCCCGCGGTGATGCCCGTCGACGGAGAGGGCTGCCTGTGCCCGAAGTGCCTCAAGGCCGAGATCGCGCGCCGCGTCGGGGACTGCTTCGGCTGCGGTCACTCGAAGACGCTCAAGACCAAGACCGGGAGCGCGATCTTCCTGTGCGGCCGAGCGGAGAAGGAGCCCTCCTATCCGCGCTACCCGGCGTTGCCCCTGAGGGGCTGCCCGGGGCGGACCTCGCCTTAGCCGCGGGCCTTCCGGGCGGCGGCGTCGCAGAGGGCGTCGAAGATGACGGACGCGCCCATGAACTTCTCCTCGATCGCCACGCGCAGGGCGTCGCGCGCCTCGGGGCCGGCGACCGGGGTCACGTCGGCGATGCCCTCCATCACCCAGGACATGAGGTCCTCGGGGCCGGTGCGCATCATGAGGCTCGTGTTGGGCAGGGCCTCGAGCAGGGCGACCGCGGCGTCGGGGAGGCTCTGGCCGCCGAGGAGGACCGCGTTCATCGAGCCGCGGCACACCGCGGTGATCGCGTCCTTCGGGTCCTTGTGCATGCGGGCCGCGTGGGAGATCTGCTGGCACATGACCGGAACGGTCAAAGCGGCCCCGGACACGGCGTCCTTGGCGATGACGGCGGCGACGGCGTCCTTCGCCTGCTTTTCGATGTCGGAGAGGTCGGCCATGTCCCCCATGATAGCCATGGGGACCCGCCCCGTCAAGCGGCCTTGACTCCAAGTTCACGGGGTTTTGAAGCACCACGCTGACAACGGCATTTGAACGGAATGGCGCCTTCGGCGCCAGGGTTTTCGCTTCGCGAAAACCTGGGTGGGAATCGTTCATGGGGCCCCTCCAGCCAGACGAGGACTTGGA
>JACPOW010000068.1 GCA_016191335.1 Elusimicrobiota bacterium | reverse complement strand
GCCGCCGGGGCGCCCTCGGCGGCCGCCGACGAAGCGACGGGCGCGTCGATGGTGGCGGCGGAGGCGACGGCCGGCGCGGACGGCGCCGCGGCCGGGGCGGCGACGGGGGCGGCGCTCACGGGGGCCGCGGCCGGCGCCGCGACGGCCGCGGTGGAGGCGGCGGGCGCCATCGGATTGACGAGCTTGGCGTTCGGCGAGGACTGGAACACCCCGCCTTCGGGGACGCGGCCGCGGGCCTTGGCGGCGACCGCCTTCTCGCGGTCGGCCTTCAGGTGCGACCACCAGTTGTAGAACAGCACGCCGGGCACCGCGAGGGCGATCACCAGGATCACCCAGCCGAGGCCGCCGCGGGCGCTGCCGGTGCCGGCCATCAGTTGAACCTCTTCTTCGGGATCGCGGTCATCACGGACGCCGAGACCACGTTCTGCCCGATCATGTCCTGCTTCTTGGTGATCTCGAGGTTGCTGACGTGCATCAGCGGCGTGGCGCCCTCGAGGCGCATGAGCCAGGTGTAGATGTTGGAGAACCCGGTCGTGAGCTGGACGGTCGAGGTCTGGAAGATCAGCCCGCTGACCTCGTTCTCCATCACGGGCCGGAACATCTCCGGGGTGAGGCTGTCGGCCCGCAGCGAATCGATCATCGCGTTCGAGAGCCACTGCGACTGGTCCTTCAGGAGGGGCAGGGAGCCGTAGGAGCCCGCGAGCTGGTTGCGGACGTCCTTGTAGGCGGCGCTGGACTGGGACATGGCGCGGGCGGCCTCGATCTGCGCCGTCAGGCGGGAGATCTTGTCCTGCGGAGGCTTGTACACGCCGAAGTACGCGGCGGCGATCATGACGCCGGCCATGCCGAAGGCCTTTCCGAAGCGCTTGGCGCCGCGCTGGCGGATCGTGTTGAGCACGAGCTCGCCCTCGGCCTTGACCGCGTTCACGTAGACGTTGAGGTCGATCTCCTTGCCGGCCATCAGTTCCTCTTCCTCTTCATGTCGATGACGAACTCGGTGCGGCTCTCCTGCTTGCGCGCCAGCGCCTCGGGGTCGAGGCCCTGGCCGGAGATCTCCGGGGCGGCCGCCTTCCCCTGCAGGGACAGCTGCACGTCGAACAACGGGCCGATGCTGTGGTCGCGCAGCAAGGTCTCCTTGAAGGCGATGGCGACGTCCTGCTCCTCGGCGCCCGTGGCGCCTCGGACGCGGCCGCTGAGGCTCAGCTCGAGGGTGGCCTTGTCGTTGGCCAGGGGGTTGAGGACGGTGACCTTGGTCAGCCACATGTTGTCGGGCATCAGCGCGACGACGTCGCGCAGGACCGTCGAGATCATCAGGCGCTTGGTCCCGGTGACCGCGCGCAGCTTCTCGAGCTGGTCCTTCATCTCCACGAGCTTCAGGTCGATGTCGGCGGGCCGCAGGCCCTGCAGCGCGGCCTGCACGTCGGGCTCGATCTTGTAGTCGTTGAGCACCCGGGCGCGCTGGCTGTAGGTCGTGATCTGGTAGACGCCGACGCCGGCGATGAACGCCGCGAGGGCGAAGCCGGCGAGGATGATGTCGCGCGCCACCTGGCGCTCGTCCTCTCCGACCCGGTCCGTCGTGGCCAGGTCGATCGTGACCGCCGAGTTGACGGACGCGCGCGTGGAGGCGCCGATGGCGGCGTAGCCCCCCCAATCCCCGCCCTTGATGGACAGGAGCTTCGCGGTGTCCTG
>JACPOW010000045.1 GCA_016191335.1 Elusimicrobiota bacterium | reverse complement strand
GCGCGAGGCCGAGGCGGCCGCGCTGGCCGCGCCGCGCGTGGCCAAGGTCATGCGCGTGGAGTACGCCGAGAGCCGAGGTTCCGTCGTCGTCGCCGGCACGAGCGGCCTGTTCGCGAGCGAGCGCGGCGGCTCCGCCAGCGTCTCCCTCGTCGTCGCCGCCGAGGACGGGGCCGAGGTCCAGCTCGGCGAGGGTTACCGCGCCGAACGGCGCGCCTCCTCGCTCGACTTCGCCGCGGCGGGCCGCGAGGCGGGCCTGCGCGCGTCGTCCCTGCTCGGCGCCCGGCGGGCCCGCGCCGACAAGCGCGCCATCCTCTTCGAGCCCTGGGTCGCGGGGGAGTTCCTCGAGCTGCTGGCGGAGCTGCTCTCCGGCGACGAGGTCCAGGGCGGGCGCTCCTTGCTGGCCGGCAAGCTCGGCACGGCCGTCGCCTCCCCGCTCGTCACCTTGCGCGACGACCCCCGACGGCCCGGGGGCCTCGGCTCCTGCCGCTTCGACGACGAGGGCGTGCCGACCCGCGACAAGGCGATGATCGAGGCGGGCGTCCTGCGCGGCTTCTTCCACGACGCGTTCACCGCGGCCCGGGAGGGACTGCCCTCGAACGGCTGCGCCTACCGCGAGTCCTACGCCGGCCTGCCCGGCCCCGGCGCGTCGAACCTCTACCTCGCCCCCGGCGCGATGACGCGCGAGGCCCTCATCAAGGACACGAAGTCCGGCCTCCTCGTCGCCGAGGTCCTCGGCATGCACATGGTGGACCCCGTCTCCGGCGCCTTCTCCGTCGGCGTCTCCGGCCTGTCCATCGAGCGCGGCCGCGTCGCCCGCCCCGTCAAAGGCGCCATGATCTCCGGCAGCCTCCTCGACCTGCTGTCCCGCGTCGACGGCGTCGCCTCCGACCTCACCTTCCAGGGCTCGCTGGGCGCCCCCACCTTCCGCATCTCCTCCCTCGACGTCGCCTGACCGGCGACGGAAGGGTGCCAGACCTACCGATGTTTGCGTAAATGGTGTCAGGCCTAACGGTAATGACAGTATTTGTCGCTGGGGGGCTGGGTCAGCCCCAATAATTGCGGAGGAAACCGCCGTCCTCGGGCTTCTGGTTGCGCCGGACGTGGTCGAGGAGGCCGCGCAGGGAGCGTTCCTGGCCGCCGGTGAGGTTGAAGGCGATGCCGTAATGTCGGGCCTCGGCGTCCGTGCCGGACCGCCCGGCGTCGCGGGCGACGCGTCCGGGCAGGTCGAGCGTTGCGTCCTGCCATATGACGCTGATGCGGTAGGTCGAGCCGACCTTGAGCAGGCCGCGCACGCGCAGCAGGCAGCCGGTGAGGCTCAGGTCGAGCAGGACGCCCTCGCCGATGCGCACGCCGCCCACGGGCCCGCTGAAGACCTCGACGACGAGGTCGCTGGGCCAGCGCTGATGGGTGCGGCCGCTCTCATTCATCGTCTTTAGGGTATCCGGGGCCGGTTACGGCGTCAATACTGAAAATACCGGTAAGACTGACACCGGAAAGTGAAAAAAGTGGAATGCCAGGCACCATCATCAGCTGGAGCTGGAGGTGTAGCGGGCGACGGAATCCTTCCAGAACAGCCAGGAGAGGGGCAAAGCGACGGCGGTCAGGGCCAGGGCGTAGGCGACCCAGGCGAGGGACAGGCGGCCCAGGAGGGCTTTGGCGGGGAAGGTCGTCATCACGGCGATCGGGATGCCCAAGGTCAGGGCCCAGCGCACGGCCGGGGCGTAGACGTCGACGGGGAACTTCCCCATGAACATCACGTCGCGGTAGATCCAGATGGCGCTCTCGAGCTCCTGGGTGCGCACGGCCAGCGCGGCGACGAGGATGTGGATGGCGTAGATCAGGACCACGCCGTTGAGCATCAGGAGCGCGTAGGCGGCGTAGTTCTGCCAGCCGAGCGGCGGCAGACGCGCGAAGACCACGCCCGTCATGACGATCACCGGGACGATGGTGATGATGTCCAGGAAGTCCACGCTCGAGCAGGTCATGCGGAATAAAGGAGAGCAGGGCTGTACGAGATAAAAATCGAAGTCGCCCTCGCTGACCGTGCGCCGCGCGCCGTACACGCCGCGGAACAGGATCTGCGCGGTCATGTCCACGAGGTTGAAGGTCATGAAGAACAGCGCCGTCTCCACGAGGTTGTAGCCGGCCACGGTCTCGACGTGGTTGAACACGGCGGCCATGAAGGCGAAGAAGAAGAGGAGCCGGATCATCTTGCCGAGCAGGAAGCCGAAGGAGCCCAGGCGGTAGGTGAGCTGGGCCTGCATCGCCATCGAGGCGGTGCGCAGCCAGATGCGCCAGTACTTGCGCAGGACGGTCATCCACCCTCCGCCGAGTACGAGGCGACGCCCTTCTTCCACACCATCATCGCCGCCGTGAACACGGCCATGAGCCACAGCGCCTCCATGCCGATGAGGCGCAGGGCCTCGGCGGGGGGCACCTTCTCCAAGAACACGCGGACGGGGAAGTACACCATGTAGGGGAAGGGGGTCATTTCAAGAAGCCTGCGCAAGGCCATGGGCAAGACGTCGAGGGGGAAGAAGGCCCCGGCGGCGAACTGCAGGAACAGCTCGAAGCAGAACAGCGGCCCGCCGGACTCCGAGGTCCAGAACGCGAGCGAGCTGATCATGAACTCGAGGAAGAAGAAGATCATCGAGGAGAGCAGCACCGCGGCCCCGAACAGGAGCCAGGTCGCGGGGTCCCGCGGGAGGAAGAGCTCGTCCTGGACCAGCCAGGCGAGGAGGCTCACCTCGAAGAACGAGGCGGCGACGTGGACCGTCTTCTGAGCCATGTCCAGGGCCAGGGCGTAGCCGTAGTAGTGCAGCGGCCGGATCAGATAGGAGGAGATCTTCCCGCTCGAGATCTCCCCGACGAGCTGCCAGCCGCGGCCGGTGAAGACGAAGGAACGCAGGACGTTCAGCGCGAGGACGTAGGTCAGCATCTCGCCGCGCGTGTAGCCGAGGAAGGTCGCCTTGTCGCCGATCAGCGCGGTCCAGAACGAGTACAGGCTCACGACCACGGCGAAGCCGCCGAGGCGGTCCATGATCAAGGTCGACCGCCGCTGCAGGGTTTCCTGGAGGGCGATCTGGTAGGCGACCCAGTAGGTCCGACCGAACGATAACGTGAGGAAGTGCCCCTTCCGCACGTCGCTAGAAAGGGGCTTCATCCGTGGGTGAAGAGGCGGCGCACGATGTCGTCGATGGCGACCTCCTCGACGTTGAGGTCGGCGACGGGGTAGGAGCCGAGCAGGGCGGCGGCGCTGGCCGCCATCCGCGCGCGCGGCACCTCGAGGGTCACGGTCCGGTCCTCGTAGCGCACCACGGAGCCCAGGCTCTTGAGGTCGCCGGGCTCGACGTCCGTCGTGAAGCGGGCGCGCAGGATCTTGTGGTCGGCGTAGCGCTCGACGAGCCGGTCGAGGGCGCCGTCGTAGAGCAGGCGGCCCTTCTCGATGACGATCACCCGCTTGCACAGCTCGACGACGTCGGTCATGTTGTGGCTCGTCAGCATGATGGTCGAGCCGGAGCGCTTGTTGTAGGCCTTGATGAACTCGCGCACGTTCTTCTGCATGACGACGTCGAGGCCGATGGTGGGCTCGTCGAGCAGGAGCAGGCGGGGGCGATGCAGCAGGGCGGCGGCGAGCTCGCAGCGCATGCGCTGGCCGAGCGAGAGCTTCTTGACCGGGACGGACAGGTGCTCGCCGAGCTGGAGCAGCTCGACGAGCTCGTCGAGGTGGACGCGGAAATCCGCGTCGGACAGGCCGTAGATCGCCTGGTTGAGCTTGAAGGTCTCGAAGGCGGGGATCTCCCACCACAGCTGGGAGCGCTGGCCCATGACGAGCGAGATCGAGCGCTGGAACGACGGCTCGCGCTTCCAGGGGACGTGCCCGAGGGCCGTCGCCTCGCCGGCGGTCGGCGTCAGCAGGCCGGAGAGCATCTTGAGCGTGGTGGTCTTGCCCGCGCCGTTGGCGCCGAGGAAGCCGACGAGCTCGCCTTCTTCGATGGAGAACGACACGCCGTCGACGGCCCGCGTGTCCTTGTATCTCCGGTCGAACAGGGATTTGACGCCGCCCCACAGGCCCGGCTCCTTCACCGGCGAGCGGTAGTCCTTGGTGAGGCCTTTCGTCTCGATCGCGAGGGCCACGCGCTTATCCGCGGCGGCCGATCTCGCTCATGTAGGAGAGAGTCTTGAGGCCGTCCATGCGGTCGAGATAGACGAGGCCGTTGAGGTGGTCGGTCTCGTGCTGGACGACGCGGGCGGGGAAGCCCTCGTAGGTCCTCTTGAAGGGCTTGCCGTCGAGGCCGTGGCCGGTCAGTTCCAGCTTGCTGTGGCGGCGCACCTTGCCGCGCAGGTCGGGCACCGAGAGGCAGCCCTCCCAGTCCTCCTCGAACTCGTCGCCGATCGGCTTGATGACGGGGTTGAAGACGACGGTCAGCTCGATGCCGTCGGGGTGGCGCTTGGTGCCCTTGGGCAGGCCCATGACGAACACGGAGAGGTCCTCGCCGACCTGGTTGCCGGCGACGCCGACGCCGTCGTACTCGTCCATGGTGACCGCCATCTCCTGCACGAGGCGGCGGATTTCCTCTGAACGGATCTCATCGGGCTTGAGCTTGCGCAGGACCTTGCGCAGGACGGGATTGCCCAGCAAGGTGACCTTCCGAGTTCCGATGCCGACGATGTTCGCGCTCATGGAGGCATTTTGCCAGTTTCGGTTTTATCCGTCCACTGTTTCCGGAAACAGTCGGGCAGGCGATTTTGATACTCTCGCTTATTCATGGGTAAACGCATCGTGGTCAAGGTCGGCTCGGGCGTGCTGTCGGGCGGCGGGGAGGGCCTCTCCGGCGCGACCTTGCGCCGCCTGGCGGGCGAGATCGCCAAGGCCCGCTCCCACGGCCACGAGGTCGTCCTCGTGTCCTCCGGCGCCATCCTTGCGGGGCGCGAGCGGCTCAAGCTCGAGAAGCGGCCGAGCGTCCAGCTCAAGCAGGCCGCCGCCGCGGTGGGCCAGAGCCGGCTCATGCGGGCCTGGGAGGCGGCGTTCGCCCGGCCGAAGATCACGGTGGCGCAGGTCCTGCTCTCCGGCGACGACCTCCACCATCGCGAGCGCTACCTCAACGCGCGCAGCACCATGCTCACCCTGCTGCGTCTCGGCGTCGTGCCGGTCGTCAACGAGAACGACACGGTCGCCGTCGAGGAGATCAAGTTCGGCGACAACGACGGGCTGTCGGCGCTCGTCGCGGGGCTCGTGGACGCGAACCTCCTCGTGCTCCTCACCGACCAGGACGGCCTGTACACCGACGACCCGCGCGAGAACCCGTCCGCGACCTTGATCGCCGAGGTGGCGCCCGGGGCGACGCCCGCGCGCGTGGGCAAGGCCGGGCCGTGGGGCACCGGGGGCATGGAGTCCAAGGTGCGCGCGGCGCGGCAGGCGGCCGAGGGCGGGGTGCTCGCGGTCGTGGCCAACGGCATGAAGGCGGGGACGCTCACTGCGGTGCTCGACGGCGAGCCCGTCGGGACACGCTTTTTGCCCGAGGACAAACCCCTCGCCAAGAGGCGTCAGTGGCTCGCGTTCGCCTCGCATCCGAAAGGACGGATCATCGTGGACGCGGGCGCCAGGGAGGCTCTGACCGGGAAGGCGAGGAGCCTGCTAGCGTCCGGCGTCAAAGGCCTGTCCAGCGCCTTCGAGCCGGGCGACGTGGTGAGCCTGGTCGAGGGCGGCGTGGAGTTCGCGCGCGGGCTGACGAATTTCAGCTCGCGGGACCTGGAGAAGATAAAGGGGTTGAAGACATCCGAGATCGAGCGGGTGCTGGGCAATAAGCCGGCTGACGAGGTCGTGCATCGGGACAATTTGGCGGTGTTAAAAAGGTGACTTGCTCGAGCGGGTCGACCGCGGTGGAGGTCTCGACTGTCGTTGACGACAGTTGGGCTGTGAATAAAGTGGATGAGTGCGGGGTGGGAGCGCGATGAACGTGGAAAAGATGGCCCTCGAGGCGAGAACGGCGAGCCGGGTGCTCGCGCGCGCATCCACGGCCCTCAAGAATCGCGCCTTGCTGGAAATGGCCCGGGCGTTGAGAAAACGAACGGGACGGATCTTAACGGCAAATGGGCGGGAACTGTCGGCGGTGCGAACGACGTCCCGGAGCGCCGCCTTCATAGAAAGAATGACTTTGAACGGCGAACGGATCGAGAACATCGCGCGGGCCCTGGAACATGTCGCGAAGCTCCCGGACCCGGTAGGAAAGACGACGGATTTCGCGAAACGTCCTAACGGTCTCGTTATACGCAAGATGAGGGTGCCCCTCGGTGTCGTGGCCATCATTTACGAATCTCGCCCGGGAGTGACCGCCGACGCGGCCGGGCTGTGCATCAAATCCGGCAACGCGGCCATTCTTCGCGGCGGGAAGGAGACCGTCAGGACCAATCACGTCATCGCGGAGGCTTTGCGCGAGGGCCTGAAGAAGGCCGGCCTGCCGCCGGGGTCGGTGGGGTTCGTCAACGACCCGGACCGCGCGGCGGTGAAACGGCTGCTTCAGCTGGATACGCTCATCGACCTCGTGATCCCTCGCGGCGGGGCGGACCTGACGACGGCGGTGAGGCATGAGTCGCTCATCCCGGTGCTGGCGCACGACAAGGGGCTGTGCCACACCTACGTCGACGAGAAGGCGGATCTCGTCATGGCGGAACGGATCGTGATGAACGCCAAGGCGGAACGGCCGGGCGTTTGCAACGCCATGGAGACGCTTCTCGTGCATGAGAGGATCGCGAAAAGATTTTTAACGGATATGGCGGGGAAGTTCGCGGCGGCGAACGTCGAGCTGAGGGGCTGCTCTGAAACTCGGAAGATCCTTCCGAACATCAAGCCGGCGACGAAAACGGATTGGGACACGGAGTATCTGGCGCTGATCCTGTCCGTCAAGGTCGTGAAGAGCATCGACGAAGCCATCGCCCACATCGCGCGTCACGGCTCCGGACTCGCGGAGGCCATCGTCACCCGCGACAAGAAGCGCGCGGACAGGTTCTTGCGGGAAGTGGACGCCGGCGCCGTATATGTGAACGCGTCCACCCGCTTCACCGACGGCGGGGAGTTCGGCCTCGGGGCGGAGATGGGGATCAGCACGCAGAAGCTTCACGCGCGCGGGCCCGTCGGGCTTGAGGGGCTGACCTGCGAGAAGTTCGTCGTGCGCGGGGGAGGACAGATCCGATGCTCGACCTGAAGGGAAAAACGGCGGTCATCACGGGGGGAGCCGGGGGCCTCGGTTACGCGACCGCGCTCGCCCTCGCGCGGGAAGGGATGACAGTGGCGCTGTGGGATCTCAACGGCGAGCGGGCCGAAGCGAAAGCAAAGGCGCTCCGCGACCTCGGATTCACGGCAAAAGGATGGGGATTGGATGTGACGGACCCTTCCGCGGTGCGGGAAGGAGCCCTCGCGGTGGAGCGCGAACTCGGTCCCGTTTCGCTTCTCGACAACAACGCGGGCATCCACACCCCCGGCGATTTCCTGCAGACGAGCGACGCGGACATCAAGCGTCAGATGGAAGTGAACATCAACTCCTATTACTGGTGCGCCAAAGCCTTCGTGCCTGGGATGATCGCCCGGAATTCCGGTCACGTCGTCATGATCGCCTCGGCCGCCGGTCTTCTCGGGGTTCCCGGAATGGCGGTGTACAGCGCGTCCAAACACGCGGTCGTCGGCTTCGCCGAGTCGCTGCGCATGGAGCTCCTCCGCGCCGGGACGACGGGAGTCGGCATGACCATCGTCTGCCCGAGCTTCATCGACACCGGGATGTTCCCGAACACGACCCCGCCTTTGTTCACTCCGTGGCTGAAGCCCGAGACGCTCGCCGGGAAGATCGTCGCCGCGGTCAAGGCGGACCGTCTGTACGTGCGCGAGCCGGGGATGGTCAAGCTCATCCCGCTCGTCAAGGCTTTGCCCCGCGCCGTCGGGGACGCGCTGTGCTCGTTGACCGGGATGGACCGCTCGCTGAAGGGCCCGGCCTCATCTAAACCCTGACATTATTGGGCCTTGACGGCCTTTGGATTCGGGGTTAAAGTGAGGTTAAGATGGTCGAAAATCTCGAGCACCTCATCCGGCGCGCGTCCCTCAACCCGCGTCTTCCGCGCACGGCTCTCTATAAGGAGCTTCTGCGCTCGGAGACCTATCTCCTGACCGTGGACGCGCCTCTCGCGGACGGCGAGATGAGGCGCGTGACCAAGCCCGACGCGTCGTTCCCGGTGTGGGCCGACAAGGACCCCGAGCTCGGCGGCGTGTGGGTGCCGGTGTTCCCCGCGCGCGACCGCGTGCGCGACTTCGTCGCCTCGCGCCGGCTCAAGACGCCCAAGGGCAAGGAATTCCTGTGGATGGGCCACATGCCCGGGCAGGTGTTCAGCCTGCTGCGCGGCGTGCGGCGCTTCGCGGGCATCAAGCTCTTCCTCGATCCCGGCGTGTCCGTCTCGGTCCCCTGGACCGAGGTGCGCGCCCTGTCCGAGGGCAAGGTCGCGGACGAGGGGCAGAGGCTCTACGAGCTGCCGCTCGAGCGTCTGGTGATCCCGGCCGGCGCGCGCCTGTCCTTCGGGCGGCTCAAGCCGTGGGCCGGGGAGGACCGGCCCGCCCTCATGCTGATGCCCGACGCGGGCAAGTTCGCGCCCGAGGACCTGCGCCGCCTGGTGCGCCTGCCGCTCGGAGACAAGCACGCGTGGGTGCCGGTCCGCCACTTCCTCCAGATGATGCGCCGCCTGCAGGCTCTCGGGGGCGAGGGCAACCGCTACCTCGAGGACCTGTTCGCGTCCTTGCTCGCCTTCGAGATGTACGGCGAGGCGGAGGCTCTGTGCGAGTGGTTCGAGGCCCGCGGCCACGAGGCCTACGCCTGGGTCGGGCTGTCGGCGATCTACGGCCGCTGCGGGCGCATGGACGAGTGCGCGGAGCTGTGCCTGCGCGGGCTCGCCAAGTATCCCGAGGAGCGCTCCTTCCACGTCAACGGCATCCGCGCCTTGGCGGCCCTCGGCCGCGCCGAGGAGGCCTCCCGGCACGCGGAGACCGCGGTACGCCGCTTCCCCGGAGACCAGGTCCTGGCCGCCTTGCGCGCCAAGCTCACCCCGGCCGCCGCCGCGCGTTAAAGTCCGGTAAACACAGTAAAAATAGGGTGAAATCCCGGATTTCCCTCTTGAAACCCGAGGGTTCGGGGTCTACACTGAGTGGGTCCGCGGAGGATGTCATGAGCGAGCAGAACAAGTCTAATTTTCAGGCGCTGGGAGCCGGCCTGGCCGGCTTCGTCGCCGTCATGGCGGTGGGCGGCGGAGTCATGATGCTCCATTCCTCGCATCAGGCGAAGTCGGCCGCGGCGCCCGCCCCCGCGGCGGCTCCGATCGACCTCGGCTCCTCGATGCCGCGCCCCTCGATGTCCCCGTCCGGGCTGCAGAGGGAGCGGCGCGATTCATCCCCGGCTCCGCTGATCGGCGACGACGGCTCCTCCTCCGAAGGGTCCTCGGCCGCCGAGTCGCCCGCCGCCGCGCCCGCCGCTCCGGCTCCTTCCGCCGCGCCGCGAGCGGCCGCTCCGACGCCTGAATCCGCGCCGGCCGCGAAGGCGTCGGCCCTCGAGGTCACCCGGCATCTGGACGTCGAAGGGAACGGTTCGACCGCCGAGGCCGTGGTCAAGAACGCCGCCGAGGAGAAGAAGGCCCCCAAGCTGCAGGGCAAGCTGCCGGGCAAGAAGGCTCCGAAGCTCGAGCTGCCGGCCGGCGACGGCGCGGTGGCCTCGTCGGTGCACTACGGCGTGACCAGCCGCAGCGAGCTGATGGGCCGCGCCGCGGGCCCGGTGTACAACATCAAGGGCGGGAAGGGCGGCGAGGCCAAGGCGGCCACCGGCAAGATGGCCAACGACGCGGAAGGGCGGATCGCGGACCTCCGGCGCCAGCTCGAGGCCTCAGGCCTTCCGGCGGATCAGCGCGCCAAGCTGCTCAAGGACCTCGACGAGTCGTTGAGGAGGATCTCCGAGACCGGCAAGACCGCTCAGTAAGGGAACAGGGAGTCGAGCGGCTTCTCCTCGAGCTGCCCGAGCGGCTTCAGCTGCTCGAGGCCCACGCGGTCGCGATGGCCGAGGATCCAGATGCTCAGCGGCTTGGACTTGAAGCGCTGGGCGAACGCCTGGAGCTCCGGCAAGGTGTACTTCAGGGAGCGTTCGAAGCGCTTCGGCCCCGGGTCCCCGCCCGCGAGGCCCTGGTCTTCCCAGCCGATCACCGTCGCCGGGACGGAGCGGAAAGAGACCGGGTTCGTGCGGTAGGATTCCTCGATCGATTTCGCCGTCTCCCGGAAGCGCTTCTCCGAGGCCGGGAAATCCTGGAACAGGCTGACCATCAGCTTGACGGCCTCGGGGGTCTTGTCGGCCTGGCAGCCGAGGCGGCCCCAGAGCTGGGTGTCGTCGCCCTTCTGCGCGACGACGGTGTGGCCGCCTTGGGCGGAGTACGCCAGCGCGCGCGACTCCCGCACCTCCTGGAATATCACCGCGCTCATGTCGCCGCCCATGTACTGGGCGTAGAAGTCGTAATCGACGACGCGCTCGGGGTCGTAGGTCTCGTCGGCGGCGAACAGGCCGACCTGGGCCTGGACCATGTCCCGGTGCGTGAACAGCACGCGCGGCGCGGCCGGGCGCAGGAGCTTCAGCGGGGCGTACGGGGGGACCGGCTTCAGGCGGCGTCCCGTGTCGAGGAGCTTGCCGATCTCGCGGGGCGACCGGTTGCCCACGTACGCGACGCGCGAGGGATGCAGCATGAAATCCCGGATGAGGTTCTTCAGCCTGGATTCGTCGAGGGCCTTGAGCTCGGCGTTGGACAGGCGCTTGAGCACGCTGCTCTCGCGGCCCCGGGTGGTGAGCTGGCCCAGGGCGTAATGCACCGAGCCGGGGTCCTTCTTCTCGTCCTCGCGCGCGCCGAGCTCGACGTCGATCATCTTCTGCAAAGTCCCGGATTCGATGGAGGGCCAATCGAAGCGCTGGGCCATCAGCTCGAGGGAGGGCCAGAGGTTGCGGTCGAGCCCGGTGAGGTGGATCGCCGTGTCCTGCTCGCCGCAGGAGTAGGACAGGGAGGTGCCCAGGGCGAAGAGCTTCTTCTTGAACTCGTCGGCGGACAGCGGCCCCGCGCCGGCCAAGGTGAGCAGGTCGACGGCGGCGCACAGCTCGCGCTCGGCGCGCGAGCCGCGCTCGTAGTAGAACGACAGCGTGAACAGGTCGTTGTAGGGGTTCTTCGCCGAGTACAGCCGGCCGCCCTCGATGGGCGTGATCTGATAATCGCGGCCGGAGACCAGCCAGCGCGGGTCGAGCGGCGGGGCGGGGATCGCGAGGACCTCCTTCATGAACTGCGATTCGCGCGAGGGGTCGATCGCGACGCGCGTGAAGGAGGGCTTGACGATCTTCGGCACCTCCGGCTTCGCGTCGCGGCGGTAGACGACGATCCGGTCCGCGCCCAGGTACTTGTTCGCGACGCGCACGACGTCCTCCTTCGTGACCTTCCGGATCCGGTCGAGGCTCGTGAGCGTGCGCTCCCAGGGCTCGACGGAGACGAACGAGCCGGTCATCATGCGGACGCGGGCCTCGTTGGACTCGAGGCGGGCCTTCTCGCCGAGCTCGAAGTTGGTGATCACCGCCGCGACGTCCTCGTCGCTGAAGTCCCCGGCCTTGAGCGCGTCGATCGCCTCGAGCAGGAGGCCGGCGGCCTCCTCGGGCGTCTGGCCCTTCTTGGGCAGGGCCCAGGCGTTCCACGAGCCGGCGTCGTTGCGCATGGACGGATAGGAGCCCGAGGCCTTGACCTTCTGGGCCTGGTTGAGGCGGAGGTTCAGAAGCCCCGCCGCCGAGTTGTCGACGATCATGTCCATGACCGAGAGGGCGTCCGCGTCGGGGTGGGAGCCCGGCACGGTCAGCCAGGCGACCTGGACCTTCTGCTCGGCCTCGTACTTGACCTCGTACTTCTCCTCGCCCTTGGGCCGGGGGAGCTCCCACTTCGGCAGCTCGGGCAGCGGACGCGGGGTCCACGAGCCGAACTGGGACTTGATCAGCTCGAGCGTCTTGGCGCGGTCGAAGTCGCCGGACAGGACGATCGCCATGTTGTTCGGGGCGTACCAGCGCTCGTAGAAGGCGTACATCTTCGCGAGCGACGGGTTCTTCAGGTGCTCGATGCTGCCGAGGGTCGGCTGCTGGCCGTACGGGTGCTTCTTGTAGAGGCGGTTCTCGACCTCGTCGCCGAGGATGCGCTCGGCGTTGTCCAGCGAGCGGTTCTTCTCCTCGTAGACGGTCTCGATCTCGGTCTGGAACAGGCGGAAGACGGGGGCCTTGAAGCGCTCGGCCTCGACCTTGGCCCAGGCCTCGAGGCGGTTGGCGGGTATGGACACGACGTAGACCGTCTGCTCGTCGGAGGTGTAGGCGTTGAGCCCCTCGGCGCCGATGCTCCGGTAGAAGCGGTCGAACTCGTTGGGCACCGCGCTCGACGAGGCGGCGACGTTGGCGGCGTCGATGGCCTTGTAGATCTTGGCCCGGCCGGCCTCGTCCTTGGTCTTGAAGAGGTCCTCGTACAGGGCGCGGATGCGCTCGAGGTGCGGGCGCTCCTTCTCGTAGTCGAGCGTCCCGAGGCGGGAGGTGCCCTTGAAGAGCATGTGCTCGAGATAGTGGGCCATGCCCGTGCTGTCGCTCGGGTCGTTCTTCGAGCCGGCGCGCACGGCGATCTGGGCCGAGACGCGGGGCTCGCCCTTGTTCGGGCTCAGGTAGACGGTCAGGCCGTTGGGCAGCCGGTGGATCGTGACCGCCATCGCGTCGTCGGGGCGAGGGAGCTCCTGCACCGCGGGCACGGACGGCGCCAGCGAGGCCGGGGCCTTCGGCTTCGCGGCGGCGGGGAGGGCGAGGGCGACGGCGAGGATCCAGGGCGCGAGGGTCATCATGGCTTCTCCAGTGGTTCCGGGTCGGTCTTCGGCGCTTCGGGCGCCGGCGCGGGTGCAGGGGCGGGGGCGGGGACCTTCTTCTTCTTCTTCGGGGGCTTCGGGGCTTCCGGGGGAAGCTTGACGACGGGGCCGGCCTTGATGGCCGACCAGGTGTAATGGTTCTGGGCGTTCCAGAGGATCCAGCCGCGCACGCCGAGCTCCTCGACGGCGAGGATCTGGGCGCGGACGTGCGCCGGGGTGTAGCGCACGCCCATCGAGAAGTCCTGCAGGTACGGCCGGAGGGCGGAGGGCCGGGTCCCGAGGCGCTCGAGCGCGTCCTTCGTGCCGCGGCGGATGGTCTCGTACGGCGCGTGGTTGGGGCTGCGCAGGCCGTACTCGCCGCGCGCGTAATGAGACGGGTACATCATCGGCGAGACGAAGTCGACGAGGTCGGCCATCTGCTCCATGGTCTGGCCGATGCCCATGCCGTTGTCGACGCTCGTGGTCAGGCCGAAGGTGTCGATGGACAGCTTGACGCCCAGGGGCTTGAGGCGCGCGACGGCGGCGGTCAGGAGCTCGCGCAGGGCGGCCGACGCGGTCGCCGGCGAATGGTCGGCCCGCGAGTAGCGGCACTGGCGGGTCTTGCCGTCGGAGGGGAAGCGGATGTAGTCGAACTGGATCTCGTCGAAGCCGGCGGCCGCGGCGCGCGAGGCGATGTCGATCGCGTAATCCCAGACCTCCTTCTTGTACGGGTCCACCCAGGCCGTCCCCTTGTCGTTGGTCCAGATGCGGCCGTCCGGGAAGTGCACGGCGAGGTCGGGGCGGGCGCGGGCGAGGTGGTCGTCCTTGAAGATCGCGATCCGGGCGATGGTGTAGATGCCCGCGTCCTCGAAATCCTTCACCGCGCCGGGCAGGTCCGGGATCGCGTTCGTGAAGGCGCCCGTCTTCATCGAGAGGGGCACGTCGCGCACGAACATGTGCCCGTCGTAGTCCTTGAGCGCGATGATGACGGCGTTGAAGCCGCCTTCCTTCATGTCGGCGATGAAGCGGCGCCGGGACTTGGTCGAGCCCGCGGCCCAGCCGGTGAAGTGGACCCCGCGGAAGGTCGCCACGGAGGCGTAGGTCTGGGTCGAGACGGAGGCCTGCGCGAAGCTCGGGGGGGCGGCGAACAGCGCCGCCAGCAGGGGGAGGATCTTCAGCACCGTGAGACCGTACCAAATCCCGCGCCCGTCGTCAGCGCTGAGAGCGGCCCGTCCAGTGGTTGGGAACGGCGAACAGGTCCAGCGTCGCCTTCGCGGACGAGCGCTTCCAGCCGACCGGGGCGGGGATGAGGTCCCCGTCGGTCACGTTCTCGAAGACGGCGCGGCGCTCGTCGGCGTCGCGGACGCGGTAGGACGGGTCGATGTCGAGGATCTGGCCGCGGCGGCGTTCGGGTGCGATCAGGTGGACGGTCCAGCCGTCACCCTTCGGCAGGTCCACCTCGTAGGCGCCGTTCTCGTCGGTCCTCGCGGACCGGGGCTCCTTCTCGTCGAGGAGGAAGGTGACCTCCGCGCCCGGCACGGGGTCGAGGCTCGACAGGTCGTAGACGGTCCCCGACACGCGCCACGCGTTCTTCGCGAGCGGCCTCGGGCCGGCGGGGCGGCGCTCCGGGGCCTTGGCGGGGGCGTCGGCCGCGGGCGTCGGCGGCTGATGATCCTCGGGGAACAGCTGGGAGCGCATCGCGCTCTCCGGAGCGACGGGAGCGCCCGGCACGGGCGGAGGCTCCGGCTTCGGCTCGGGCTTCGTCGCCGCCTGCATCGCGTAGTGCGACGGGTTGCGCATGTCGTCGGCCCACCGGACGACCGCTCCGCCCGCCGCGGAGACGGCGGCCGTGATGCGGGCGCCGTGCGTCTTGAACAGCCACCCGCCCGCGCCCAGGAGGAGGACCGCGGCGAGGAGCTGGAAGGGGCGGCGGCGCCTGCGGGCCTTCTCCTCCCGGAGCTTGGCGTAGCCGCGCATGATCTCCTGGCGGGTGCGCGCGCGCATGCAGATCTGGCAGCCCGTCGCCTCGGGCGGGAGCGGCGTGTGGCAGCCGGGGCACGGCAGGGTGTCGTTGTCTGGCATGTTATTTTTTCGCGAGCGGGACCAGGACGAGGTCGAGGTCGACGACTTGCGCGCTCTCCTTGTAGCGTATGGGCACCGGTTCGAGGTCGCTGTCCGTGGTCTCCGCCATGACGTCGGCCCGGGCCGAGGCGGAGCGCTCCCGGTACGGCGGGTCCCGGTCCTCGAGCAGGCCCTTGCGGTAGCCCGGGGCCTCGATCATGACGACGACGGCGTCGGAGGGGTTCTTGTACACGCCGACCTGATAACGGCCGGCGGCGTTCGTCGTTGCCTCCCAGCGCGCGTCGCTGCGCGTCTGCTGGAAGCGGACGCGCACCGAGGGGACCGGCCGCCCGGTCGCCAGGTCGTAGACCGTCCCCCGGACGTGGAGCTCGCCCGGGCCCAGGCTCAGCGCGGGCTCGGGCGCGGGGGTGAGGTCCGGGAGCGTGGTGGCCACGACGGCCGATGCGCGGGCGGGGGGCGGCTGCGCCGGCTCCTGGGCGAAGGAGACGGACGCCGGGGAGTTCGTTCCGAGGTAGACGAACGAGGAGACGGCGACATGGGCGGGCGCGGCAGCGACGGGGGCCGGCGGGAAGGTCCTGGGCTTGACCCAGTGGGACGGCTGACGGGTCTTCTCGATCTCGATCTGGAGGTCGCTCCAGGCGACGAGCAGCGGCCCGAGCACGAGGCCGCGCAGGAGCCAGGCGATCGTCAGCAGGACGGCGGCGGCGACGCCCGCGGCGATGAGCCTCGGCCGCCGCCGGCGGCGCAGCTCCTCTTTTCGCACCAGCGCCCGCCCCTCCTCCATCTCCATGTCGTCGCGGGGGGTGCGGCAATGCGAGCAAACCTCTTGGTCGAGCCCCACGGGCATGCCGCACCGGGGGCAGGGGACGTTGGTCATCCCCACCTTTATAACAGGAAGACGGAGGGCCGTCCAGGCTCATTCTTGACTAAAAAGGTCAGGAATGATATACTGAGTCGTGGCCAACCAAGATTTGAAGGAACTCGCCGACCGCGAGTACAAATACGGCTTTAAATCGGACATCGAGACCGATCAGGTCCCCCGCGGCCTCAGCGAGGACACCGTCCGCCTGATCTCCAAGAAGAAGGAAGAGCCGGCCTTCATGCTCGAGTGGCGCCTCAAGGCCTTCAAGCACTGGCTCGGGATGACCGAGCCGACCTGGTCGTCGGTCCATTACCCCAAGATCGACTATCAGAACGTCATCTACTACTCGGCCCCGAAGGCCAAGAAGAAGCTGAACTCGCTCGACGAGGTCGATCCCGAGATCCGGGCCACCTTCGACAAGCTCGGCATCCCGCTCGAGGAGCAGAAGATGCTCTCCAACGTGGCCGTCGACGCGGTCTTCGACTCGGTCTCGGTCGCGACGACCTTCCGCAAGACCCTGGCCGAGGCGGGAGTCATCTTCTGCTCGTTCTCCGACGCCGTCAAGGAGCATCCGGAGCTCATCGAGAAGTACCTCGGCTCCGTCGTGCCGTACACGGACAATTTCTTCGCGACCTTGAAC
The DNA here is from genome assembly GCA_016191335.1 of Elusimicrobiota bacterium. Classification (GTDB taxonomy): domain Bacteria; phylum Elusimicrobiota; class Elusimicrobia; order UBA1565; family UBA9628; genus GWA2-66-18. The sequence goes on along the minus strand of JACPOW010000045.1, from coordinate 20,275 downwards.
TCCGCCGTCTTCTCCGACGGGTCGTTCTGCTACATCCCCAAGGGCGTGAAGTGCCCGATGGAGCTCTCGACCTACTTCCGGATCAACGCCAAGGACACGGGCCAGTTCGAGCGGACCTTGATCGTGGCCGACGAGGGCGCCCAGGTCAGCTACCTCGAGGGCTGCACGGCCCCGATGCGCGACGAGAACCAGCTGCACGCGGCCGTCGTCGAGCTCGTCGCGCACGACGACGCGTCGATCAAGTACTCGACCATCCAGAACTGGTATCCCGGGGACAAGAACGGCAAGGGCGGCATCTACAACTTCGTGACCCAGCGCGGGAAATGCGCGGGCAAGCGCTCGAAGATCTCGTGGACCCAGGTGGAGACCGGCTCCGCGATCACCTGGAAATACCCCTCGTGCATCCTGCTCGGCGACGAGTCCGTGGGGGAGTTCTACTCCGTGGCCTTGGCCAACCATTATCAGCAGGCCGACACCGGGACGAAGATGATCCACATCGGCAAGAACACGAAGTCGACCATCATCTCGAAGGGCATCTCGGCCGGACACGGCCAGAACGCCTATCGCGGCCAGGTGCGCATCGCCAAGTCGGCCCAGGGCGCGCGCAACTACTCCCAGTGCGACAGCCTGCTGCTGGGCGACAAGTGCGGCGCCCACACCTTCCCGTACATCGAGGTCGGCAACACCTCGGCGACCCTCGAGCACGAGGCCTCGACCTCCAAGATCGGCGAGGACCAGCTGTTCTATCTCCGCCAGCGCGGCCTGTCGGCGGAGGACGCGGTCGGGATGATCGTCAACGGCTTCTGCAAGCAGGTCTTCAACGAGCTCCCGCTGGAGTTCGCCGTCGAGGCGCACAAGCTCATGAATATTTCTCTGGAAGGGAGCGTCGGCTAATGCTGAAAATCACGAATCTGCACGCGAAGGTCGGCGAGAAGGCCATCCTCAAGGGCCTGAGCCTGTCGGTCAAGGCCGGCGAGGTCCACGCGATCATGGGGCCGAACGGCTCCGGAAAGAGTACCTTGTCCTACATCCTCGCCGGGCGCCCCGGCTACACGGTCACCGAGGGCACGGCGGAGTACGAGGGCAAGGACCTGCTCGCCATGGAGCCCGAGATCCGCGCGCGCGAGGGCGTCTTCCTCGCGTTCCAGTATCCCGTCGAGATCCCCGGCGTCTCGAACAAGTACTTCCTCAAGGCCGCGTACAACGCCATGCGCAAGCACCGCGGCGAGCCCGAGATGGACGCCGGCGCCTTCCTCAAGTTCGTCAAGGAGAAGGCCAAGTCCGTGGAGATGGACCCCGCTTTCCTGAACCGCTCGGTCAACGAGGGCTTCTCCGGCGGCGAGAAGAAGCGCAACGAGGTGCTGCAGCTCGCGGTGCTCGAGCCGAAGCTCGCGCTGCTCGACGAGACCGACTCCGGCCTCGACATCGACGCCCTCAAGGTCGTCGCCGGCGGCGTCAACAAGATGCGCGACCCGAAACGCGCCTTCGTCGTGGTCACGCACTACCAGCGCCTGCTCGACTACATCGTCCCCGACTTCGTCCACGTCCTGTCCGGCGGCCGGATCATCAAGTCCGGCGGCAAGGAGCTCGCCCTCGAGCTCGAGAAGAAGGGCTACGGCTGGATCGAGGACAAGGTGGCCGCGTGATCGCCGAAGCCCTCGCCGCCCAGAAGGAAGGCTGGCGGTACACCCCCGTCGCGGCCCTCACCGGCCCGGATTTCAAGCCCGCCGGCGTCCCCGCGCGCCTCGAGCCGCTCGGCGGACGCGTGCTGTGCCCCGTCGGGTTCCATCGCGCGGCCCTCGTCAACGGGCGCTGGGAGGCCAAGCACGCGGTGCTCAAGCTTCCCGACGGCGTGACGGTCGAGCCGCTCGGCGAGGCCTCCGGCCTCGCCGAGCTCCTGAGCAGGCCCGCGCCCGCCGACATGCCGCTCGCCCAGGCCGCCTCCGCCGCCCGCGACGGCTTCGTCGTCCGCGTCGCCCGCCACTCCCGCGCCGACCGCCCCATCCATCTCGTCCACATCTCGGAGGCGTCGCCGGTCGCGGAATCCTCGCAGGCGCGCGTGCTCGTCGTGCTCGAGCCCGGCGCCACGGCCGAGATCGTCGAGGAGACCCTGTCCTTCGGCGACGCCCCGTCGTGGAAGAACGTCCGCGCCCAGGTCGTCCTCGGCGAGGGCGCCTTCCTGCGCCACCACCGCATCGTCCGCGAGGGGGCCCAGGGCCGCCTGACGCTCGGCCTCGAGGTGACGCTCGCCTCCCGCGCGCGCTACGAGTCCCACGCGCTGAACTTCGGCGGCCTGTTCGCGCGCGAGGACCTGCGCGTGCGCATCGAGGGAGAGGGAGCCGAGTGCGCCCTCAACGGCCTGGCCCTGCTCGGCGGCTCGGAGTTCGCCGACCACCATTCGGTCGTCGAGCACGCCGCGGTCGGCGGGACCACCCGCCAGCTCTACAAGGCCGTCATCGACGACAAGGCGCGCTTCGTGTTCGACGGCCTGATCACGGTCAAGCCCGGCGCCCAGAAGACCGACGCCCAGGTCTACAACAAGAACCTCCTCCTGTCCGAGGACGCCCGGGTCAACACGAACCCCGAGTTCAAGATCCTCGCGGATGATGTATCCTGCAAGCACGGCGGGGCCGTCGGCCAGATGTCCCTCGAAGCGCTGTTCTACCTGCAGTCGCGGGGCATCGGCGCCGACGAGGCCCGCCGCCTGCTCGTCTACGCGTTCGGCTCGGAGATGGTGGACCGGGTGGCGCTCGAGCCGCTGAAGCTGGCGCTCGCGGACGCGCTGCACGGGCGCATGCCCGAGGAGCACCTTTGATATGGCCGCCCTGAACGCGAAGAAGCTGCGCGAGGACTTCCCGATCCTGAAGCGCCTCGTGCGCGGAAAGCCGCTCGCCTATCTCGACAACGCGGCGACGACGCAGAAGCCGCGGCAGGTCATCAAGTACCTGACGGACTTCTACGAGAACCACAACGCCAACGTGCACCGGGGAGTTCACACTCTTTCCGAGGAATCGACCAACATGGCCGAAGTGACTCGGACGAAGCTCGCCAAATTCGTCGGCTCGGAAAAGGCCGAGACCTTGATCTTCACGCGCAACGCGACGGAGTCGATCAATCTGGTCGCTCATGCCTGGGCCAGGAAATTCCTGAAGGCCGGGGACATCGTTCTGTCGACGGAGATGGAGCACCACTCGAACATCGTGCCCTGGCAGCTGCTCGCCGCGGAGAGGGGGATCGTCCTCAAGTTCGTCCCCGTCGAGCTCGACGGGACGCTCGACCTGGCCAAGGTCAAGGCGATGCTGGCCGAGGGGCCGAAGCTGTTCACCTTCACCGCGCTCTCCAACGCCATCGGGACGGTCAATCCGGTGCACGAACTGATCGCTCTGGGCAAATCGGCGGGCGCGACTATTCATGTAGATGCCTGCCAGTGGGCCCCTCACAAGACCATGGACCTCAAGGCCTGGGGCGCGGACTTCGTCTCCTTCTCCGCCCACAAGATGCTGGGCCCGACGGGCATCGGCGTGCTCTGGGGCCGCGAGGAGCTGCTCGAGGCGATGGACCCCTTCCTCGGCGGCGGCGACATGATCTCGCGCGTGACGCTCGAGAAGTCCACCTGGAACGCCCTCCCCTACAAGTTCGAGGCGGGCACGCCCAACTACGCCGACCAGGCCGCCTTCGGCCCGGCGCTCGACTACCTGACGGCCGTCGGCCTCGAGAACGTCTCCGCGCACGAGCACGCGCTCGCGGAGAAGACGCGGGGCATACTCGAGGCGGAGGGCATGATGGTCCTCGGGCCGACCGACCCGGCCAAGCGCTCCGGCGTGGTCTCCTTCAACGTGCCGGGCCTGCATCCGCACGACGTGGGCACGGCCTTCGACCTGGAGGGCGTGGCGGTCCGGGTCGGCCACCACTGCTGCCAGCCCCTGATGCACAAGCTCCAGTGCGGCGGCACGGCGCGGGCGAGCTTTTATCTCTATAATGACGAGTCGGACGTCGAGGCGTTCGGGCGGGCTCTCAAGCGCACCCTCGACTTCTTCAGGGTCAAGCCGAAAGCGGGGGTGCGGTGATGGAAGGCGACGCGGAGCTCCAGGATCTCTATCGCGAGGTCCTCCTCGATTATTTCCGGTCCAGCACCCGCAAGGGCAAGTGCGACCCGGCGGACCTTCGCGCCCACGGCATCAACCCGGTCTGCGGCGACGAGCTCGAGATCACGGCCGTGCTGAAGGACGGCAAGGTGGAGAAGCTCCGCTACGCCGGCCACGGCTGCGTGATCAGCCAGGCGAGCGCGGCGATGATGGCCGAGGCCCTCGAGGGCGCCGACATCGTCAAGGCGAAGGCCCTGGTGGCCGCGTTCAAGAAGCTGATGCTCGAGAACGGCGACGTGAAGGGCCTGCCCCCGGAGCTCGAGCAGCTCGCGAGCCTCGAGGGCGTGCGCAAGTTCCCTCTGCGGGTCAAGTGCGCGACCTTGGGCTGGAACACCGTCATGCAGGGCTTCGAGGTGACGAAATCATGAGCAAGACCGAGACGGCCGCCGAGGCCACTTTCAAGCAGGTCGGCGAGGCGCTCAAGCCCGTCGTCGACCCCGAGATCCACATCAGCATCGTCGACCTCGGCCTCGTCTACGGCGCCGAGTTCGGCGAGTCGCCCAAGGGCCGTTCGGTCAAGGTCCGCATGAGCCTGACCTCGCCCGCCTGCCCATACGGGCCTATGCTGCTCGCCGCCGCGCACACCGCCTTGACGAAGCTCCCGGGCATCAAGGACGTCGACGTGGACCTGACCTTCACCCCGGGGTGGGACCCGCGCACGATGGCCACCGAGGACGCGAAGGAACAATTGGGGCTATACTGATATGAGGATCACGAGCTCGATCGAATACGCGACGCGCCTGATGGTGACCTTGGCCGCGGAACACGGCAAGGCCCCGGTCCCGGCCGAGCGGCTGGCGGAGACCGACAACGTCCCCGCCGACTACGTGAGCCAGATCCTGGTCAAGCTGCGCCGGGCGGGGCTCGTGACGAGCCACCTGGGCAGCTCCGGAGGCTATTCGTTGTCGCGCACGCCGTGCAAGATCACGATCGAGCAGGTGGTGCGCGCGGTGGACGGCGCCGTGTTCGAGGAAGTGTGCGAGCGGTACGACGACGGGGCGAAGGACTGCCGCCATCAGGGGCAGTGCGCGATCTCGCCCGTGTGGACCAGGCTCGGCGAGATCGTGACGCGCTACTTCGAGAGCGTGACCCTGGCCGCGATCCTCGAGCAGAAGGCGGGCTCGTGCGGCGCCTCGCCGGCCTGGCTCGAGAAGCTGGCCCCGGGAAAGTAGGAGGAGGATTTATGACGATACAGGAACGCGTCGAGAAGGTTTTGGAGAAGATCCGGCCTTACATCCAGTCCGACGGCGGGGACATCTCCCTGGTCGGGGTCGACGAGACCGCGGGCATCGTGAAGGTGCGCCTGTCCGGCGCCTGCGGCTCGTGCCCGAGCTCGACGGCCACCCTCAAGGGCGGCGTCGAGCGCATGGTGCGCCAGGAGATCCCCGAGATCAAGGAAGTCGTCGCGGTCTAGCCGTGCCGAAGCGCGTCGAGCTGCACTGCCATTCGGTCTTCTCCGACGGGACGTTGACCCCGGCGGAGCTCGTCGCGCGCGCGGTCAAGAACGGCGTCGAGCTCCTCACGCTCACGGACCACGACAGCGTCTCCGGCGGCCCGGAGCTGTTCGCCGCGGCGAAGGCGGAAGGGCTCGCCGTCCGGCTCGGCATCGAGATCAACTGCGCCGGCGAGGGCGCCGCCGACCGGGTCCACATCCTCGGCTACGGCATCGACCCGCTCTCCCCGGGCTTCGCCGAGCGCCTGACCGAGTTCCGCGAGCGGCGGGCCGTGAGGTCCAAGCGCATCGTCGAGAACCTCCGGGCCTTGGGCATCGCCATCGAGTTCTCCGACGTCTCGTCCGGCGCGCACGAGACCTTGGGCCGCCCGCACGTCGCCGACGCGCTCCGGCGCCTGGGCGTCGTCAAGAGCCGCAAGGAGGCCTTCGAGCGCTTCCTCATCAAGGGCAAGCCCGGCTACGTCGAGTCGATGGGCCCGAGCCCGGCCGAGGCGATCGCCCTGATCCGCGACGCCGGCGGCGCCGCCTGCCTGGCGCATCCGCAGACCGCGGGCAAGGAGAACGAGCTCGACGAGCTCTTCCGCTCCGGCCTCCAGGGCGTCGAGGTCAACTACTCGGGGCACACGCCTTCGCAGGTCCGGACCTACGGCGACTGGGCGAGGAGCAAGGGCCTCCTCGCGGTCGGCGGCTCGGACTTCCACGGGCCGAACACCGGCCGGGAGGAGCGGCTCGGAATCGAGTATGATGACGCCGGTTATGCCGCCGTCATGGAGACGATAGAGAGATGCTAGTCATCGCCCACCGCGGAGCCAGCGGCCACGCGCCCGAGAACACGATGGCCGCCTTCCTGCGCGCGCTCGCGATGGGCGCGCCCGCCATCGAGCTCGACGTGCACCAGACGCTCGACCACGAGCTCGTCGTCGCCCACGACGACGACCTCAAGCGCTGCGGCCGCGACAAGCGCCGCATCAAGAACGTGCACTGGGACGACGTCTCCGGGCTCGACGTCGGCGCCTGGTTCGGCAAGGAGTTCACCGGCGAGCGCCTGCCCCGCCTCGAGGACGTCTACGACATCCTCCCGCCGTCGGTCGAGCTGCACGTGGAGATCAAGCGCGGCTCCTCCGTCTATCCCGGCATCGAGGAGCGCGTGGTGGACCTGATCCACAAGCGCGGCGCCTCGGCCCGCACCGTCGTCTCGAGCTTCGACCACGCGGCGCTGTACTCGGTGCGCTCGCTCGACGAGAAGGTCCGCATCGGATACCTGCTGGGCCTGACGACCTTGCAGACCGCCTTCCGCGAGATGAAGGACATCGACGCCGAGAGCCTCAACCTCAGCGTGCGCCAGACGCTCGCGCGCACGGTCAAGGCGGCCCACGACCGCGAGCGCAAGATACTCGTCTACACGGTCAACACGCCCGTCGAGCGCGACCGGCTGCTCAAGCTCGGCGTGGACGGCATCTTCTGCAACTACCCGGAGCTCAACCTGTGGCGCTGACCCCCACCGAGCAGGAGCTCGAGGACGAGGCCGCCCGGCTCGCCGACAAGGGCCTGGCCGGCCTCGGCTACCGCGACGAGGACCTCGAGCGCGCCGCTCGCCTGACCTGGCGGATCAACCGCCTGAAGAAGGAGAAGAAGGCCGTCATCCCGGCCCACGTCTATCAGCGCCCGGAGATCCTCCTCGGCGTCGCGGACTTCATCGGGGACTCGTACAAGCTGGCCAAGCTTGGAGCGGCCTCCGACGCGAAGACCATCGTCTTCTGCGGCGTGCGCTTCATGGCCGAGACGGCCAAGATCCTGAGCCCGGACAAAGAGGTCCTCCTGCCGGCCCCCGAAGCGGGCTGCTCTCTGTCCGAATCCATAACGGCGGCCGACGTGCGGGGCTTGAAGAGAAAACACCCGGGGGCTCCGGTGGTCGTGTACATCAACACCACCGCGGCGGTGAAGGCCGAGAGCGACGTCGTCGTCACGAGCGCCCCGGCGTGAGGATCCTCGCGCACTTCGAGTGCACCCCGGCCCTGACGAGCGTCGTCGACTACATCGGGGGCACCGGCGACATGATGAAGTGGGTGGACGACCACAAGGCGCCCTCCTACATGCTCATCACCGAGTGCGGCCTCGGCGACCTCGCGCGCACGAAGTTCCCGGACAAGGTGTTCGTGCCGATGTGCCGCCTGTGCCCGCACATGAAGGCCGTGACTTTGGAGCGGGTGCTCTCCGCCCTCGAGCGCCCGACCGCGTCCCAGCGCATCGAGGTGCCCGCGGCCGTCGCCGCCCGGGCGCTGCTGCCGATCGAGCGCATGTTCGAGCTGGCCGAAGACAAGGCGGCGGCGTGAGCTCCTGGGTGTCCTGGTCGGCGGAGGCCTTCGCCCGCGCCAAGGCGCAGGGCAAGCCCATCCTCGCCGCCATCGGGCCTCTCCCGCCCGAGCAGCTCGAGGCCGCCGAGGGGGAGATCGCCCGCCGCTTCGTCGCGGTGCTGGCCGACCCCGAGACGCGCCCCGACGCGGCCGCCCGCATCGGCGCCGGCCACGCGGTGGTCCTCGACCCGGACGGCGCGCGGCGCGCTGTCCTTCCCCTTCCCACGCCCGGGCTGGGCGAGGAGCTGGCCCTGCTCGCCCTGGAGGCGGTCACCCCGCTGCGTCCCGACGCCCCGGCCCGCCCCGCGTGGACCGGGGCCGTGCGCGAGACGGAGCTCTCGTCGGCTCCCGACGAGGCGAAGGTCTCCGCCGTGTTCGCCGGGCTGGGCGCCCTTCCGGCCGAGGCCGACCCCGAGCTCGTCGAGGCCCTGCTGCACGCGGCGGGCGAGCGCGGCGACGCCGCGGCCCTCGCCCGGCTGACGAAGGCCCTCGAGGTTCGCTGGGCCGGGTGGGACCCCGCGAGCCGCGCCTTCCTCTCCGGGGGCGGCTCGCCGCTCGTCCTGCACGCCCGCTGGGCGGCCCTGTTCTGGGACGCGCACGCCCTGACGGGCGAGGCCCGCTGGCGCGACGCCGCGGCCGCCGTCACCGACCATCTGCTCCGCTCCCTCTGGGACTCGGGCGCCGGGGCCTTCCGCCGCGCGGGCAAGCCCGAGCCCGCCGTGTATCCCGCCGACGGCAACGCCCTGGCGGCCTCCGCCCTGCTGCGCGCGCGCGCCTACGGCCATCCCGGCGCCGGCGAGGCCGCGATGAAGGCCCTGAGCTTCCTGCAGACGCGCCTGTACGACCCCATGCTGGGCCTGCAGCATTCGGCCGGCGGCGACGGGGAGTCCGTGGTCGGCCTCCTCGGCGACGCCGCCGCGACGGCGCTCGCCTTCACCGACGGCTTCCTCGCGACCGGCATGAAGGCGCACCGGGAGTTCGCGGACGCGATGCTCCGCTTCCTGTTCCAGGAGCTCTGGGAGCGGGAGTCGGGCGGCTTCCTCGACCGGGTCTCGCGCGCCGGCGACCCGGCGATCCTGCGCGAGCCGCACGTGGACCCGGCGCTCAACGCCTCCGCGCTCGAGGTCTGCCGCCGCATGCATCACCTCAAGGGGAACCACAACTACCGCCGCTGGCTCGAGTGGGGCTTGAGGGGGGCGTGGAACTCGGCGATGGACGCCTCCCGCCCGCTCGCGCTGGCCGGGCTGGCGCGCGTCGCCGACCTGCACGCGCGCGGCCGCCTGGATTTCGAGCTCGTCGGACGGCCCGGGGAGCCCAAGGCGGACGCTCTGCTCGCGGCGGTGCACCGCCTCTATCTGCCGCGCAAGGTGATCTCCTTCGTCGATCCCGACGACCAGGACTACATCCTCGCGCACCGTCTCCAGGCCGAGTCGTACCCGCGCGTCTTCGGCTGCGGCCCGGACCTGCGCCGCCTGGCGGACGCCGCCGAGCCCGCGGGCGTGGCCGCCGTGGCCGAGGCCGTGAAGGGGGAGGGCCGGTGAGCGAGGCGAAGCGCTTCGCCGAGGGCTTCTCGGACGACAAGGATTGGCGCAAGGCGGCCGCCGCGGCCGCGAGGACGGCGCGCACGCGCCTCGGCGCCGGCCCCTGCGACCTGGCGCTCGTGTTCGTCTCCGAGGCGTTCGAAGGCTTCGACCCCGCCGAGTTCTCGACCTTGCTCGCCAAGGGCCTGGCGCCCCTGCGCGTCCTCGGCTGCAACGCCAGCGGCGTCATCGCCGGCCGCAAGGAGATCGAGCGGACCCCGGGGATCTCGATCCTCGCCATGCGCCTGCCCGGCGTGCGCGTCCAGCCGTTCACCTTCGCCCCGGCGGAGCTGGGCCGCCTCGAGGACGGAGCCGCGCTCGTCAAGGAGCTCGACCTCTATCCGAACGAGAGCCCCAAGTTCATGATCCTCGGCGATCCCGCGAGCGCCGACCCCGAGCGGATGGCCGCGCTGTTCAACGAGGCCTATCCCGGCGCGCCGCTCATCGGAGGCATGGCCAGCGGCCTGCTCCTGCACAAGCCGTCGTGGATGCTGCTCGGCTCCTCGGTCCTGACGCAGGGCCTGGCGGGCGTGGCGCTCGTCGGCCCCGTCGAGATCCAGACGGTCGTCGCGCAGGGCTGCCGGCCGATCGGCGATCCGCTGATCGTGACCAGGGCCGAGGGCAACGTCCTGCACGAGCTCGGCGGCCGCAACCCTCTCGAGGTCCTGCGCGAGACGCTGTCGAAGTGCACCCCCGACGACCAGCGCCTCGCGCGCAGCTCCCTGTTCGCCGGCCTGGTCATGAACGAGGGCCGCTCCGAGTTCCGCCGCGGCGACTTCGTCATCCGCAACCTCCTCGGCTACGACGACAAGTCCGGCTCGCTCGTCCTCGGCGCCAATCTGAGGCGCGGGCAGACCTTGCAGTTCCAGCTGCGCGACGCGCACACCTCCGACCAGGACTTCTCGATGCTCCTGGGCTCTCTGCCGGAGGTCGATGCCGCTCCCCGCGGCGCCCTCCTCTTCTCCTGCTGCGGCCGCGGCAAGGGCCTGTACGGCGAGTCGGACCACGACGCGACCTTGGTGCAGACCCTGCGCGGGCCCGTGCCGATGGCCGGCTTCTTCGCCAACGGCGAGTTCGGCCCCGTCGGCGGCCGCAACTTCGTCCACGGCTACACCTCGAGCCTGGCCCTCATCAAGTAGCCGGACTGTTTCCGGAAACAGTCGACGGCTCGCCCGGGCCGTAATGTTGCGACACACCTACAACTATTACTGTCGGCGCCGTCGGCGTCGAGGAGACCACCATGAAGTCAGCCGTCAAGAGCGTCCTGAACACCCTCAAGCGCGCCTCCGCCGCGCAGCCCCGCCCCGCCGTGGATTACCCGGCCTCGGGCGAGACGGTCGTGTCCGCGCAGTACACGATCCGCCTCTCGGCCCCGGAGACGACGGAGACCCTCGACGTCTCCATCGACCAGGGCCCCTGGCTCGCCTGCCGCAAGGCCGCAGGCTTCTGGTGGCACGACTGGTCGGGCTACGGCGACGGCGCGCACGCGGTCATCGCGCGGATCCCGGGAAAGAACGGCCGGTTCCTGGTCTCGGCCCCGGTCGGCTTCAGGGTCCTGCGCCCGTAAGAGCATGTTCCGGCTGACGAGCCCGGCGTTCAAGCATGGGGAGACGATCCCGAAGGTCCACACCTGCGAGGGCAAGGACCCCTCGCCGGAGCTGAAGTGGACCGGCGCGCCGCCCGGGACGAAGAGCTTCGCCCTGATCATGGACGACCCGGACGCGCCCGTGGGCCTGTGGGTCCACTGGGTGCTCTATGACATCCCGGGGGACCTGACGGGTCTGCCGGGGAACCTGCCGAAGACGGCGCGCGTCCTGGGCGGGGCGAAGCACGGGGCGAGCTGGGGCGTGGACAGCTTCAGCCGGACCGGCTACGGCGGACCCTGCCCGCCGCCCGGCAAGCCCCACCGCTACTTCTTCAAGCTGTTCGCGCTGGACAAGACCTTGGGGCTCCCGCCGGGCGCGACCGCGTCCGAGACGGCCAAGGCCATGGAAGGGCATGTCCTGGGACGCGCCGAGCTGATCGGCCTGTTCGAGCGCTTCGGGCCGTGAGCGTGAAGCCGCGCAAGCCGGGCCGGAAGGCCGGCGACGCGCACGCGGAGTTCCTCGACGGCCTTCTCGACAGCACGCGCCTCGTCATCTACCTCAAGGACCTGGACGGCCGCTACCTCTACGTCAACCGGCGCTACGAGCTCCTTTCCGGCGCCCCGCGCGCGGTCATCCTCGGCAAGCGCGACCACGACCTGTTCCCGAAGGCGGTGGCGGACCTCTTCCGGGAGCAGGACGCCCTCGTCGTCTCGAACCGGAAGGCCCTCGAGTTCGAGGAGACCATCCCGCTTCCCGGCGGGGTCCTGTCGTTCATCACGGAGAAGTTCCCGTTGCTCGACGAGAAGGGCGCGGTCTACGCGACGGGCGGCTTCTGCACGGAGATCACCGCCCAGAAGAAGCGGGCCGAGGAGGAGCTGTTCAAGATCCGCAGCCTGGAGTCCCTCGGCTTCCTCGCCGGCGGCATCGCCCACGACTTCAACAACCACGTGACCGGGATCATGGGGAACCTCGACCTCCTGGGCCGCGAGGCCGAGCTCGCCGGGGACGCGCGCGAGATGCTCGACGACGCGGTGAAGATCTGCGCGAAGGCCGGGGCCCTGGCCCACCAGCTGCGGACCTTCGCCGACGGGGGGACGCCGGTGCGGCGCGTCTTCGCGCTCGGGCCCCTGCTGCGCGGCGCGCCGCGGCTCGTCCTCCAGGGGTCTCGGGTGCGCGACGAGGTGGACGCGCCCCGCGGGCTCTGGGCCGTCCACGCCGACGAGACCCAGATCTCCCAGGTGCTCGGCAACCTCCTGGTCAACGCGCGCGAGGCGATGCCCGCCGGAGGGACCGTCTCGATCCGCGCGGAGAACCACGTCCTGGCCGAGCCCACGGCCGACCTGAAGCCGGGACGCTACGTCCGGATCACGGTCCGCGACGACGGGCCGGGCATACCGGCGGCGATCCTGTCCCGCATCTTCGACCCGTATTTCTCCTCGAAGGAGCGCGGCAGCGGCCTGGGGCTGTCCATCGTCCATTCCGTGGTCCGCCGGCACGGGGGCCACGTCTGGGCGGAATCGGTGGCCGGCCGGGGCGCCCTCTTCACTTTCCTTCTGCCGGCGGCGGACGGGAAGCCGCCGCGGCGCGCCGGGAAGCGCCGGCCGAGGCCTTAGCGGCCGGCCCGGCCGTGGCCGACGACCTCGATGGGCATGGACAACGACGGGCCCAGGCCGCCTTCCTTCTCGACGTCCTCGACGCTGCGCCGGTAGGTCGGGTTCACTTCCTCGCCCTTGACCCACTTCCGGTACAGGTCGGCGACCCAGCCGCGCGTGCGCGCCGGCAGCGGGACGAGGAAGATCGTGCCCTTCTCGACCTCGAGCACCGGCAGGCCGCGCGGCACGCGCAGGTCCACGAAATAGGCGAATTCCTTGGCGGGCACGCCGACCTGGTCGCCCGAGACCTTGGGCAAGGTCAGGAACACGCCCGTGAGGTCGCGGTAGGTCTTGGTGTACAGCGCCCGGGCGAGCTCGACGTAGGACAGGAAGCCGTTGCGCAGGCTCTTCTCCGCGAGGATGGCGTCGAGGCCTTCCTTCGTGGTGTAGTGGCGGAAGACCACGCCCTCGGAGTCGAAGCGCCTCACCTTGTCCGGCACGCCCTTGGCCGTGATCATGTCGCCGTGCGATTCGTTGTGCCCGGGGTTGTGCAAGGTCTCGACGACGGGGCCGCGGAGGCTCTCCACCCGGGCGAGGCTCGCCTCACTGAGGGCGCTGACCGCGGTCAGGTCGGCCTTCGCCTCCCGGCCCTCGGCTCCGTCCATGATGACGCTCGCCAGGGCCTGGAGCTTGTCCTCGGGCATGTCCCGGATCTGATCGGGGGTGAGGTCGCGCAAGGTGGAGTTGACCGCCTCCAGGACGCGCAGCGGCTGCGCCGCGACGGGCGAGGGGGCGGCGGGGACCGGCGCGGGGGACAAGGCCTGGGCGCGGGCCATCAGGGCCTGGACCTTGCTCGTGTCGAGCATCGACGGCGTGGGCAGCGGGGCCGCGAGCGCGAGCGAGGGCATCGCGGGATAAGTCGCGGCCAGCAGGCTGCCGAGCGCCGCGGCCGGCCCCGCGGCCGCGGCCGCCGCCGGGACGCGGACGACCCCGGCCCGCGCGGGCAGCGCGAGCAGCAAGGCCAGCAAAAAGAAGGCCGGACGCCTCATAAGATGATTATGGGGCGTCCGGCGCCGGTCCGTCAGGGCCCGAAGGCCCTCGAGGGAGTGGGTCCTTTACTGCTTCTTCATCTCCATCTTGCACTTGGGGCACTTGCCGGGCTTGTCCGAGGTGGCGCAGCCCATCGGGCACTTGTAGAGAGCGGCCGCGGCCTTGTCCTTCTTGGCGAAGTGCTTGGCGGCGTCCTTCGTGACGATGGTGACGGTGACGCCGTTGGCGATGTTGGCGACCGAGACCTCGGCGCCGGCCATGTGCGTCGGGCAGTCCATCTCGCATGACTTCCCGGCCGCGCCCTTCGGGTCGTGGCCTTTCTCGCAATGGCCGCAATCCGCGCCGGCGCGGGCGGCGAGAAGCCCGAGGACGGCGATGAGGCTGAACAGCTTGATCGTTTTCTTCATGAGGGGGCCTCCTGCTCGCGGACGAGCCGCCTCAAGGAAACAAATTCCGCCGCGACCGCGTTCAGCGGACGGCGTCGCGGAAGGCGGCGGTGAAGCGCGGAGCGAGGAGCTCCTGCGTGTCGGGGGTGGGCCAGACGACGCGCGACTCGATGTCCGCCTCGAAGGAATAGGGGAGGTCCTTCTCCGCGGGCTGGAAGGTCACGCGGTAGCCGTGGGCGCCGGTGCGCTCGACGGTCCAGGACGGGCGTCCGCCGGGCAGGTCGAGCTCGCCGCCGAGGCGCTCGCCCAGGGACTTCTCGTCGCCGGGCAGCTTCCACTCGTGCACCATGAGCAGGGCTTCCTCGGAGCGGTCGTCGTCGGTGACGACGGGCGCGCCCTTCGCGGCGGGCCGGGCGTTGAGGACCACGGCGGGCGCGGGATGGGCCAAGGCGGTGAGGTCCGGCGCGGCGGGGGCCGGCAGGCGCGCGCCGCCGAGCTCGATGAGGACGGCGCAGGCGGCGATGGCCGCGTAGGGCGCGTACGGCCGCCAGCCGGACGGGGCCGGACGGGAGGGGCCCGGAGCGGGGCGGGAGACGGGGGAAGGGAGCGGCACGGGGGCGGGGACGGGGCGGGCGCGGGGCGCGGGCGGCGCGGGGGCCGCGGCCGGAGCCTGCGCCACCGAGGCCTTGAGCGCCGCCACCTGCTCGCGCAGCCGGGCGAGGGACGCCTCGCGCTCGGCGAGGCGGGTCTTGGCGGCCTGAGCGGCCTCGCGCAGCTCCGCGGCGCGCTCGAGCGATCGTTCGGTGTCTATCATGGCGGCACTGGGATTGTAGCCGCCCGTCGTTAAGGAGTTGTTTCAGCCGGGTTCAAATCCGGTTAAGCGGGGAGGAAGACGAGGTTGTCCCAGATCCCGGGCAAGGACCGCAGGAACTCCGGGAGGTCGGCCTCCGCGAGCGGGACCGCCGTGCCGTCCTCCTCCAGGCGGTGGGCGGCGTAGCCCAGCGCGAGCAGGTCCCGGCAGGCCGGAAGGGAGAAGCGCTCGCCGTTGGCCCCGGGCCAGATCTCCATCGCGATCGCGGGGCGCGAGGCGCGCAAGGTCGCGAGGCCGCCGGCGATGAGCCGCTTCTCTCCTCCCTCCACGTCGATCTTGACCACCGTGGGGGGGCGGCGCTCCTTCGCGTATTCGTCGAGCGTGACGCAGCGCACCTCGAGGTCCGCGCCGCCCGGGGCGCCGAGCGCGGCGGCCGCGGGCTCGAGGGTGTTGAACGAGTCGCTGATGGGGTTGCGGTGCATCGTGGCCGTCCCGGTCCGGTCCCACAGCGCGGCGTTCACGACGCGGGCGCGCGGGGCGTTGGCCGCCAGCCGGGCGTGGATCTCGGGCAGCGGCTCGAAGGCGTGGATCTCGCCCTCGGGGCCGATGAACTCGCCGGCGAGCATGGTGTAGAAGCCGTAGCTCGCTCCGGCGTCGTAGAAGCGGTCGCCGGCCTTCAGGTTCCGGATGAACCAGCGCGCGAGCTTGTACTCGGGCCCGCCGGGCGCGCCCACGAGGTAGAAGGTCACGAAGTCGGCGTCGTCGGTGTAGGGCACCGTCATGCGCGCGCCCCAGAACAGGGTCAGCTCGACCAGGCCCGGCCGCAGGCCCGCGCGCGCGGCGGCCCAGCGCAGGTAGCGTCCGCCGAACAGGGAGAGCTTGCGCAGCTTGCGCGCGAGCGAGCCGCCCTCGCTGCGCTCGACGAGCCGGCAGCGCGAGGGGAGGTCGGCCGCGAGGTCGAGGAAGCGGGCGCGCTTGTCGGCGAGAGGGTCGAGCATCGGCGGGATTTTACTATTAAGCCCCGCCCCGCGCGCGGCGCTTGACATTATTGACTAAACAGTCTATAATGACGCCATGGCCCGCCCGCGCTCCTTCGACAGCGACGTCGTCCTCGACAAGGCCGTGGAGGCCTTCCGGGGGAAGGGCTTCGACGGGACCTCGGTCGAGGACCTGGAGAAGGCCACGGGCCTCGGCCGCGCCAGCCTGTACGGGGCCTTCGGCGACAAGCGCGCCTTGTACCTCGCCGCCCTGCGCCGCTACCAGGGCACGAAGGACATCAGCCTGCTCCAGACCCTGAACGCCGCGAAGACGGGCCGGGCCGCCATCGAGAAGCTCTTCTCCGTCGTCATCGAGGAGGCCGCGGGCGATCCCTGCGGCTGCCTGCTGGCCAACGCCGCCTCGGAGCGCGCCGCCCATGACGCGCGCGTGGCGCGCTGCGTGGAGGACAACCGGCGCCGCGTCGAGGGCGCGCTGCTCGCGGCCGTCCTGCGCGGCCGCGCCGACGGCAGCGTCAAGGCGCGCGGGGAGGCCCGGGCCTCGGCCCGGTTCCTGTTCGCCGCGACCCTCGGCCTGCGGGCCTTGGGCCGCACCGGCTGCGACCGGGCGGAGCTCCGCGCCGCCGCGGGCGAGGCGTTGAGGACCCTGGACTGATAATCATCTAAAGGAGGCCCCATGGCCGAACTGCAGCTGACGGACGCGTCGTTCAAGAAGGAAGTGCTGGAATCCAGCAAGCCGGTGCTCGTGGACCTGTGGGCGCCGTGGTGCGGCCCGTGCCGCATGCTCGGCCCCGTGGTCGAGGAGCTGGCGACGGAGTACGCCGGCAAGGCCGTGGTCGGCAAGCTCAACACCGACGAGAACTCGGACACGATGACGGCGTACCGCGTGTCCGCGATCCCGACCTTGCTGTTCTTCAAGGGCGGCAAGCTCGTCGAGCAGATGGTCGGGGTGCAGCCGAAATCGGTCATCAAGGCCAAGCTCGACGCGCTGATCGCCGCCTGACGCGAATTGGTAGGATGGTCGCCTGATGGGCGACCAGGACCGGCTCCGCGACCTCAAGGCGCGCCGTCCGGGCTCGGTGGAGGCTCTCGTCGAGGAGTTCGCGTCGCCGCTGCTGGCGGCGGCGCGCTCCTGGGGCCTCTCCGAGCCGGACGCGGAGGAGGCCGTCCAGGACACCCTGACGGACTTCCTCGTCGCGATCGACCGGTTCGAGGGGCGCTCGACGCTGAAGACCTTCCTGTTCGGCGTGATGTTCCACAAGTGCTCCGAGCGGCGCCGCAAGAACAAGCGCGAGCAGGCGACCGAGGACATGGAGGCGGCCTTCGCGGGCCGCTTCGGCTCCCTCGGGGTGTGGAACAGCCTGCCCCGGGGTCCCGAGGAGGAGGCCGTCAACGGCGAGCTCAAGTCCTGGCTCGAGGAGTGCGCCCGCGGCCTCTCCGACGAGCAGCGGGCCGCCTTCCAGCTGAAGGCCGTGGAGGGCGTCGACACCGAGGACGCGTGTAAGATCATCGGCGTCTCCGCCACCAATCTGGGGGTGCTCCTGTTCCGGGCCCGCAACAAGTTCCGGGAGTGCCTCGAGAAGAAATGGAAGAACCGATGAGCTGGATCCCCACCTGCTCCGACGTGGCGCGCTCCGTCTCCGACGGCTCCTACGACGAGGGGCCGGGCGGGCGCCGCGTCATGCTGCGCCTGCACATGGCCGTCTGCTGGTTCTGCCGCCGCTACGCCGCCCAGGTCCGCTGGATCGACCGCGCGGCCAAGGCCGTCTGGGGCGCGCCCGCGCCCGGCGACGAGGCCGTCAAGCGCCGCCTCATCGCGCGGCTTCGCTCCTGACCTAGCGCCAGATCAGCTGGCCGAGCAGGCCGAGCTGTCCCAGCCCGACGACGAAGCACGCGTATCGCAGCAGGCGCTGCTTGCGCCACGCCACGCGCGCGTTCTCCACGATCTGCCCCACCACGTCCTCGTAGTAGGGCGTCGCGGTGATGCCCCCGCCCAGGTACTTGTCCAGGCGGAAGATCAGGTCGCCGTGGCTGTACTTGACCAGGTCGTCCACCGTGATCAGCGAATCCTCCGCCCGCATCTTCTCCCGGTGCGGCTCGAGGAACTTGAGCCAGGGGGGAAGGCGCTTGAGCGGGGTGAAGGCGAACACCCCGAGAGGCAGGGCGACGGTCAGGGCCGTGAGCGCGAGGAAGCCCGACGCGCCGACCGGGGTCAGTATCCGGATGAACGCCAGCTCCGCCGCGGCGAAGGCGGTGAGCCCGGCGATGCGCACGTCGGCCGAGTCCACCTCGTGGCGCATGCTCTCGAGGATGAGCCACAGGCGCCGTTCGGGCTCGGGGGTCAGGTGGGCGGAGACGCTCATCGCCTCGGATTGTAACGGCTAAACGGAAGTTTGTCCATGCCGACTATCGATAATCACTGTTCCCGGGAATAGTGATTATCAGTAGTGAACGGGCTTGCTCCCGGTCAGGGCTCCGTCGGCCATTTTGTGATATCATCCCGCCATGAACTCACGATCCTTCATCCCCACTCCCGTCAACGAGCCCGTCCTCTCCTACGCGCCCGGTTCCCCGGAGCGCGCCAAGTTCTTCGCCCGTCTCAACGAGATGAAGTCGAAGAAAGTCGACATCCCCATGTACATCGGGGGCGAGGAAGTCCGCACCGGCAAGAAGGTCGAGATCCGGTCGCCGTACGACCACGAGCAGCTCCTGGGCAAGTTTCACATGGGCTCCGCGGCCGACACCAAGAAGGCCATCAACGCCGCCCTCAAGGCCAAGAAAGACTGGGCGCGCATGCCCTTCCAGGACCGCGCCGCCATCTTCCTCAAGGCCGCCGACCTGCTGGCCGGCGACTGGCGCTGGACCCTCAACGCGGCCACCATGCTCTGCCAGTCCAAGAACCTCTACCAGGCCGAGATCGACTCCGCCTGCGAGCTCATCGACTTCCTGCGCTTCAACCCGAAGTTCGCCGAGCAGATCTACGAGAACCAGCCCAACAGCTCGCGCGGGGTCTGGAACCGCGTGGAGTACCGCCCGCTCGAGGGCTTCGTCTGGGCCATCACGCCCTTCAACTTCACCGCGATCGCGGGCAACCTGCCCACGGCCCCGGCCCTGATGGGCAACACCGTGGTCTGGAAGCCGGCGACCTCCACCGTCTACACCGCCCACTTCATCATGAAGCTCCTCATCGAGGCGGGCCTGCCGCCGGGCGTCATCAACCTCGTCACCGGCCCGGCCGGAGAGATCTCCGACACCATCCTGTCCCACCCGGACTTCGCGGGCGTGCACTTCACCGGCAGCACGCCGGTGTTCCACTCCATGTGGAAGACGGTCGGGGAGAACATCTCCAAGTACAAGGGCTACCCTCGCCTCGTCGGCGAGACCGGCGGCAAGGACTTCGTGCTCATGCACGAGTCCGCCGATCCCGAGGTGGTGGCCACCGCCCTCGTGCGCGGCGCCTTCGAGTTCCAGGGGCAGAAGTGCTCCGCCGCCTCCCGCGCCTACATCCCGGCCAACCAGTGGCCTAAGGTGCGCAAGGCTCTGAAGGACATGCTGGCCACCGTGGAGGTCGGCTCTCCGGAGGACCCGGGGAACTTCGTCAACGCCATCATCGACAAGCGCGCCTATGAGAGCATCGTGCGCTACATCGACGCGGCCAAGAAGGTCAAGGGCAACAAGATCGTGTTCGGCGGCACCTACGACTCGTCCAAGGGCTACTTCATCACGCCCACGGTCATCGAGTCCTCCGACCCGAAGAGCCTGACGATGTGCGAGGAGGTCTTCGGGCCCCTGCTCACCATCCACGTCTATCCCGAGAAGAAGTGGAAGGAGACCTTGGCCCTCGTGGACCAGACCTCTCCCTACGCCCTCACCGGCTCGGTGTTCGCGCGCGACCGGCGCGTGATCCTGGAGGCCGAGCGGGCGCTCGAGCACGCGGCGGGCAACTTCTACATCAACGACAAGCCCACCGGGGCCGTCGTCGGCCAGCAGCCGTTCGGCGGGGCGCGCGCCTCGGGCACGAACGACAAGGCGGGGTCGTACATCAACCTGCTGCGCTGGGTGTCTCCGCGCACCATCAAGGAGACGTTCGAGCCGCCGAAGAGCTACCGGTATCCGTTCCTGGGCCGCGACACGGTCTAGGTCTCGGGCCGGGCGAAGCCCCCTTTCCCGCTGAGGCGGGGGAGGGGGCTCTTCTTTGTACGCCCAGCATGACGCACGACTGAAGAGGTGGAAGTCCTCTGGGAACCCGGTCGCAGGGACCCGAGGGAAACGCAAGGGCGGGGTCGCGAGGCCCTGTCCGAAGGAAGCGTGGAACGAATTCCT
>JACPOW010000086.1 GCA_016191335.1 Elusimicrobiota bacterium | reverse complement strand
TTCGTCGGCTCAGGAATTCGTTCCACGCTTCCTTCGGACAGGGCCTCGCGACCCCGCCCTTGCGTTTCCCTCGGGTCCCTGCGACCGGGTTCCCAGAGGACTTCCACCTCTTCAGTCGTGCGTCATGCTGGGCGTACAAAGATAAGGGCCCCCGCCTTCCGGCGAGGGCCCTTCGCGTCCGCCGGGACGGCTTATTCGGCGGCGGGCGCCGAGCCCTTCTCGGCGATCATGGCCTTGGCGCCCTCGATGGCCTTGTCCACGTCGGCGGCCCGGTGCTTCGGGTGGGCGGCCTTGAACTTCTCGAGCGCCTTGAGGCCGTCCTCGGGCTTGCCCGCGGCGACCTGGTCGACGGCGGATTCGAGCTCCAGGTCGTAGCCCATCTCCTTCTTGACCTTCGCGCTCTTGGCGTCGCCCATGAGGCCGGGCTCGTTCGGGTCGGCGATGTTCCTCTTGCCCTGGCCGGCTCCCCGGACGGCGGCGACGCCCTGGGCGCCGCGCCCCTTCTTGCGCTCTCCGCCGACGGCCGACTGGGCGAGGGTGTTCTTGAGGTTCTTGAAGAAGTCCGACCAGCCGGACTTGGCGGCCGCCGGGGCGGCCTTCTCGTCGGCGCGCGCGGGGATCACGAGCATCGCGGCGATGACGGCGGTAACGATCGTCTTCATGTTGTCCTCCTCCTAGATCAGCTTCCTTTGATCAGGCTGTCGACGGCCGGCTTGTACGCCGGGGCGAGGGCCACGGCCTTCTCGCCCATCGCCTTCGCCTTGTCCAGCTTCTTGAGCCTCAGCGAGGTCTTCACGAGGTTGAGCCAGATCGTGGGGTCGTTCGGCTCGGCGTCGGACGCCTGGGTGAAGCGCCGCTCCGCCTCGACGTTGTCCCCCTCCAGGAAGGCCACGCTGCCGAGGTTGTTGAGCGCCGCCGCGTTCGCCGGGTCGAGCGCCAGCACCTTGTTGAACTCGGTCAGAGCCGCCTCGCGGTTGCCGAACTGGTACTCGATGATCCCCAGCTGGAGCTGCGCGTCGACGTCCTTGCCGTTGCGCTTGATGTCGGTCTCGTATTCCTTCTTCAGGAACTCGTAGCGGTCCTTGGCGAGCACGTTGACCTGGTCGTCGTAGCGGCGCTCGAGCCCGGCGGCCTCGGGGAGCTTCGGGCTGAAGTCGGTCGGAGGCATCGTCACCGGCTCGTAGGTGCCCCAGGCCGCGTGCAGGGAGTACACCTTCACCCGGCCCTTCTCGGCCTCGGTCTTGTAGGCGTACGCGGCCTTGGAGACCGCGTCGATGAACGGCTTGCCGACGTAGGTGACCTCGACGGGCACCCACATCGTGCCCTCGTGCTCGACGAGCAGGTCGGCGGGCATGCCCGCCTCCGCGGCGTCCTCGGCCTCGGTGTCGAACATCATCGTCATGTGGCCGGGGTAGTCGAGGATGGCCACGCGGACCTCGCTGTCCTCGAGCATGGCGCCGTACAGCGACGTCAGGTCCGAGCACTGCCCGGCCTTGCTGCGCAGGGTCTCGCGCGGGAACTGCGTGTAGTCGACCGGGAAGTTCGGGTCGTCGTGGGCGGCCTCGAACGGGTTGGCCGCGTTCGCGACGAACTTGATCCCGAACTCCGACATCGCGTTCCACAGGCGCATCGCCTTGACCACCGGCTCGTTGAGCGCGGCCGCCTTGCGGTTCTTGAACTCGAGCGTCGAGACGCCGCGCACGAAGTCGCGCACGGGCGGGTCCTTGCGCGTCACGAAGTTCGCGATGCGCTGCGGGTCCTGCCACGTGATCGCGTTGCGCGAGTACAGGCGCAGGGGCTTCGTGATCGAGACCGTCTGCTGCTTGCCGCTCTCGAAGTAGGTCATCGTGAACTCGGCCTGGATCGGCGTGTCCTCGCTGACGTCGAGCACCTTGTTGTTGAGGGTCGCGATCAGCGGGATCTCGACGGTCTGCTTCGGCTCCAGCTTCTTGACCTCGGTGTCGAAGCCGAAGTCCATGTAGTCCTTGAGCTTGAAGGTCAGCTTCACGTTCTGGAAGGCCACGTTCACGTTGTTCGTGAGCACGGCCGAGCCCATCGGGTTGCGCAGGTACCACTTGTAGTTCGCGGCGAAGATGTCGCCGAGCGTGATCGTCGAGATCTCGACGGGGGAGCGGTTGAAGGAGCCCGCGACGAACACGTCGACCGGGCGGCCGGCCGGGCCCACGTCCGAGGTCTTGGCCTTGGTCGCGACGCGGTACCAGTACTTCTCGTACGGCGTGACCTCCGAGTCCTCGAACTTCTCGGTCTTCGTCTCGCCGGCCCTCGTCCACGGCCCGAACGCCCCGGTGGAGCGGGAGACGACGTAGCCGCCCGTCCACGGGTCGGCGACGGGCTCCCACGAGAGCGAGACGATCCCGTCCTTGGTCGAGGTGGAGAGCGCGGCCGGCGCGGTGAGCATCGGGTGCAGGTCGTAGCTGACGAGGCGGCTCTTGCCCTTGTCGGCGATGACGAGCTTGTCGCCCTGGACGGAGACCGCGATCGGCTCGAGCAGCTCGCGCTCCTGCTTGCCGCCCGCGAAGAAGTCGGCAAGCCACTTGCCGTCCTTGGTGTGGACGCTGACGCGGCGCAGCTGGGAGTCCAGAGTGTAGAGGTAGTTCTGCCCGTCGAAGGCGATCGAGACGGGAGACTTGAACTCGCCGGGCCCGTCGCCGTCCTCGCCCCACGAGGCGATGTAGGCTCCGGACGGCTCGCACTTGAAGACGCGCTTGAGTCCCTTGTCGACGAAGTAGATGAAGCCCGCCTTGTCCCAGGCGACCGCGACCGGCTCGAGCAGCATGTAGGAGCCGACCTTGGGGCCGAAGCCGAACAGGAACACGCCCTCTGGGCTGAACGCGTCGATGCGCTGGTTGCCGGTGTCGGCCACGTACACCACGCCCTCGCCGTTGATCGCCACGCCGTTGGGGTTCTTCATGCGGCCCTCGCGGCGCTTGGAATCGAAGAAGCCCTGGGCCTCGCCGACGTTGGACTTCCACTTGCCGTCCAGGCCGAACTGCTGGAGGCGGTGGTTCGGCAGGTCGGTGACGTACAGCCCCTCGACCTTCGGCGACTTCATCGCGGCCATGCCGCCGACGCCGCGCGTGACCTCTCCGCCCTTGCCCTTCGACGAGCCGAAGCGCTGCTTCTCCTTGCCCTTCTCGTCGATGAGCACGAACTGCATCTCCTTCGGGAGCCAGGCGTACAGGTCGTCGCCGTGCGGCGCGAGGATCGAGGCCGAATAAGGCCAGGTCCGGGAAGGCCCGGAGACGGCCATCTTGGTCTGCAGGTTGATCGGCAGCGCCTTGACCTTGAGCTTGTTGGTCAGCTCGACGCGGTGGATGCGGTTGTTGCCGGTGTCGAGCACGATCAATATGCCGTCGGGAGTGATGGCGATGCCCTCGGCCTTGCGCATCTGGCCGACGCCGGAGCCGAGCGAGCCGAACTTGCCCATGATGAAGCCCTCGCCGGACTGCTCGATGACCTTGCCGTTCTTGCCGTCGACGACATACAGGAAGCCGTACTGGTCGGCCGTGAAGTCGTTGCCCAGCAGCGCGTACTCCTTGACGAACTTGGCCGAGGCGTCGAACTTCTGCATGCGCTCGTTGTTGCGGTCGAGGACGAAGACGTTGTCGGACGGGTCGACGGCGATGCGCGTCGGGTTGTTGAGCAGGCCCGGCTCCTTGCCGTAGCGCCCGAAGGAGAAGAGCAGGATGCCCTCGTCGTTGAAGACCTGGATGCGGTTGTTCCCGGTGTCGGAGACGTAGATGCGTCCGTCGGCGCCGACGGCCACCGACTCCGGGTTCTTGAGCTTGCCCGGCTCGGACCCTTTCTCGCCGAAGGCGTAGACGAAGTTGCCGTCGCGGTCGAAGATCTCGACGCGGCTGTTGCCGGTGTCGGCGACGTACACGTTGCCCTTCGGGCCGACCGCGACGCCGCGCGGCGAGCTGAAGGCGCCCTGCTGGTTGCCGGAGCGTCCCACGGTCTTGATCAGCTTGCCCACCATGTCGTAAAGGAAGAGGGAGTTCTTCTTCTCGTCGACGACGTAGAGACGGTCGGCCGCGGCCGCCGCCGCGACGGGCTTGGCCATCTCGTCGCCCTTGATGGGCTCGAGGAAGCGGATCGTGTCGTAGGCGCGCGCGGGAACGGCCAGCAGCAGCGCGAGAGCGAGTTGCTTCATAGAGTTCATGCCTTGACGGCCTCCTTGATGAGCTTGTTGACGAGGGCGGGGTTCGCCTTCCCCTTGGAGAGCTTCATGACGCCGCCGACGATCGAGCCGATGGCGGCGTCCTTGCCTCCCTTCAGGTCGGCGGCGGCCTTGGGATTGGCCGCGAGCGCCTGAAGCACCCACTCCATGACCTGCTTGTCGTCGGAGACCTGGGAGAGGCCGAGCTCGTCGACGAGCGCCTTCGGCCCCTTGCCGGTCTCCCACATCTTCGCGAAGACGTCCTTGGCTCCCTTCGAGGACAGGGTCCCGCCCGCGATGAGGCCGGCGAGCTCGCCGAGGTGGGCGGCCGCGACCGGCGACTGCGGCGCGGTCTTGCCTTCGGCGTTGAGGCGGCCCAGCATCTCGGTGGTCAATAGGTTGGACACGGTTTTAGCGGACCCGGAGGGGGCGGCCGCGACGGCCTTCTCGAAGTACTCGGAGAGGACCCTGTCGCCCGTCAGAACCTCGGCGTCGTAGGAGGATAGCCCCAGTTCGCCCGTAAAGCGAGCCCTTTTTTTCACGGGGAGCTCGGGTAATTTAGCCCGGAGCTCGTCAACCCATTTCGGGTCCGCGACGAGGGGCACGAGGTCGGGGTCGGGGAAATAGCGGTAATCGTGGGCGTCTTCCTTAGTACGCATCGAGCGCCCGGCCTGCAGGGCCGCGTCCCAGAGACGGGTCTCCTGGACGATCTTGCCGCCGCTCTCGATGACCTCGACCTGGCGCCGGAACTCGGCGTCGATCGCGTCCTTGACGTTCTTGAACGAGTTGAGGTTCTTCGTCTCGGTCCTGGTCCCGAACTCTTTTTGGCCGACGGGCCGGACCGACACGTTCGCGTCGCAGCGCATCTCCCCCTTCTCCATGTCGCAGCGCGAGGAGCCGGTGAACTGGATGACCTCCTTGAGGGCGGTCAGGTAGGCGTAGGCCTCGTCGGAGGTGCGCATGTCGGGCTCGCTGACGATCTCGATGAGCGGCACGCCCGCGCGGTTGAGGTCCACGAGCGAGCCGTCGAGCTTGGAGCCGGCCAGGTCGTGGACGAGCTTGCCGGCGTCCTCCTCCATGTGTATGCGGGTGATGCCGATGGTCTTGACCTTCCCGTCGACCGTGATCGCGAGCTTGCCGTGCTGGGAGAAGGGCTGGTCGTACTGGGAGATCTGGTAGGCCTTGGGAAGGTCGGGGTAGAAGTAGTTCTTGCGGGCGAAGATCGACTGGTCGGAGAGCTTGCAGTCGAGGGCCATGGCCGCCTGGAACGCGAGCTCGACGGCGCGCCGGTTGAGCACCGGCAGCACGCCGGGCTGGGCGGTGCACAGGGGGCAGACGCGGCTGTTCGGCGCCTGGCCGAAGCCGTCGGTGCCGCAGCCGCAGAACAGCTTGGTCTTGGTGGCGAGCTGGCAGTGGACTTCCAGGCCGATGATCAGTTCGTATTGTTTCACGCGGTTCTCATTGTGACTGAAATTTGACGGTTATTCCAGGCTGGAGTGGACACAAGCCCTGGGACTACGGTCACGTCCTGTACAGCGGGCATTTTTCTCAATGGCGTCGTCGTGCCCCAACCTAATACGAATCATCGCCCGATGATCGGCCCAATTCGGTCCCAAACCTCATCATGGTTCGGCGATTCAGGCGGACGGCGATCATCACCGCCGGGACGACGATCCCTATCATCGTCGCGGTTGTCATTTCGGCGACGATTTGATTCCTTGACGGCTTTTATTATGGGCTCGAGCAGCCGATGCAATGCAGCCTCATCCATCGGCACCGCCCAGCGATCCCGGAGATAAGCCATACACTGATGCTCGGATCCACCCTCGATCAAAGGTCCGGTAAAACCTGGGGCGGTCCAAAATCGATTACTGACATCCAGCCCCTCGTTGCATGACCCAGGAATCGCTTCCCCTCGCATCGCGGACCAGCATGCCCTCAGCAGCAGAATGCTCACCTTCAACTGGTCCATTGACAAAGTTTCTTCCAATGGCGCGTAACGAGGGGTCGTAAATGAGGCGCCCATCCCTGCGCCGGAGTGCCGGAACCCATACAGCACGCCGGCCCCGCTATATCGCGGCTCGAACCCACAGCGGAGGATTTCATGCTTCATCTGCTGGGCGGACAACTCGCGTTCCCGTTGATTCCTAAGCGCATCCACCTCACGAGCCCTCTTCCACCCGCCTACAAGTCTTTTCATGCTGTCATCGGAGATGTAATTCCAGAAGTCGCTTTGAGCCTGAGCTTTGAGCCGCTCGAACGCGGCGACATCGCCTGAATCCGCCGCGGCCATCAGAACCAGGTCATTCTCGACCTGCCGATCGATTTCCGCCGTCCGCTCCGCAGGAATCGAAAGTTGATCGAAAATCCGCTGCCGATCATCCAGGTTATAAGGGTCTTTGCCCACCGCAATCGCGTTCTGCCACTTGGTTGCCAGCTCATTTTGCCAAGCCAGGTTCTTAAGATTCTGCTTCCAATCGTAAGCTGGAAGCTCGAAGATTTCCTGTTTAGTCAGTTCAGCGAGGCGATGATACATCTCCGTGGCCGGAATATTCCGCAAGTCCTTAGACCACGATTCCGGGGTCAAGGAATCGACCACATGTCGATGCTCGTGATAAACCAAAGACGCCAGAGCGCCCGGTGAAGGCCGCCCGCTATTATCGAAGAATGCCTCATCCCTCAATATTACCTGGCCGTCTTCCCGGATGAAGGCAGGACGATTTTTCTTGGCATCCCGGTACCCTGCTTCGCCTAGACCGGATTCGTCGGGCTGAGGCTTATCGCTAAATTTCGGGGACCACGCCAGATATTTCCCCCTTTCCCATGGCGGGCCATTGACGACGGTGCCGGAGACGAACTGCGGAAGCGGCTTGATATTGTAATACGACACCGTTAATTCTAGAGCTCTATCGAATTCGTCAAGAGATTTCTGGCGGGCGGCCTGGAATTCCCGCGCCGCCTGCGCGTAATCGCCACGCCTGTCACGACCGAACCACCCTCCGGAGATTTTATTTAAATCCTTTTCAGTGGGCTGTCGCAGCGGATTTCCCTGGGCATCGAAGGGTATGCCCATAGCTCTTTCCAAATCCCTCTTATTCATCGCCGCATTGTAATAAGAGGAATTCCGCCTATTGCCATGAGCATCTTCAGTCAGGTCGGTCGCATGCCGAGCCTTTTCGATGTGCATTATGATTTCAGCTTGTTGATCCAAGCTCGCAGTCACAATCTCCGCCCGCAGAAGCCCGGGAGAAAACATGAGCGCCAAGCTCAACAAGTGCTTCATTTGCGAGGAGCCGGTTCCGACCAGCCGCCGCTCTCCCGCATTCGGCGTTCAAGCCACTCGGAAAGTTTCTTTTGCTGAGGCGTTTGAGCTTTGCTGCGGTTAAACAAATGCTTTGGAAACGGGGCTCGGAAAACCTCGAACTCGACCCAATTCGATTCGAAATCCAGAACTCGCGTCTCTTTAGGCCAACCCCAAAGCGTCAAATAGTCTTCGATCGTCTCGCCGTTCGCATTGAGTCGGCTTTCTTCCCCTTTCACGGTTGCATGCCGCCCGAACGGTGAGTAGACCATGCGCATGCGATACTTCCCCGGCTTGTCGAAGCTATAAACGTCGAGCACGCGGTAGCCCTGAAGACGTTCGACTGCGGAGGCCGCCGACGTTGAGAGGAACGTCGGATCGCCGTACAAATACCCGCTTTGCTCCACCGTCGCCTTCCAATTTTTCCTCAACTCCTCGATCTGCTGCGGCGACCAGCCCTTCGGTGTTTCCGGCAAAGCGCGAGCATCCCCGGGGTCGAAGAGGACATGAGGGTCGCGCGGGCGGACAGCTGATACCTTAGATGGGGTGGCGACCCAGGTTTCTCCGCCCCGCAGGGGACGTGTCGGCGGGCGAGACTCTTGCGCGCATAGTCCGTCGCCGCCGAAATCATTCGTCCAAAATTTATGCTCCAGGTGGCGCCCCCACGGCAACCTTCGGGCAAATACTTTTTCGCCATCAGGGCCGATGATCTCCACCTGGGTCTGCCCAAAATATTCCTGTCGACACCAGAATGAATCCTCGACGGGAATAGGTTTTCGCCCGACGTTCTTCATCTCGACGCGATACCATAGGTACTCGCCGGCTTGTATGCCAGGCTTGGCGAGGGCCAGCTTTATCTCGATCGGCCTTTCAGGCTGAGGCTTCAAGCAGCCTGCGATGACTAGGACGCCGCAAACCGCCCACACTCCGCGCCATACAGGGCTCTTCAACGCCATATCAATCAGCACTCGAATATTCTTTGTCATCACATTGGCGAGTTCAAATAGCGGGCAATCAACCGCAGATCGCTCGGATAAGAAAGTCTTTTTGCCGCTGTTTTTTTCGCCACCCACTTCGTCTTCATGATCTCGACTTCGTCCGGACGCCCGGTCTTCTCGACCGGCTCCATCCGGTACCAGCGCACCTTCTTGGCCACGGGACGGCCGTTGCGATTGAACCGGTAGCGGACCAAGGCGAGCGGGCCGACGCTCCGGCACTTCCAGCCCGTCTCCTCCTCGACCTCGCGCAAAGCGGCCTTGAGCGGGGTCTCCTTCTTCTCCAGATGTCCTTTCGGGAAGGTCCAGACGACCTCGCCCGAGAGGTTGGCCACCTTCACGAGCAGGACCTTGCCGTTCCTCTCGACGACGCCGCCCGCCGCGTACTCCTTCGCCTCTTTCATCCCTTCAGGACCGCGAACGGCTTCACGGCCTCGAGGGCCTTCGCCGCGGAGAGGAGCTTCTTTTCCTGGAAAACGTCGCCGATGAGCTGGAGGCCTATGGGAAGACCGGACTTCGATAGCCCGCAAGGAACCGAGACGCTGGCGTTGCCCGCCATGTTGGACGGGATGGTGAAGATGTCCGACAGGTACATCGCGATCGGGTCGTTCGTCTTCTCGCCGAAGCGGAAGGGCGGCGTGGGCGTGGTGGGGCCGGCGATGAGGTCCACCTGCTTGAACGCCTCCTTGAAATCGTTCGCCATCAAGGTGCGCACGCGCTGGGCCTTCGAATAATAGGCGTCATAGTAGCCGGAGGAGAGCGCGTAGGTGCCGAGCATGATGCGGCGCTTGACCTCGGAGCCGAAGCCGGCGCCGCGGGTCATCTCGTAGACCTCCTGCAGGCTCGTGGCGCCCTTGTCGATGAAGCCGTAGCGGATGCCGTCGAAGCGCGCGAGGTTGGAGGACGCCTCGGACGGGGCGATGATGTAATAGGCCGCGACCGCGTACTTCGTGTGCGGCAGGCTCACCTCCTTGATCTCGGCGCCGAGGGACTTGAGGGCGGCCACGGCGTCGCGCACCGACTTCTCGATCTCGGGGTCGAGGCCGTCGATGAAGTACTCCTTGGGCAGGCCGATGCGCAGGCCCTTGAGGTCCTTGGGGGCCGGGGACGGGGCCGGAGGCGCGTTCACCGCGGAGGTCGTGTCCTTGGGGTCGTGGCCGCCGATGACGGACAGGGCCAGCTCCGCGTCGCCGACCGTGCGGGTGAACGGCCCGATCTGGTCGAGGGAGGAGGCGAAGGCCACGAGGCCGAAGCGGGAGACGAGGCCGTAGGTGGGCTTGAGCCCCACGACGCCGCAGAACGCCGCGGGCTGGCGGATGGAGCCGCCGGTGTCGGAGCCGAGCGAGAAGGAGCACAGGCGCGCCGCCGCGGCCGCGGCCGAGCCGCCGGAGGAGCCGCCGGGGACGCAGGCGTGGTCCCACGGGTTCGCGGTCTTCTGGAACGCGGAGTTCTCGGTGGAGGAGCCCATGGCGAACTCGTCGAGATTGGTCTTGCCGACGATCACCGCGTCCGCGTGCAACAGCCGTTCCGTGACGGTCGCATCGTACGCCGCGATGTGGCCCTTCAGGATCTTCGACGCGCACGTGGTCTCGACGCCCTTGAGCTGGATGTTGTCCTTCAACGCGACGGGGACGCCCGCCAGAACGCCGAGCTTCTCCCCCTTCTTGCGCTTCAAGTCGACGGCGCGCGCCTGCTCGAGCGCCCGGTCCTTCGTCACCGCGAGGAACGCCTTGATCGAGCCGTCGAGCTTGGAGATTCGCTCGAAGTGCGCGGCGGCGACGGCCTCGGCCGTGACCTCCCCGCCGCGGACGGCGTCGGAGATCTGGGCGGCGGATTTTTCAGTGATATCCATTTACTTGTCGATGAAGAGAGATTCTTCCTCGCCGTTGTGGCGCTCTTCCACCGTCCCCTTGCGGGCGCGGCGGGCGGGGGTCGCGTCGGGCTTTTCCGGCTTGGACGGCAGCTCGTCGAGGTCGGACTCCGGGGCCTTGACGCGCTTGGGGGCCACGTCCTTGCCGGATTTCTCGATGCTGACGGCGGGGCCGTCGTCGCCGAAGGACGGGGCGTCGCGGTCCTCGGCGCGGGCGCGGCGGGGAGCGGGCTTCTCCGGAGCGGGGGCCGCGGGCTCGGGCTCCGGCTCCGGTTCGGGGGCGGCGTCGGACTCGATCGCGGCGATGGCGGCCTGGATCTTGTCGCGGCGCTGCGGGTCGAGCTCGAGCGCCTTTCTGAGATCCGCGACGGCTCCCGGCTTGTCGCCGAGCAAGGCGCGCGTCTGGCCGCGGTTGGAGTAGGCCAGGCCTTTGCGCGGGTTCAGGGCGATCACCTTGGTCAGGTCGGCGACGGCGCCGCGGTAGTCGCCGAGGAGGAAGCGCACGTTGGAGCGCAGGTAGAAGGAGCCCTCGTGCTCGTCGTTGGTCTCGAGGAAGGCGGAGAACTCGGCGTCGGCGCCGCGGTAGTCCTTGAGCTCGCGCAGGGCCTTGCCCCGGTAGTAGCGGGCCCAGGCGAACTTCGGGTTGAGCTCGACGATGGCGCCGTAGTCGTCGGCGGCGCCGCGGAAATCGCGCAGCCGGTCCTTGACCGAGCCGCGCATCAGCAGGGCGGACGCGGAGGACGGGTCGAGCTTGAGGGCCTTGTTCAGGGCCGGCAGGGCCTCGCGCGTCTTGCCCATCGCCGACAGCACGCTGCCTTCCCCGAGCGGTCCCTCGATCGAGCGGTTGTCGGCCTCGGAGGAGGCGCGGAAGTCGGACAGCGCGCCGGCGTGGTCCTTGAGGACGAGGCGGGCCTTGCCGCGCGCGGCGTAGGACTGCGCGTCGTTGGGCTTGAGCTTGGCCGCGAGCCTGGCGTCCTCGGCGGCGCCGGACAGGTCGCCGAGCGTCCAGCGGCAGGAGGCGCGGAAGCCGGCCGCCGTCTTCCAGCCCGGCACGGTCTCGAGGAGCTCGTCGAAGCGCGCGGAGGCCTCGGCGAGGTCGAGCTTGTGATACAGGCGGTTGGCGGCCGAGAGGGCGCGCTTGGCCTTCGCGTCGGGGGCCGCCGCCGAGGCGGCGAGCGGAGCGGCGAGGACGAGAGCGGCGAGCAAAGTCCTCATTCGATCACCTTCCTCACCTTGAAGTAGGGGCCGTCGCGCTCCGGGGCGTTGGCCAGCAGGGCCTCGGCGTCCGCGAAGGGCTTGGGCTCGTCGTCGCGCATCACGTTGACGGCGCCGAGGACCGAGGTCGTCGGCGCCACGCCGCTCGTGTCGGCCTTGGAGAGCTCCGCCATCGAGTCGAGGATCTTGGAGAGCTGGCCCCCGTACAGGGCGACCTCGGCGTCGGTCAGCCGCAGGCGCGCGAGCTTGGCGATCTTCTTCACTTCGTCGTTGGACACGCTCATTCAGGCGGGCTCCAGGGGCGCGTAGCGCGTCAGCAGCTTGGCCACGCGGCCGTCGTCGAATCGCACGGTCACCTTCATCGTGTCGCCGGCGCCGGAGATCTCGGCGACGATCCCGCGGCCGAACTGCGGGTGCTTCACGCGCTGGCCGTTCTTGAAGCCGGTCGCGCGGGCGGAGGGCGCCGCGCCGGCCGCCGCGGGGCGGACGAACGCCTGGGCGCCGCCGGGCGAGGCTTCGCGGGCGGCCGAGCCGAACAGCTTGGCCTCGATGATGAAGCGGGAGGGCAGGCTGGCGTAGACCTGGCCGAACAGGCGGCGCGTGGCGGCGTAGGTCATGTACAGGCGCTCGCGGGCGCGCGTGATGCCGACGTAGCACAGCCGCCGCTCCTCCTCGAGGTCCTCGGGGGTGGCGTTGCCGCCGCCGATCGGGAACAGGCCCTCCTCGAGCCCGGTCAGGAACACGACGGGGTATTCGAGGCCCTTGGCGAGGTGGATCGTCATCAAGGTCACGGCCGGGGTGTTCTCGTCGTAATCGTCGAGGCCCGTCTGCAGGGCGACCTCCTCCAGATAGGTGGCCAAGGTGCTCGTGCGTCCCGCCTGCTTCTCCTTGTCGTCGTACTCCTTGACGGCGTTGAGGAGCTCCTGGAGGTTGGCGAGGCGTCCCGCGGCCTCGGGGTCGGTGTCCATCTCGGACTCGATCCAGGCCCAGTAGCCGGTCGTCTCGAAGATGAGGGCCATGGCGCCCCCGGCGGGCAGGGATTCCGTCGTCTCGCGCAGCTTGTCGAGCGTCTGGGTGAAGTCGCTGAAGGCGGAGTGGGCCTTCGCGCCGAGGCCGTCGATCTGCCCGTGCGCCCAGAAGGCGTCCCACAGGGAGAGGTTGTGCGCGGCGGCGTAGTTCTCGGCGAGCTCGAGGCTCTTGGCGCCGAGGCCGCGCGGCGGGCAGTTGATGACGCGGTCGAGGGACACCGAGTCGCGCTTGTTGACCACGACGCGCGCGTAGGCCATCGCGTCCTTGATCTCCTTGCGCTCGTAGAAGCGCATGGCGCCGACGATCTTGTAAGGCATGCGCGCGCGGCGCATGGCCTCCTCGAAGGAGCGGGACTGGGCGTTCGTGCGGTAGAAGACGGCGACGTCCTTGAGGGAACGGCCGTTTTGGACCTCGTCCTGGATGCGGCGCACGACGTAGGTCGCTTCCTCGTGCTCGTTGGGCAGCTCCTGGACGCGGACCTCGTCGCCGGGAGGGGCCTGCGTCCAGAGCTTCTTGGACTTGCGCGTCTTGTTGTGGTGGATCACCAGGGCCGCGGCGTCGAGTATCCTCGCCGTCGACCGGTAGTTCTGCTCCAGGGTCACGACCATCGTGTTGGGGAAATCCCGCTCGAACTCGAGGATGTTGCGGATGTTGGCGCCGCGCCAGGAGTAGATGGACTGGTCGTCGTCGCCGACGACGCAGACGTTCTTGTGCTTCGCCGCGAGGGTCTTCGTGAGGATGTACTGGGCGTGGTTCGTGTCCTGGTACTCGTCGACCAGCAGGTGCGTGAAGTGGTTCTGCCACTTCTCCCGGACCTCCGGGTGGTCGCGCAGGAGCTGGCAGGTCTTCAGCAGGAGGTCGCCGAAGTCGAGCGCCCCCGCCTTGCCGAGCTTGTTCTCGTAGACCTTGTAGACCTTGGCCGCCGTCTGCCTCGACTGGTCGATGGAGGACATCGCGTGGATCTCGTAGGAGCCCGCGTCGAGCAGGTCGTCCTTGGCGCGCGAGATGATGTTGACGAACAGGCCCGCCTTCGACTTCTGGTCGTCGAGGCCGAGCTCCTTCATCGCCTCGGTCACGAGCTTCTTCTGGTCGCCCTGGTCGTAGATCGTGAAATGGCGCGGCAGGCCCAGCTCCTGATGGTGGATGCGGACGAGCTTCGCGCAGAAGGAGTGGAAGGTGAACGCCCAGACCAGGGCGCCCTTGCCGGGCGCCAGTTCCTCGAGGCGCTTGCGCATCTCCCCGGCGGCCTTGTTCGTGAAGGTGACCGCCAGGATGCGGTCCGGGGGCACCCCGGTCTCGATGAGGCGCGCGATCCGGTAGGTGATGACCCGGGTCTTGCCCGTGCCCGCGCCGGCGAGCACGAGCAAGGCTCCGTCCAGGTGCGTCGCCCCGGCCCTCTGCTCAGGGTTGAGCTTGTCGAGATCGACGCCCATGCGGGTCAGCGCGAGCCGACGGCCTCCCGCTTCGGGGCGTACAGCATGTTGCAGTAATCCTTGACCATGCGGTCGGCGCCGTACTGCGAGGCCACGGAGCGGATGGACTCCTTCATGACCTTGACCCAGCCGCGGGGGATGCCGTGCTCGTCGCGGTCGTAGTACAGGGGCACGATCTTCTCCTCGAGCGTGCGATAGATGTCGTCGGCGTCGGCCTTGTCGGCCTCGGGCCCGGCTCCGCGGCCGCCGGCCTGGCCGATGGGCCAGCCGTTGCCGTTGTTGAAGCCTTCCTCCCACCAGCCGTCGAGCACGGAGAAGTTCGGCACGCCGTTGGCCCCGGCCTTCTCGCCGGAGGTGCCGCAGGCCTCGAGGGGCGCCAACGGGTTGTTGAGCCACATATCGACGCCCTGGACCAGGTACCTCGCGACGTGCATGTCGTAGTCCTCGATGAAGGCGATGCGGCCGCCGAACTCGGGGTTCTTCGCGAGCTGATAGACCTGTTGAATGAGGGCCTTGCCGCCGTCGTCGGCCGGGTGCGCCTTGCCGGCGAACACGAGCTGGACGGGGCGCCACGGGTCGAACAGCATCTTCTTCAGGCGCGGCAGGTCGCTCAGGATCAAAGTCGCCCGCTTGTAGGAGGCGAAGCGCCGGGCGAAGCCGATGACGAGCGCGGGATGGTCGAGCAGCGCGCCGCTGGCCAGCACCTGGGCCGGGTCGTGCTTCTCCTTCATCCAGCGGGCGCGGGCGCGGGCGCGCGCCAGCTGCAGGAGCGCGCTCTTGTTGCGGTTGTGCTGGAGCCAGAGGACCTCGTCGGGGATCGACGCGACCTTGGACCAGACGGCCTCGTCGTCCTGGCGCACGCGCCAGTCGGCCCCGAGGTAGCGGTCGTAGAGCTCGCCGAGCTCCTGGTTGACCCAGGTCGGCAGGTGCACGCCGTTGGTGACGTGCGCGATCGGGATCTCGTTCTCCGGCAGGGAGGGCCACAGGGTCTTCCACATCTCGCGGGAGACCTGGCCGTGGCGGCGGCTGACCGCGTTGCGCCGTCCCGCGATCTTCAGCGACAACGCGGTCATGTTCCAGCCGGTGTGGCCGGGGACGCGCGCGAAATCCATGAAGCGCTCGCGGTCCACGCCGAGCTGGGGCCAGTAGGACGAGAAGTACTCCGCGATCATCTCCTCGGCGAACACGTCGTGGCCGGCCTCGACGGGCGTGTGGGTCGTGAACACGGCGTTCTCCCCGACCTGGCGCAGGGCCTCGTCGAGGGAGGTGCCGCCGGCGACCTTCTCCCGCGCGAGCTCGAGGAACAAGAAGGAGGAATGGCCCTCGTTGGCGTGGAACACCGCCGGGTGCACGCCGAGGGCGCGCAGGACGCGAACGCCGCCGATGCCGAGGATGATCTCCTGGCGCAGGCGCATCGTGCGGTCGCCGCCGTACAGGCGCCCGGAGATCTCGCGGTCGAGCGGCGAGTTGCCGTCCACGTTCGTGTCCATCAGGAACAGGGGCACGCGGCCGACCTGGACCTTCCACACCGCGACTTTAATAGTTCCGCGGCCCAGGGGAATATCGAGCAGCATGCGCCCGCCCGACGGGCCGAACACGGGGCGGACCGGGGAGACGTCCCAGTTGACCGACTCGTACACGTTCTGCTGCCAGCCGTCGGAGGACATCTTCTGGACGACGTAGCCTTCGGGGTACATGAAGCCGACGCCGACGAGGGGCACGCCCAGGTCGGAGGCCGACTTGCAATGGTCGCCGGCCAGGATGCCGAGGCCGCCGGAGTAGATCTTCAGCGAGTTGTGGACGCCGAACTCGGCCGAGAAGTAGCCGATGTTCTTGCCCTTCATGTCGGGGTGGTTCTTGGCGAACCAGGTCTGGTCCGTCGTCATGTAGCGGTCGAAGGCGGCGATGACCGCGTCGAGGCGGGACAGGAACGCGGAATCGGCCGACAGCTGCTCCAGGCGGGCCGGAGGGACGCTGCGCATCAGGGAAACGGGGTTGTGGTGCGTCTCCGCCCAAAGGGTGAGGTCTATCTCCTTGAACAGGGCGCGGGCTTCGGGGTGCCAGCTCCACCAGAGGTTGTAAGCCAGGTCCTTGAGGCGGGCGAGACGGGGAGGGAGCTGCCAGTCGTTGTAGGAGTCGGTGATAACCATAACGATGATTCTACACTTTATCGACGGGGCGTCCAAGCCCTTGACGCCGCCCGCGGGGACGACTATCCTGTCGTCGTGCGCGCCCTCCTTCTGGCCCTCCTGCTCGCCTCCCCCGCCGCCGCCCAGGACGGGGAGGCCGGCCTGCGCGCCCAGCAGGCCCGGGAGCTGGTGGACGCCCTGCCGCCCGCGGCGCGCGTCGAGCTCAAGAAGATGTACCGCCGCTACCGGGAGGTCGTCGCCCGCAAGCTCGAGGCGGGCTGGCGCACCGGGGTGCTCAGCGAGGCCGTCATCGAGGACGTCGACGAGCCTTTCCAGCCCGCCCGCCTCGTCGAGGGCATGATCGAGCTCCGCAAGAAGGAGATCGCCGGCCTCCAGGAATCGCTGGCCTCCCTCTCCGGGGACGACCCCTACAAGGACAAGCGCCTGAGGGCCGCCCTCGAGGCCAAGCGCGACGAGCTCGCCCGCCTCGTCGCCAAGAACAAGCGCGAGAAGGGCCTGTGCCGGGACTGGTCGGACCTGATCTGGTCGGAGCTGACGGCCATGGACCTCGAGCATTGGGGCGCGCGGGACGAGCGCCGCGCGACCCGGCCCTACCACACCGCCGCCGTCGTCTGCTCCCCGTCGGACTCGCCCACGGTCTGCCTGGCCTTCGACCCCTGGGAGGACGGGCGCCCGAACGTGTACGCCTACGGGGCCTGGGACGAGTCGGCGCCCGGCGGCCGCTTCCCGGCCGAGTACTTCCTCCACGGCCTGCCGGACCGGGCCGAGAAGAAGCCTTGAGCGCCACCGCGCTGCCCCTCCTCGCCCGCCTGGGGGAGGCCGCCAGCTTCCCGCAGGCCGTGCGCAACTACGAGACCGACCCCTGGAGCTACCTGCGCCGCAAGCTCGAGGAATGCGCTGGCCCCCTGCGCGAGTACAAGCGGGCCTTGTACGACGAGGCCTGCGCCCGCCTGCACGAGGACCTGCGGGACTCCTTCCTCAAGCCGGGCGCGCTGATGGACCACAAGGAGACCTTCGAGAAGCTCCTGACGCCCGGCGACTACGCGGACCTCTCCTTCAACCTCGAGCCCGGCGTCGAGCCGAAGGCCCGCCGCGAGGCGGTCAAGCTCGTCCTCGCCCAGGCCCGGATCAAGACGCTCTTCGACACCGAGGCCCTCCCCCCCGAGCGCCGGGGCAAGCCTTGGCAGGCCCTGGTGGCCGAGGCCGGAAGCCGCCTGGAGCTCGACCGGCTCAAGGAGCTGCTCGACCGCGCCCCGCGGACCGAGCGTCGCCGCGCCTACGTCGTCCGCCGCGCGCGCCGCAACCTCGCCGAGTTCCTCACGGTCACGCGCGGCGAGGCCGGGATGCGCGACGAGATCACCTTGTTCGTGCTGACCCGGGTCGAGGCCGCGATCGCGGCCCTGCTCCGCTTCCTGAACGCGCCCTAGCTAGGAGACGGCGTAGGGCGAGCGCGCCTTGCAGATCAGGGCGTCGACGAGGCCCGACGCGGCCATCACGCCCATCCTCCGGCGCGTCTCGACCGTGGCCGAGGCCAGATGAGGAGCCAGCACCGCGTTCCGGCAGGACGCGAGGCCGGGCATCGTCCTCGGCTCCCGCTCGTACACGTCGAGGCCCGCGCCGCGGATCCTCTCCGACTTGAGGGCGCGCACCAGCGCCTTCTCGTCGAGGATCGGGCCCCGGGCGGCGTTGATCAGGTAGGCGGACCGCTTCATCAGGCGGAAGGCCTTCCCGTCGAGGAGGTGGCGCGTGCTCTCGTCGAGGACGGTGTGGACCGAGACGAAGTCCGACTCGCGCAGCAGCTCCTTGAGCGGGGCGAACCTCGCGCCCAGCGCCTTCTCCGCCTCGGGCGCGGCGCGGCGGGTGTCGTAGTAGAGCACGCGCATGGAGAAGCCCCCCGCCCGCTTGGCCACCGCCTGCCCGATCCGGCCGAAGCCGATGATGCCCAAGGTCTTGCCGTGCACGTCGCCGCCGAGGAGCATCAGCGGGTCCCAGCCCTTGAACTTCCCGCCGCGCATGAAGGCGTCGCCCTCGACGACGCGGCGAGCGGCGGCCATCAGCAGCGCCCAGGTGAAATCCGCCGTGGACTCGGTCAGCACGCCGGGCGTATTAGTCACATTGATGCCCCGCGCTTTACATGCGGGGACATCAATGTGGTCGTAGCCGACGGAGAAGGTGGAGACCGCCTTGAGCCTCGGCGCGGCCGCGAGCAGCTCCGCGTCGATGCGGTCGGTGAGCAGGCACAGCAGGCCGTCCTTGTCCCTCACGCTCTTGAGCAGGCGCCGGCGCGGGATCGCCGTTCCCCTGTCGTAGTGCTCGACGTCGAAGTGCTTCTTAAGGAGCTCGAGGCACTCCCGGGGGACGCGGCGCGTGACGAGGACTCTCGGTTTGGCCATTGTGGTTATTGTAGCTTTACCGGAGCCCGGGCCACTCGAGCCAGGGATCGGTCATGGCCCGCCGCAGGTAGGCGACGTCGTCGTTGCGCCACGCGTTCTTGTGCGAGAAGCGGAAGTAGACCATGCAGCGGATCGGCGCGGCGATGTTGCGTCCGCGGTCGTGGGCGAGCTGGAAGTTGAAGAGCACGACGTCGCCGCGCTTGCCCGTCACCTGCGCCGGCTCGGGCAGCTCGATGGAATCCACCAGGCGGGTCTTCCAGAAGCCGGTGCCGCTGCGCTTGACGAGCCTGGCGATCCGGTCGTGCGAGCCGGGGAAGACGGTCAGGTTGCCCATGTCCTTGCGCGGGAGGTCGGTCAGGAGGATGCCCGCGCACATCGTGAACCGCTCGATCGCCTTCGGGTTGTTCTTCGACCACATCCCGTCGATGTGCGCGTGGACCTCGCCGTCGTGCTCGTCCTTCGCCGCCGGGAAGCGCAGGGCGATCTGGCCCTGCGAGGGACGTTCAACGCACCCCTCGCCGAGCAGGGACTGGGCCAGGCCCCAGAGCGGGCTCTCGTACAGGAGCGCCAGGATCGCCGGGGTGTCGGAGCGCTCCGACAGGTAATCCTCGTCGTCGGCGTAGGCGTCCTTGGACGGATGGAGCCCGGTGCCGAGGCGATGGTTGATCTCGCGCAGGGCCGCGTCGAGCCGCGCCTCGGGGACCACGCCGGGGACCACGACGAAGCCGTCCTCGCGCAGGCGCTTCTTCTGCGCGGCGGACAGCCTCACGTTCGTTCCTCGTTCATGGCGAGGCAGTGTAGCGGGGCGGGGCGCGGCCCGTCAAGGCGTCCCCGAACTGCTAAAATCCCGTCGTGGCCCTCAAGATCGGCTCGCTGAGCCTCCCGTCGAAGATCATCCAGTCCCCCCTCGCCGCGTGCTCCGATCTGCCCTTCCGTCTGATCGCGCGCGAGAAGGGGCTGGGCTTCTGCTATCTGGAGATGGTCTCGGCCCAGTCGCTGACGCGGGAGAACGCCAAGACCCGGCGCATGCTCGTCACCACCCCCGAGGACAAGCCGCTCGGCGCTCAGCTCCTCGGCTGCGACCCCGACATGATGGCCGAGGCCGCGCGCATCCTCGAGGAGATGGGCTTCGACCTCATCGACATGAACCTCGGCTGCCCGGTCAAGAAGGTCGTCGGCAACGGCGAGGGTTCCGCGTTATTGAAGGACCCGGCGAAAGCCGGGGCGGTGTTCCGCGCCGTGCGCGCCGCCGTCAAGGTCCCGGTCACGATGAAGACCCGCAAGGGCTTCAAGGACCCGTCGGGCGACGAGGCCGTCGAGCTCGCCAAGCGCGCCGAGGGCGCGGGCCTGTGCGCCGTCACCATCCACGGCCGCACCCAGGCCCAGGGCTACGCCGGCCGGTCGGACTGGGAGGCCATCGGGAAGGTCAAGCGCGCGGTGAGCATACCCGTCATCGGCAACGGCGACGTGCTCACGCCCGAGGACGCCCGGCGCCTGCTCGAGGTCTCCGGCTGCGACGGCATCATGATCGGCCGCGGCGGCCTCGGCAACCCGTGGATCTACCGCAACCTCGACGACGCGATGAACGGCCGCCGCGAGTCCCCCTACGTCCCGACCGTGCCTGAAAGGAAGGAGACTCTGCTCAAGCACTTCGCCCTCGAGCGTTCGCTCCTCGGCGACCGGCAGGCCGCGCTGAACATGCGCCGCATCACGGTCTGGTACTCCCAGGGCCTTCCGCACAACAAGGTCATGCGCGTCGGCGTCTGCTCGACGATGGACTGCGACGAGATCGCCCGCCTGATCTCGAAGTTCTTCGACCAGCTCCCCGCCGACGCCCCTCCCCCGTCGGTCCCGATCCTCCTCGCGGAGTAGCTCTACAGGTTCGGCGCGGCGGCGAAGAGCTTCTCGGGGGTGTCGCCCATCTTGTAGCGCGTCTCGAGCCAGAGGCGGCTCGCGATGTAGGCGAGCGGGCCGATCGAGTGGACGTGGCGGGCGGCGGGGCGCAGGCGCTCGGGCAGCAGCGCGATGCGGCCGCGCGCGGCGAGGCGCCGGGAGAACTCCAGGTCCTCGAGGACCGGGAACGCGGGGAAGCCGCCGACGGCCTTGTAGATCTCCGGCGTCGTGCACAGGCCGTGGTCGGAGGAGGCCACGCCCGAGCGCACGCGCGCGTTGGACCACATCGACAGGAGGGCGAGCCCCGCGCCGGCCCCGTAGGAAACGGAGAACGCGGTGGCGGCCAGGCCGCCCGTCGGCGTGGCCAGCCAGAAATGCTCGAGCGCCTGCTGCCAGCTCCCCGGCGGCTGGGCGTCGGCGCGCAGGAAGAAGAGCAGGTCGCCGGTCGCCTTCTCCGCGCCCGCGTGCCACTGCGCGCCGCGGTTCGGCTTGCCGAGCTCGATGACCTCGTCGGCCCACTCGCGCGCGGCGGCCACCGTGCCGTCGTCGGAGCCGCCGTCGACGACAATGACCTCCATCGGGCTGGTGTGGGAGATCTGGCGCAGGCGCTTGAGGGAGGAGCCGATCTGAGGGCCCTCGTTGTACGCCGCGACGATGACGGAGAACTTCATTCGGCGTCCAGGGGGCGGAAGGCGAGGCCGGTCGCGATCTTCGGGAAGAAGTAGGTGGACTTCTGGGGCAGGAGGCCGACGGCCTTGGCGGCGCGCCGCACCTGCGCCACGGAGAACGGCTTGACCAGCACCGCCGCGCCGCCGAGCGCCTTGGCCTTCCTGGCCGCGAGCGCCGCGTCGGGGGTGTAGCTCATCTCGTCGGGCCTGACGCCCGCGAGGAGCTGGGAACCGAGCCACTCGACCGCCAGCCCGCTGCGGCAGCCGCGGGGCTTCGGCTCGCCGAAGAAGAAGCCGTCCTCGATGAGGCCGAACGCGTACGGGTTCCGGGACTTGTCGACGAGCTTCTCGAGCTCCGCGAGGCTCCGGGCCTTCTTAAGGGAAGCGAGCGCCGCGGCGCGCGCGAGCAGGCTCTTCGCGGCGATCCGGTGCGTGGGCAGGACGACCAGCCCCTTGTCCTCGTCGGGGACGAGGTAGGTCAGCACCGCGTCGGTGCCCGGGCCCTTCGTCTTCGCGTGATGGTCGCGGCTCACCGAGTAGCGGTGATGGCCGTCGGCGATCAGGATCGAGCGCGGGGTCAGCGATCGATGGATGGCGGCGACGAGCCTCGGCTCATCCACGACCCACAGCCTGTAATCGACGCCCGCGTGAGAGCGGCCCGCCGCGTCGGGGCGGCCCTTCATGCCGGCCGATATCGCCCGGCGCGCCGCGCCGGACGGGTCGGCGAAGACGCCGAAGATCGGGGAGATGTTGACGCCGACGGCGTCGAGCATCTTAAGACGATCGACCTTGGGCTTCGCAAGGGTCCGCTCGTGCGGGATGATCGCCTCGGCCGCCTTGGGGGTCGCCCCGAGGGCCGCAAGGATCCCACGCCGTGTATATTTGCGGCCGTTGAGCGCGTAGCGCTCCTCGATGGCGTAGAACGCAGGCCGAGGGTCCCTGGAGAGAGTCCCATCCACGGTCCACCGTCTCCAAAGAGCCGCCGCCCGGCCGTACTTCGCGGGCGGCTCCCCCTGCGGCAATTCCAAATGGACCGCGTTATCCGTTCGCCGCCGCAAAGCGGCGGCAAGCTCCGGTCCTATCACATCGTACGGAGGACACAGCGCGGAGTTCAGCGAAGGGGCGGAGTAACGCACTCCCCGAAAAGGTCGGACATCTGCCATAAATCATCATCCCGTTTACAGGCTCTCATTGTCAAGCCGCTCCGAGGACGGTAGAATGAACCTTCCCATGCGAGTCCTCGTCTACGGCGGCAGCTTCGATCCTCCTCATCGCGGCCACGCCGCGCTCCTTCTTGCCGCCGCGAAAAAATTAAATCCGGATAGGATTTTGATCGTTCCCGCCTTCAGGGCTCCTTTGAAGGACGCGCCGCAGGCAAGCTCCAAGGATCGTCTGACCATGGCCCGTCTGGGTATTCTCGATCCGTTGCCGTTGAAATGGAGGAGCCGTTGCCGCATAGACGCGCGCGAAGCGCGCGCGCGCCGTCAGGTCTTCACCGTCGAGACGCTCGGCGCGCTCGAAGGAACCGACCTCCATTTCCTCTGCGGCCAGGACTCCGCCGTTTCTTTTCCCAAGTGGAAGGAGCCTTCCCGCCTGAAGGCCCTGGCGAC
Source organism: Elusimicrobiota bacterium (assembly GCA_016191335.1). GTDB lineage: Bacteria > Elusimicrobiota > Elusimicrobia > UBA1565 > UBA9628 > GWA2-66-18. Next base: position 18,556 of record JACPOW010000086.1, on the reverse strand, counting down.
GTGGTGGTACGGCGCCCGCCCCGGCGCCGAGGACCGTCCTCCCTCGCACTTCCGCCTCGTCCCAGGAGGGTTCCCCTCCATCTCTTCGACCGAACTTCGTTCCAAGCTCGCCCTCGACCAGGACTGCTCCAAGGAGCTGCACCCCTCCGTTGCGTCGTACATCGGCAAACGGAACCTGTACGGCAAAAGGATGGTGGCTCGACTCAGAACGACTTTGTCCCCCAGCCGTTTCGAGCACACCCTCAACGTCGCCTCTCTCGCCGAATCCCTCGCCCGCCGCTGGGGCGCGGACCCGGTCAAAGCGCGCCTCGCCGGGCTCCTCCACGACGCGGGACGGCGGTATCCCCCGAACGAATTGGCGCGCTACGCGCGCCAACGGCGTCTGGCGGTCCCTGAACGGGCCATCATCCTCGACCTGGCGCCGATGCTTCTTCACGCTTACGTCTCGGCCGACCTGGCGAGGCGCGAATTCGGCGTGACCGATCCCGAGATCCTGAATGCCGTTCGTCGCCATACTCTCGGCGACCGCCGCCTCGGCCTCCTCGACAAGATCCTCTATGTCGCCGACGCCTGCGCGATCGACCGCACCCACGCGACCTCCGCCGCGACCCGGGCCCTCGCCTTCGACGACCTCGACGCCGCCCTCAAGCGCTGCATCGCGGACAAGCTCCTCCACGCCGTCTCCCGCGACGCCTGGCTCCACCCCCTCACCGTGAGATTATGGAACTCCCTCGCGCTGCCCTGAACGCCCAGCGCGCGCTCGCCCTCGTCCTGCTCGCCGCGGTCCTCGGCGTCGCGCTCGTCGAGCGCGGCTCGCCGTTCGCCTCGCGCCTGCGGGCCGACGCCCCCTGGCCGTTCTGGCTCACCGTCCGGGAACCCGGCCGCGCGGCCGCGCCGGCCCTGCTTCTCGGGGTGTACCATCCCCTCCGCGGCGTGCTCGTCCTGATCCACCTGCCGGAAACGACCAGGCTCCAGGGCAAGCTCACCGCCGCCCGCGCCTATCTTGACGCGCTGCGCGCCACCGACGACGCCGCGGCCGCGGCGCGCGCCGTCGAGGACCTGGCGCAGATCCGGATCTCCGAGCTGTCCCTGGAGTCGCCCCGCTGGGACGGCGCCGGCCGCCTGAGCCTGGACCTGGAGCCCGGCGACGACGAGGAGGAGCTCGCCGTCTCCGCCGCCCGCGCCCTCAAGGCCCGCGGGCGCTCGCCGCGCGCCCTGTGGCCGCTGGCCCGGCGGGCCGTCGACGGCCTCCTGAAGGGAGACAAGGCCGCGGCCGACGCCCTTCTCCTGACGCTCGAGCTGCGCCGCGTCCCGCTCGAGAGCCTGCAGCCCGCCTTGCTCCCCGACGACGCCGCCGCGCCCGGCTTCCTCGCCCGCGCCTTCGCTCCCCGGCTCGAGCCGCGCGGCGAGGAGAAGGCCGTCGTCGTCGAGGTGCTCAACGGCACCGACGTGCCGGGTCTGGCGGCTCAGGCGGCTAAAGTTCTAAGATTAAAAGAGATGGATGCGATGGTCATGGGCCAGACCCCGCATCCTCGTTCGCGTACGGTCGTGTATGACCGGATCGGGGATTTCGAGCGCGCCGCGCGGGTTCGCGCGGCGCTCGGCTGTCCGACGGCGATCGCGGCGACCCGCATCGACCCTCTGCGCGGGGTCGACGCCAGCGTCGAGCTCGGCGGAGACTGTAGCTACTAGGAGAGACCATGGAACTCGTCGAAGTGCTGAAAACGGCCGTGCAGATGGGATCCAGCGACATCCACCTCGTCATCGGCAAGCCGCCGCTGATGCGCGTCAACGGCGAGATGGCGGAGATCCCCGGCTTCACCAAGATCACCGCCGACGAGTCCAAGCGCCTCATTTACTCTATTTTGTATGAGGAACAGCGGGCCAAGTTCGAGGAGACCTGGGAGCTCGACTGCTCCTTCGCGGTCACGGGCCTCTCCCGCTTCCGCGTCAACGTGTTCCTCCAGAAGAACGGCGTCGAGGCCGTCATGCGCGTCATCAGCTCCAAGATCCCGACGGCCGAGCAGCTGCGCCTGCCCAAGTCCATCACCGACCTCGCCGACCTCCCCCGCGGCCTCGTGCTCGTCACCGGCCCCACGGGCTCGGGAAAGTCCACGACGCTCGCCGTGATCATGGAGATGATCAACAACAAGTACGCCGACAACATCCTGACCGTCGAGGACCCCATCGAGTTCGTCTACGAGTCGAAGAAGTCGGTGTTCCGCCAGCGCGAGATCGGCCAGAACACGAAGTCCTTCTCCAACGCGCTGAAGTCGGCCCTGCGCCAGGACCCCGACGTCATCCTCATCGGCGAGCTGCGCGACCTCGAGACGATGCAGCTCGCGATCACCGCCGCCGAGACGGGCCACCTGTGCTTCGGCACGCTCCACACGCAGGACGCGCCGTCGACGATCGACCGCATCATCGACGTGTTCCCGCCGCACCAGCAGGCCCAGATCCGCGTCCAGCTCGCCGTCGTGCTCGCCGGCGTCGTCTGCCAGCAGCTGGTGTCGCGCAAGGACGGCGAGGGCCGCGTCGCCGCGCGCGAGATCATGATCATGACGCCCGCGATCTCGAACATGATCCGCGAAGGCAAGACGCACATGATCTACGGCGCGCTCGACACCGGAGCCAAGCACGGCATGATCCCGATGGACAAGTCGCTGGCCGAGCTGGTGCGCACCGGCCTCGTCGCCCCCGACGAGGCCCTGCAGCGCGCCAACAACCAGGAGACCTTCAAGCAGCTCGCCGGCATCACGGGCCGCTCCGGCGCGTCGCTGATGTAAGGATGGCGGACACCGACCGCGTCGCGCTGCTCCGTTCCCTGGAGCTCTTCGATCAATATCCCGAGGAGCGCCTGCGGGCGCTGTCCGCCTACCTGGAGCCGCTCTCGTTCCCCGACGGCGGCGAGGTCTTCGCCGAGGGCTCCATCGGCGACGGGCTGTACTTCGTCCTCTCCGGCCGGGTGCGCGTGACCAAGCGCCTGTCCGGAGGCGGGCAGAAGGACCTGGCGTCGCTCGGCGCCGGCGACTGCTTCGGAGAGATGGCCCTGCTCGACGCCGTCGCCCGGTCGGCCGGGGCGTACGCGTCGGGCCAGGCGGAGCTCCTGCGCCTCAAGCGCGACGACCTGAAGTCCTGGCTGTCCGCCAACCCGCAGGACGCGATGGGGTTCTTCGCCGAGCTCGTGCAGGTGCAGTCGCGCCGCCTGCGCCGCACCTCCGCGGAGCTCGCGCTGATGTACGACCTGTCGCTCCTGCTCATCGAGCCCGCCGCGAGCGCCGTCGCCCTGCTCGAGCGCGCCCTGGGCCGCGTCCTGCCCCACCTGGACGGGGACTGGTCGGCCTGCGCCCACGCCTACAACCCCTACAACGAGGAGATGGACCCGGCCGGCGCCGCCGGCGCCGAGGCCTTCGGCCCGGAGGCCGCCGCCCTGCCCCCCAAGGACGCCCCGGACCAGGCCTGGACGGACGACCGCACCTTCGTCCTCGTGCTGCGCTCCCCCGAGAAGCTCCTGGCGACTCTGCGCCTGCGCGCCGCCGCCGCCGCCGACGCGGGCCGCCGCGCCGAGACGGCCCGCACCATGACCGCCGTCGCGCGCCTGCTCTCCTCGGCGCTCGAGAACATCGATTTCCGCGCCGACGAGGCGCTACGCCGCCGTCTTCAAACGAGGTCCAATGCCCAAAGCTTTTAAGACGGTCACCATCTCGGCCGCGCGCGCGATGAACGAGAACAAGGCCGCGAACATCGTCGTGCTCGACGTGCGCAAGACGAGCCCGCTGTCCGACTACATGATCATCGCGACCGCCCTGTCCCGCCCCCACCTCGAGTCCCTGGAGGACAAGCTCGCCGAGGAGCTCGAGAAGTCCGGGCTGCGCGTCCATCACCGCAACCGCCCGCAGAGCGACCTGTGGCGCGTGCTCGATTTCGGCGGTCTCATCGTCCACCTGATGGTCGAGGAGGCGCGGGAGCTGTACGCGCTCGAGAGGCTGCACGACGGCGCCAAGGAGCTGGCATGGCGGAACTGACGGAAGTCCTGACGCAGACCGCGCGCCTGGGCGCGAGCGACCTGCACCTCGTCGTCGGCAAGCCCCCGATGGTGCGCCGCCAGGGGATCATCGAGCCCCTCCCGGGCCTGCCCGAGGTCAAGGCCGAGGAATGCGAGCGCATGATCTACTCGGTGCTCACCGAGGCCCAGCGCGCGAAGTTCGAGGAGAACTGGGAGCTCGACGGCTCCGTATCGCTGCCCGGCGTCTCCCGCTTCCGCCTCAACGTCTTCCGCCAGAAGAACGGCATCGCCGCCGTCTTCCGCGTCATCTCCGCGAAGATCCCGACCCCCGCCGAGATCGGGCTGATGCCCTCGATCACGAACCTCGTCGACCTCCCCCGCGGCCTCGTCCTCGTCACCGGCCCGACGGGCTCGGGCAAGTCCACGACGCTCGCGACGATGATCGAGCAGATCAACCAGAAGCACCAGAAGCACGTGCTGACGATCGAGGACCCGATCGAGTTCGTCTACGAGGACAAGCAGTCCGTCATCCTCCAGCGCGAGATCGGCTCGACGACGAAGTCCTTCGCCGAGGCCCTGCGCCACTCGATGCGCCAGGACCCCGACGTGATCTTAATAGGCGAGTTGCGTGATTTGGAAACGATCCAGCTCGCGATCACCGCCGCCGAGACCGGGCACCTGTGCTTCGCGACGCTCCACACCCACGACGCCGCGACCACGGTCGACCGCATCATCGACGTGTTCCCCGCCCACCAGCAGCAGCAGGTCCGCGTCCAGCTCTCGACCGTCCTCCAGGGCGTCGTCTGCCAGCAGCTGCTGCCCCGCAAGGGCGGCGGCGGCCAGGTCTGCGCGCGCGAGTTCATGAAGATCACCTCGGGCATCGCCAACCTCATCCGCCAGGCGAAGACCCACCAGATCTACGGAGCCATCGAGGCCGGCGCCAAGCACGGCATGATCACGATGGACCAGTACCTGGCGTTCCTCCTCAAGCAGAACCTCCTGGAGCTCGACGAGGCCCTCGCCGCCGCGCACGACGGCGACACCGTCAAGCGCCTGATGGGCATCCCCGTCGTCGCGTCCCACGAGGCCTCATGATCATCGCCGCGCTGCGCAAGAAGCTGGCCCACGAGGCCCGCAAATGGGCGGACGCCGCGGGCGTGCCGCTGCCGGAGAACCTGCCGGTCAACGCCCCTCCCGCGCACGTGAAGGCCGACCTCTCCCTGCCCTGGCCGCTCGCCGCCGCGAAGGCCGCCAAGAAGAACCCGATCGAGCTCGCCAAGTCCCTGGCCGAGCACCTCTCCCGGGTCCCGGAGGTCGAGAGCGCCGCTCCGGCCCCGCCCGGCTTCGTCAACATCGTCCTGCGCAACACCGCGCTGTGCGCGAACCTCAAGGCCATCACTTTGTCGCCGAAGTCGTACGGAGAGGACGAGGGCGGGCCGAAGACCAAGGTCCTGGTGGAGTTCGTGTCCGCCAATCCGACCGGCCCGCTTCACATGGCCTCGGGACGAGGAGCGACCCTCGGGGACAGCCTGGTCCGGATCATGAAGCGCCTCGGCCGGGACGCCCGCGCCGAGTATTACGTCAACGACGGCGGGGACCGCGTCGTCCTCCTCGGCCAGTCCATCATGGCCCGCTACAAGGGCACCCCCGTCCCGGAGAAGGGCTACCAGGGGGAGTACCTCGTCGACCTCGCCGCCGCCGCTCCGCCGGCCAAGGATCAGTGGACCGAGCAGCAGTGGGGACGCTACGCGATGGACGCGCTGCTCGCCTCCCACAAGGACGACATGAAGGTGTTCGACGCGCACTTCGACCGCTGGTACCTGGAGAGCGAGCTGTTCGCCTCGGGCGCCGTCGAGAAGACGCTCGAGTTCCTCAAGGGTCGCGGCATGGTGTTCGAGAAGGACGGCGCCGTCTGGCTCGGCACCATGAACGCCGAGGGCTCGACCGACGACAAGGACCGCGTGCTGGTCAAGAACACCGGCAAGCCGACCTACTTCCTGCCCGACATCGCCTACCACAAGGATAAGTACGACCGCGGCTTCGAACGCGTCATCGACATCTTCGGCGCCGACCACCACGGCTACGTCCCGCGCATGCGGGCGGCGATCGCCGCTCTCGGCAAGGCGCCCGAGAGCTACCACGCGATCGTCCATCAGCTCATCCATCTCTTCCGCGGCCAGGAAGCGGTGAAGATGAGCAAGCGCGCCGGCACCTTCATTTCCCTACGGGAAATCCTTGATGAAGTCGGCAAGGACGCCTGCCGCTTCTTCTTCGCGCTGCGCACGCCCGACAGCCACCTGAACTTCGACCTCGAGCTGGCCAAGAAGCAGTCGAGCGAGAACCCGGTGTTCTACGTGCAGTACGTGCACGCCCGCATCTGCTCGATCTTCCGCAAGGCCGCCGAGACGGGCCTGCACCCGGCCGGGTCGCAGCTGACGATGCCCAACGCCCGCTTCCTGCTCGCCCCCGAGGAGCGCGCGCTCCTCAACAAGCTCGCCTGGTTCCCCGAGGCGCTGCTCGACAGCGAGCGCCTGCTCTCGCCGCATCCGCTGGCGAACTACCTGATGGAGCTGGCGGGCCTGTTCCACCCGTTCTACGAGAAGTGCCCGGTCGTGTCCGCCGAGGACCCCGAGCAGGGGAAGGCGCGCCTGCTGCTCATCGCGGGCGTCCGGGACGCGATCCGCGAAGGGCTGGACCTGCTGGGCGTCAGCGCCCCCGAGCAGATGTAGCGCGCAGCGCGGAGACCATCTTCAGGAGCCGTTCGGCGGGGCAGGGCTGGCGCACGCAGAACTCCGCGCCCTCCGACCGCGCGCGCGAGGCCAGCGAGGCGAAATCGTCCCTGGTGCTGGTGAGGATCACCTTCGTCCCCGCGCCCGCCGCGCGCAGCTCCCTCAGGATGGTGAGGCCCGTCAGGCCCGGCAGGTCCTGGTTGAGGATCGCGATCTCCGGCTTGAGCACCTTCGCGAGCGCCGCCGCGGTGAGGCCGTCGTAGGCCCGGGTGACGCGGTAGCCGGCCGCGGTGAAGAGGAAGCCGTAGACGTCGGCGAGGTCGCGCGTCTCGTCGGCGACGAGTATCCGCGGCTTGACGGAAAAATCGTGTTTTCGCATACCTAAGCTTAACAGGTGTCGCGAGATACACAAGGCCCAGTCAACAAACTGTTACACTGGCTCCCATGAGCTACAACCCCCCGGGACTGATGTCCGCCGCCGAGATCGAGTCGCGCGCCTTCATCCAGAAGGTCTATGCCTGGATGAGCGTCGGCCTCGCCGTCACCGGCGCCTGCGCCCTGTACATGGCCTCGGACCCGCGCATGATCATGGCCCTGGTCCAGAACAAGATCCTCTTCTACGGCCTGATGATCGCCGAGCTCGGCCTGGTCGTCTTCCTGTCCGGCTGGGTCAAGACGATGGAGGTCGGCACCGCGCGCCTGGCGTTCCTCTTCTACGCGGCGCTCAGCGGCGTGACCTTGTCGGTCATCTTCCTGGTCTACACCCGCGGCTCCATCGCCAACGCCTTCTTCCTGACCGGCGGGATGTTCGCCGTCATGAGCGCCTACGGCTATCTGACGAAGACCGACCTCACCTCGATGGGCAACTTCATGATGATGGGCCTCGTCGGCGTCATCCTCGCCTCCGTCGTGAACTGGTGGGTCAAGAGCCCCGCCGTCGAGTGGGCCGTCTCGATCCTGAGCGTGATCGTCTTCACCGGCCTGACCGCCTACGACACCCAGAAGATCAAGGCGATGAACGTCATCGGCAACGCGGGCACGGACGAGGACACGAAGGAGGCGATCTCCGGCGCGCTCACCTTGTACCTCGACTTCATCAACCTGTTCCTGAGCCTCCTGCGACTGACCGGCCGCCGCCGGGACTAGGCTTTACCGAACATTTAACCGCGTGAAATGATTTCCCGGCCGCGCTCGATTATAATGGGCGCATGGGAAAACACGACCACGACCCCCTGACCGGCGCGTACACCGCTCCGCCGCGCCCCCGCAAGACGGGCGGATCCTCCGGCCTCACCGTCGCCGGCGCGTCGATCGCCGCGGCGGTGGGGCTGACCTGGCTGCTCGCCCCCGGCTTCTCCGCGACGAAGGCCCCTGCCCCCGCCCCGGTCGCGCCGCCCGCGCCCGCCGCCGCGGTCCCGGCGCCGGCGCTGCCTATGCCGGCCGCCGCCGCTCCCCGTCCCAAGGCCGCGGCGTCCCTGATTCCGCCCCTGCTCGCCGGCGCGGAGGGCGGCTCGGCGGCCCCCGCGGCCGCGTCCGCCGCCGCGCTGGCCTTCGCCGCGCCCGCGGTGGCGTGGAAGTGGCCGGCCCAGCTCAAGGGCTCCTTCACCAGGGCCCTGTCCGGCGGCTCCGGCGCGCCGGCGACGGGCGCCCCCCTGACCATCCTGCGGCAGACCATCCTGTCCTGGAACCCCGGCGGCGTCCCCGGCCGGCGCTCGCTGTACCACCAGGTCCTCTCCGACGGCACGGAGCGCGACCGCGTCGAGTCGGAGCTGAACCTCCCGACCTTGCCGGTCCAGCAGGACCCCCTCGTCTTCGACCTGGCGAACACCGGCATCAAGACCAGCGCCCGCAAGGCCATCTACGGGATCACCGGGACGAAGGACGACGACAAGCTCAAGTGGCTCAACGAGGTCGAGGAGGGGATGGGCATCCTCGTCTTCGACGCCGACAAGGACGGCGCCTCGGGGCGGACCGGCCTGGAGCTGTTCGGCGACCAGAGCGACCTCAACGGCGACGGGAAGGCCGACGGCTTCCCCGACGGCTTCGCGACCTTGCGCGCGTTCGTGGACCGGGCTTCGCGCGACGGGGTGCTGCCGCCCGACGCCCGGGCGCGCGGCCTGCTCGACGCTCCCGCGCTCGCCGCGCTGGAGAAGGCCTACGGCCTGAAGATGAAGGTCGGCGGGTTCAACCGCGCGCCGGTCTCCCTGAAGACGGCGGGCGTGCGCGAGATCTCGTTCACCGAGGCCCCGGCCGAGCCCGCCCGGGAGTTCGACGGCCGCGGCAACGGCCTGTCGCTGCACCCCGGCGCCGCGTTCTCGCGCCCCGACGGCTCGCGCGGGATCTACGCCAACGTCTGGCTGACCTCGAAGTAGCTCAGGGAGCCGGGTCGCGCTTGCAGACGATGTTCCCGTCGTCGGCGACCTCGAAGGAGACGGACTTGGCCCCCGCGGCGCGCGCCTCGACGAAGTAGGAGGCGTAGCGGTCGAACAGGATGCGCTCGAGCTCGCGGATGCCGAACTTGCTGACGCGGATGTTCGCCTCGAGGGCCTGGATGATGAGCTCGGGCGCCACGAAGTGCGTCTCGATGCCGTACTCCTGCCCGAGCTTGGAGATCTTGAGCAGCGAGATCTCCGCGACCTGCATGCCGGCCAGCGGCTTGAACAGGTAGACCTTGTCCACGCGGCCGAGGATCTCGGGGCGGAAGGTCCCGCTCTCGGCGAGCAAGGTCTTGATCGCGTTCATGATGCGCGGATAGTCGGTGAGGCCCTGCACCGCCTTGCCCATCGAGTCGGCGAGCGAGTTGCTCGTCATGATGATCACCGACTGGGTGAAGTCGGCGGTCTTGCCGCTGCCCTGCTCGGTCAGGCGCCCTTCTCCCATGACCTGCAGGAGGAGGTCGAACACGGTCGGGTGCGCCTTCTCGATCTCGTCGAAGAGCACGACGCGCTTGGGGTTGGCGAACATGGGGCGCGTCAGCTGCCCTCCCTGCTCGGCGCCCACGTAGCCGGAGGACGCGCCCGTCAGGCGGGACTTGCCCATCTCGGCGCTGGCCAGCTCGGAGCAGTCGAAGCGCAGCAGGGCCTGCTCGTCGCCGAACAGGTACTCGCAGATGGCCTTCGCCAGCTCGGTCTTGCCCGTGCCCGTCGGCCCGAGGAACAGGAGGTTGCACACCGGCCGCGTGCGCTTGTCCTTCATCCAGCTCAGGCGGATGAGGCGCGCCACGTCCTCGACGATCTCGTCCTGGCCCTTCACGCGCGAGCGCAGGTGCTCGACGAGCTTGGCCTCGTCGACCGTGAAGCGCTTGCTCTCCGAGTCCGAGGCCTTGAGCATGCCCTGGAGCTTGGTCCAGTCCGTCATCTTGGAAAGGTCGCTCACCGTTGTCTCCTCATGGCAAAGTCCCGGCCCGGCGCCCGCGCCGGAAGATGTCCCGCACGAAGCCGCCGCGCGCGATCGCCGCCCGCCTCACGCCGAAGCTGTCCTCGTACCCCGTCGCCTCGGCGCCGCGCGTCGTGACGATGCGAGGCTTCTGCTTGCCCGTCACCGTCACCCGCGCGCCCTCGTAGGCGAGGATCACGATCTCCGCCGTGGTGTCGAGGAAGCGGCAGTCCACGAGCTCGACGGCCGAGTCGATCCAGGCCGCGAGCGGCCGCGTGTACGCGTCGAAGGTCGTCAGCGTGAACTTCGCCTTGACCGCCCCCCGGATGAGGACGTTGGCCGACGAGCCGGTGAGGCGGACGTCCTCGACAGTGAGGCGCGCGCTCCCGCCGCCCTGCTCGACGATCAGCGGCGGCGCGGCGGAGTCGTTGCTGTTGATCTGCGCGTTGCGCACCGTCAGGGCCGACGCGACGGCGTAGACGGCCCCGCCCGGCTCGGTCTTCGGGTACTCGAAATGGGAGCCGCGCTCGACGAGGACCTTCTCGAGCTCGAGGCCGCCGTTGCGCACGCTGATCGTCGCGCCGGGGCCGGTCCAGCTCACCGTGACGGCGCCCGGATAGGAGCCGGTGCCGCGGATGCGGATGGATTTGCCGCCGACCTCGACCGGGCCCTCGTAGCTGCCGGGCTTGACCAGGATGAGGTCGCCGTCCGCCGCGCTGAACACCGCGTCGCGCAAGCTCGAGGTGTCCACCCCCGCCATGCCGGCGGGTCCCACCGTGAAGATGCCGACCCGCGACGGCGTCACGCGCAGCGCAGGAGGGAGCGCGGCCCGGGCCGCCTGCCCGGCCGTCGCGGGCGCCTGCGCGGCCTGGGGCACGCCCATGAGGTTGTTCAGCAGGGCGTTGATCGTTCCCATGCCTCCGGCCGGGGCGCCGACGATGCCCTGGGTGTTCCCCACGCCGGAGCCCGTCAAGGTGATCCCCCTCGGCGGAGGCGGCGGCGCGACGGGGCTCGGCGGCTGCGCGGCCGGGCCCATGACCAGCGACGAGGGGTCCCGATAGGTCGCGAGGTCCGACGAGGCGGGCGCCGGCGGGGTGATGACCTCCGCGGGGGCCGCGACGGGCGCGGCGGGCGCGGGGGCGGACGCCGCCGCGGGCGCCGCGGGGGGCGGCAGGGATTCGTGGCGCGACGACGCGGTGCCCAGGACGGAGACCACGTAGGCCACGCCTCCGACGGCGGCGAACATCTGGAACCAGGTGTCCTTGAGCAGGCGCTTCTTCACGGCCGCTCCCTCGCCAGCCCCAGGACCGCCCCGCCGGTGTGCGGGTCGAGCCCCAGCGACACGGCGCTCGAGCCCTTCTGGCGCGCCTCCTCGAGCAGCGGGTCCATCATGCGGCGCAGGCAGCGCGTGAGCTGGCGCACGCCGTACTCCCCGAACTCGGCGTTGAGCGCGACCGCGCGCGCGAGCAGCTCCGGCGAGAGGTAGCTGACCACGATGCCCTGCTCCCGCCACTGCTTGGCGATCTGCAGGCAGGCGATCTCGGCGATGTGGATGGGAGCCAGCGCGTCCATCAGCACGATCTCGCTGAAGCGGGCGAGGAAGGCCTTCTCGAAACCGCCCTCCTTCATCAGCGCGTCGCGCGCCCGCGCGGCGAACGAGGAGGCGTCGTCGTTCTTGAGCGCGCGCAGGCGCTCCGCGCCCGCGTTGCAGGTGGCGAAGAACACGCAGCCGCTGAAGTCCACCATCTTCGACGAGGACCGGTCACGCACGCGCCCGCCGTCGAGCGCCTCGAACAGGCCGTGCAGCACGTCGGGATGGCACTTGTCGATCTCGTCGAGCAGCACCACGCGGTACGGGTCCTCGAGCAGGGCCCCGGTCAGCGAGCCGGTCTCCGCGCCGCCCGTCGCGCCCAGCAGGCCCTGCAGGTCGTGCGGGTCCTTGAACTGGTTCATGCGCAGGACCACCGGCTCCTTCTCCGGCCACAGGGCCATGGCCGTCATCTGCGCGAGGAATGTCTTGCCCGTGCCCGTCGGGCCGACGAGCAGGAAGGAGCCCAGGCTCCGCCCGGGCCGGGCGAGCTCGAGGCCTCGCTGGATGCTGTGCACGATCAGGTCCACCGCCTCGTCCTGCCCGCGCACGTTCTCCTTGATCCAGCTGCCGTAGTCGCGCAGGCGCATCTTGCGCAGGACCTCGTGGTCGACGAGGCCCTCGCCGCGCGCGGCCGCGTCCTCCTGCGAGACCGCCCAGAAGCGGTAGATCATCCCGACCCCGGCGAGCGCGAAGATCCACGGCAGCGCCTCGGGGGCGCGCTGCTTCACCGCGATCAAGGTGCCGCCGATGGCCATGACGGCCATCAGGACGAAGAGGGGATGAGTGGAGCTCGATTTCACTTGTAGTCGATGGTCCAGCTGTCGCTCTCGCCGACCAGCATCCGGCGCGAGACGACGGTCCCGGCCGAGGTCTGCAGGCCGAGGGTCACGCCGCCGACGCCGTCGCGCACCGCCGTGACCGTCACCCGGTGCGACTCGCCTTTCTTGAGCGGGATCTCGAGCGTCGCCCCCGCGTGGGTCAGGGCCAGGTACGACACCGGCACGCCGTCGACGGAGATCTGCACCACGTCGCCGTCCTGGTCCACGTCGTCGATGAGCCGCATCGAGAACATCGACCAGCCGTCGGAGCGCACCGCCTCCTGCCCCCTCGGCGTCAGCACCGACTGCGGGGCGGTCGCCGCCGGCGACATCAGCTCGGGCGGCACGACGGGCAGCGGCGAGGAGGCCCGGTTCTCCGCGGGCACGGCGGGCGCCGGCCCGGCGGGAAGCGGAGCGGCGGGCGCGGCGGCGGCGGGGGTCTGCGGCGCCGCCGGGTCTCCTCCCATCGCGACGGCCGCGCCGGCGGCCGCCGCGGCGGGAGCCGGGGAATTGCGCAGGCGCTCGGTGGCGGCCGCGTTGAGGTCGGCGTCGGTCACCGTGAGGACCTTGTCCTCCTGGCCGGCGGCGATCGCGGCCGGCGCGGGCCCCGACGGCTGGCGGTAATGGATGGCGGTCCCGGCCAGGGCCCCCGCGGCGATCAAAGCGGCGAGGACCAGCATCCCCCTCCCCTTTGCCGCCGGCTGGCCCGGCAGCGGCACGTAGGCGGAGGCGCGGGAAGGGTCGAGGCCTTGGGGCGCGGACGCGGCCTTGGGCGCGGCGTCGGCTTTCGACTTTTGGGGCTGCGGATCGGGTTGTTCGCTCATGGGCGCTCCGGGACGCCATAGTATTGAGGAAGGGCGCAACCTTGTCAACGCCTGATTCCGCCCCCAAAAAGACGGCGGCGGACTATCCTTGCGGATTGTCCGCCGCGGCTCGCGAGTTTAGATCTCCTTGAACGCTTCCGACGCCGCCCCGATGGCGAAGTTGAGGTCCTTCTCGGTGTGGGCGTAGGAGACGAACGCCGCCTCCCACTGGGCCGGCGGCAGGTACACGCCGCGCTTGATCATCCCGTGGAAGTAGCGCCCGTAGGCCGCCTTGTCGGCCTTCATCGCCGAGGCGTAGTCGGTGACCACGCCCTCGAGGAAGAAGGGCGTGAACATCGAGCCGATGGACTGGATGCGCAGGGGCACGCCGGAGCGCAGCGACACGCGCCGCAGGCCCTCGCACATGTAGTCCGCGAGCTGGGCCATGCGCTTGTACGGCGACTCGGAGTGCAGCAGGTCGAGCATCGCCGTGCCGGCCGCCACCGCGACCGGGTTGCCCGAGAGGGTGCCGGCCTGATAGGCCGGGCCTTCCGGGGAGATCACCGACATGACGTCGCGCCGCCCGCCGTAGGCGCCCATCGGCATGCCGCCGCCGATGATCTTGCCGAGCACGGTGAGGTCGGGCTTGATCTTGTAGAGGGTCTGCGCGCCGCCGTAGCAGACGCGGAAGCCGGTGATGACCTCGTCGAAGATCAACAGCGCCTTCTCACGCTTGGTGATGCGCCGAAGGCCTTCTAGGAATCCCTTGTTCGGGAAGACCACTCCCATGTTGGCCGGAATGGGCTCGACGAAGATAGCGGCGATCTTGTTTTTGTTCTTCTTGAACGCGTTCTCGACCGCCGTCAGATCGTTGAACGGCACCACGATGGTCGTCGCCGCGAAGCTCTTCGGCACGCCGGCCGAGTCGGGCACGCCCAAGGTGGTCGCCCCCGAGCCCGCCGCCACGAGCAGGCTGTCGAAATGGCCGTGGTAGCAGCCCGCGAACTTGATGATCAGGTCCCGGCCGGTGAACGCGCGGGCCGCGCGCGCCGCGCTCATGCCCGCCTCGGTGCCGGAGCTGGTCATGCGCAGCAGCTCGATCGACGGCAGCGCCTTCTTGATGCGCTCCGCCAGGTTCACCTCGGCCTGCGTCGCCGCGCCGAACGTCGAGCCGCGCGCGACCGCGTCCTGCGCCGCCCGCACGAGCTCGCGCCGGGCGTGGCCGAACATCAGCGGCCCCCACGACAGGCAGAAGTCCAGGTAGGACTTCCCGTCGTCGGCGAACAGGTACGCGCCGGAGCCGCCGTGCACGAACAAAGGCGTGCCGCCGACCGACTTGAACGCGCGCACCGGCGAGTTGACGCCGCCGACGAGCGACTGGCGCGCGCGGGCGAAGATCTTCTTCATGTCCGTCGGACGGGGGTTCTTCTTCAGGCGAGCCATTTGGCGGCCTCCAGGGCGTAGTAGGTCAGGATGAAGTCGGCGCCGGCGCGCTTGATCGACATCAGCGACTCGAGGGCCATCTTCTTCTCGTCGATCCAGCCGTTGGCGGCCGCGGCCTTGATCATCGCGAACTCGCCCGACACCTGGTAGGCCGAGGTGGGCAGGCCGAATCGGACCTTCACCGCCTTCAGCACGTCGAGATAGGGCAGGGCGGGCTTGACCATCACCATGTCCGCGCCCTCCTCGACGTCGAGCGCCACCTCGCGCATCGCCTCGTCGAAGTTGGCCGGGTCCATCTGATAGCCGGAGCGGTCGCCGAAGCTGGGCGGGCTCTCGGCGGCCTCGCGGAACGGCCCGTAGAAAGCGCTCGCGTACTTCGCGGCGTAGGCGAGGATGGGCGTGTCGCCGTAGCCGTGCTCGTCGAGGGACTTGCGGATCGCGGCGACCTGGCCGTCCATCATGCCCGAGGGCGCGATGACGTCGAAGCCGGCCTTCGCCTGCGACGCGGCGGTCTTCGCCGAGAGCGCCAAGGTCGGGTCGTTCAAGACCTTGCCGTCCTTGACGATGCCGCAGTGGCCGTGGTCGGTGTACTCGCAGAAGCACAGGTCGGCGATCATCAGGAGGTTGGGGTGCTTGTCCTTGATCGCCTTCACCGCGTTCTGCACGATGCCGTTGTCGGCGTAGGCGCCGGTGGCCTTCCCGTCCTTCTTGTCGGGGATGCCGAAGAGGATGAGGCCCGGGATGCCCTCGCGCACGGCGGCGTCGGCGGCCTTGACCGCCATGTCCACCGAGTACTGGTAGTGGCCGGGCATGGACGAGATCGGGCGCTTCTCGCCCTTGCCGGGGCGGATGAACAGGGGAAGCACGAAGTCCTTGGCGGTCAGATCGGTCTCTCGGATCAGGGCGCGAAGGGCGGGGCTGGAGCGCAGGCGGCGGGGGCGCGAGATAGGGAAGCTCATAGGCCGCATTTTACATCATCGACGGCCGATTTCATCTGACGCGAGGCAAGCCCGGCTCAGCGGCCGAGCTTCTCGAAGGCCCGGCGGGCGTGCTCGGTGGCCATGAACTCCGCCCAGACGCCCCCGGAGCGGGCGTTCTCGGCGGCCAGCAGGATGGCGCCCTGGTCGATGCCGACGGCGTCCGGAGAGCGCCACAGGCCGTCGGCGTTGAAGCGCTCCCGCCAGCGCGGGTCGGTGTTGAAGGCGTCGGAGAAGCCGTAGCGCCCCCAGATGCGGTCGCCGTACCTCGCCTTCATGGAACGCAGGGCCGCGACCGAGAGCGCCGGCGTGTGCGCCATCGACCCGCCCGCCGCCGCCGGGGCGATGGTCCCGTCCTGGATGGTCGCGTTGGGGTAGGCGCCGTAGGCTCGGTAGCCCAGGGGGCCGTCGCAGGCGGTCAGGCCCCAGCAATCAGGGCCGTACGTCGCGTATTCCCCGCGCGCGGCGAGCGCCGCGTCGCGGTGGGCCATAGTCGCCTTCACCGAGTTGGCGAAGTAGTCCTGGCCCGCGTCGTTCCAGCCGCGCTGGTCGAGCCACAGCTGGGAGTACTGATGCGTGAACAGGGGCCCCGACGCCTGGGTCAGCGGGCCCTTCTCCGGGCGCTTCCACGCCCGCCACGACTCGGCGGGCAGCGGAAAAGTCGGCGAGCCCAGGCCGAGGATGTAGAGGATCTGGTGCTCGCTGTAGGCGTCCCAGCGGGCCGCGATGAAGCCCTTCGGCGTCCAGCCCATCGAGAGCGTGCGCGACCCGGGCCTGGCGCCGCCGTCGGTCATCATCCACGGGAAATCGACGCGCTCGTAGATCTCGCGCGCCAGACGCTCGACCTCGGTGCCGGCGAAATGGCTCCCGACGGTGAGCGCGCCGGCCAGCAGGAGCGCCGTGTCGATCGACGACACCTCGGCGTGGGCCGAAGGCTCGCCGCTGGCGGCGTCGACGAAATGGTGGAACCAGCCGTGCTCGTGGGCCTGGCGGGTTCTCAGGTGCCGCAAGGTCGTCAGCGCCCGCGCGTAGGCCTGCTCGCGCGTGATCCAGCCGCGGCGTTCCGCGATCGTCAGGCCCGTCAGGCCGAAGCCGGTGGCCGCCATCGAGGCGATCCCGCGGTCGGTCCCGCCGAAATTCCCCGCCCGGTCCTTGGTCAGGCCCGTGACGGGGTCGGTCTGCTCCCAAAAATAGAGGAAGGCCTTGCGCTGGACCTCGTCGAGGAAGCGCTCGTCGCTCCGGCTGAAGCCGGACGCGCCCGCGCTCGGCGCGGCCGGGAAAGGATCCTCGATGTCGACGCGGTAGGCCTCCGCGTCGCCCGCCCCGACGTAGAGCGCGGCTCTGCCGTTCCTGCCGCGGACGAGGCCGCCGCTGAAGAGCACGTCTTCCAGGTCGGGCCGCTTCGACGCTCCGGCCGGGAGCCGGCCGCGCTCGAGGAGGATCTTCATCGGCGTGCGCCGCCCGGTCGCCGGATCGAGCGCGAAGGCCATCGGGTAGTAATGGCGTCCGCCGCGCTCGTCGAAACGGGCGACGTGGCCGATCACGCCGACGCGTCCGTCGCTCAGGACGTGAAGCTCGTTGGCGCCGCCCCATTCGTCGTCGCGGAACAGGCCCTCGAGCACGACGGCGCGGGAGACCGCGCCGGGCTCGAGCGAGCCGAGACCGTCGAGCACCGTCATCGCGATCTTGCCGCGGCCGCCGACCGCGCCCTGCGGCCGAGTGACGACGAGGAGCCTCCCGTCCGGCAGCTCGGCCAGCCGGATGTCCTTCATGCCGTCGGGGCCCTGCGCGAAGCGCTTGAGCGAGGACAGCGAGGCGCCGCGGTAGAAGACGGTGCGATAGCCGAGGCCGCCGTCCTTCGGGAAGGTCTCGACGCCGCCCATCACGAACTCGCCGCCGATCCTCGCGACAAAAGGGTCCTGCAGACGCAGGCGCGGCGCGCCGGCGAGCGGGCGCCAGCCCGAGCGGGTCCTCTCGAAGAAGATCACCTCGGACTCCTCGCTGTCGCGCGCCTCGACGCGGGCGGCCAGGACCTCGATCTTCTTGCCGCGAAAGCGCGTCAGGAAGGGGGCCGTCGGGTTGTAGGCGTCGCGGCCGCCGATTCCGGTGAAGCGCAGCTTGCGACCGCTCGCGGCCCGGCCCTCGGCGCGATACTCCGCGACGAGCCCTTCGACGCCCGCCGGCGCGGCCGGCGCCGGGGAGACGGGATCGGAGTCCGGGTCGCGCTTCATCGCGCCTCCGGCGTACAGCGCGTTCAGGCGTCCGGGCATCTCTTCCGCCGGAGCGGGGGCCATCGCCTGGATCAGAGCGGCGCGCGCGAACAAAGTGGCGGCCGCGGCGGCCGGGACGGGCGCGACCGCGGGCGCGGGCACGATTGACGGCGCGGGCAAGATCGACGCCGCGAGGCCCGGGGTCGGGACGCTCAGCGGCGAGAGCGAAGGCGCTCCCGCCGTCAGCCCCAACGCCGGGACGACGCTCGCGGCCGGAAGGGACGCCGCGCCCGCCTTGCTCGCCGGTCCGACGGTCTGCGCCGCCGCCTCATGGATAGGCGCGGACAGGAGGACGGCCAGGGCCGCGGACTTCGTGAAAAGTCTCACCTTTTCAATCATAACACCGCCGCCGTCCAAGGGCCTGGGCAGTAAGGGACGCCGGGGGACGGCATAAGGCCTAGCCATAATCGGGTAGGAGGCAGGTAGGATCGTCCTACCCGCCCCCTCCCACACCACCGGACGTGCGCGTGACGCATCCGGCGGTTCGGATAGCGGCCTTCATGAGGCGGCCAGGCGCACTACGCCCAGCGCCTTCAGGTGTGAG
>JACPOW010000085.1 GCA_016191335.1 Elusimicrobiota bacterium | reverse complement strand
GCGACCTCGGCGGCGTCGGCGAAGGCGTCGCCGCGAGGGTGGGCGGCGGAGCGGAGCACCGCGTCGCCCGTGCGCGCGTCGAGGGCGGAGATCTCGAGCCCGCGCCACGAAGGGTCCAGCGAGAGGAAGACGACGGCGTCGGCGCCGGTCGCGCGGCGGATCTCGTCGAGCAGGCGCGGGTTGCGGGCGGCCTCGAGGCCGATCGCCGAGCCGGCCAGGACGCTGTCGGACTCCTCGAGGGCGGAGGCGGTCAGGCCCAGGGACTCGAGGCGCCGCACGAGGGCCCGGGAGATCTCCACGCCCTTGCCGCGCGCGCCGCGCGTCGCGGCGACGGCCACGGCGCGGGCCCGGAACGAGGGAGAGCGGGACAGGGACTCCTGGCGCTCCGCGGTGCCGCACGCGGCGAGCAGGAGGAGCGCCGGCAGCAGGCGCCTCACCGGCGGCCTACCAGCCGTCGCTGTCGAAATCGTCGTCGTTCTTCCCCTTCTTGCCGCCCTTGCCGCCGAAGCCGCCCTTCTTCTCGAAGCCCTCGCCGCGGGGCTTCTTCTTGTTGTCGTAGCGGTTCTTGCGGTCGGAGAAGGCCTTGCTGTCGGCGCCGAAGTTCGGGTTGCGCTCGCCGAAGCCGCCGGAGGGCCGGGGGGCGCCTCCGCCGGGCGCGCCGCCGCCGAAGGCGGGGCGGGGCGGGTAGCCGCCGGCCGGGCGCGGCTCCATCGGGCGCGCCTCGTTGACCATGATTCGGCGGGTGCCCAAGGTGAAGTTGTTGTACTTCAGGAGAGCGGCCTGGGCCTGCTCGTCCGTGGACATCTCGACGAAGCCGAAGCCCTTCGAGCGGTTCGTCATCTTGTCGATGATGACCTTCGCGCTCACCACGACCCCGCACGCGGCGAACAGCTCCTTGAGCTGGGCGTCATTCGTCTCGTACGGCAGGCCTCCCACGAACAGCTTCTTACCCATTATCGGTTAGTCTCCTTGCGTGTTTACCGTCGAGAAATTATACACCAAAGGGGTTCACCGAGGGGAGGCGCCTTACTTCGGGCTCATGAGTCCCGGGACGACGGGGTTCTGCTTGCCGAACAGGTCGAGGACGGCCGGGTCGTTCTTCGGGGACTTGTTCACGAAGCCGCGGAGCTCCTCGGGCACGAGCTGGGGCGCCTGGAAGACGGCGTGGTCGTGCGTGAGCTGGGAGTCGAGGGAAGTCTGGTCGGAGGCGACGCTGGGCGTGGGGACCATCCGGATCGTGTCCCAGGGGCAGTCCTTGGCGCACAGGTTGCAGCCGATGCAGATGTCGTAGTTGACGTAGACACCCTTGGCCGCGGGCTCCTCGTCGCCGAACTTCTCGATGCAGGACGGGACGGGGCAGACGGCGATGCAGACCTCGCAGCCGGTGCAGGAATCGAGGTTGATGAGCGCCTTGATCTTGGCCTTCGACGCGCCTTTGACGAGGGCGGCGCGGCGCGAGTCGTTCTGGGGAGCGGGCATTCTAGACGGCCTCCAGGATGGCTTCGGCGTGACCGGCGACGGACACCTTGCGCGCGGCCTGCAGGATTCGGCCCGTGGGCCCGATCACGAAGGTCGAGCGCACGACGCCCATGAACTTGCGGCCGTAGAGCGACTTCTCCTGCCAGACGCCGTACGCCCGGCAGATGTCCTTGTCCTCGTCGACGAGGAGCGGGAAAGGGAGGCCGTGCTTGGCCTTGAAGCCGGCGTGGGACTTCGCGGCGTCGGGGCTCACGCCGAGGATGCGCGCGCCCTTCTTGACGAAGGCGTCGTAGCGGTCGCGGAAGTCGCAGGCCTCGGTGGTGCAGCCGGACGTGTTGTCCTTCGGGTAGAAGTAGAGGACGACGGTCTTGCCCTTGAGCGCCTTGAGGGACCAGGTGCGGCCGGTCTCGTCGGCGGCGGAGAAGTTGGGGGCCTTGTCGCCGGCGGCGACGGCCTTCGCTTTGATCGCGGGCATCAAGGTCATTGTAACAGGAATCAACCGGGGCGGTCAACGCTCCGGGCCAGCAGGCGCCGCACGGCCTGGCGCAGGTCGTCGATGTCGAAGGGCTTGGCGAGATACTCGGATCCGGTCTTCGAAAGGAACGAGAGGACCTTGGGATTGAGGATGTCCCCCGTGACGAACAGCACTTCCGATCTCGAGCGGCCTCTCCCGGCGGTCAGCCTCGCGAAGATGTCCTCGCCTTTGACCCCCTCCATCTCCATGTCGGAGATGACCAGGTCGTACCCTCCGGCTTCGAGGAGCCTCAGGCCGTCGGCCCCCCCGAGGGCGACTTCCGCCTCGTCGCCGTCCTCCCGGAGCAGGCGCGAGATCACCTCGGCCATGTCCGCTTCGTCGTCGATCACCAGAACGCGCTTGCCCGGGACCGCCGGATGGAGGACCGGGGCCTCCGGGGTCTCGAGGCGTTCGAAGTCCTCCACCCGCCCCGCCGGCAGATCGAGGGTGAACGAGCAGCCTTGCCCGGGACGGTTCTCGAGGGATATCTCCCCCCCGTGCTCCCTGGCGATCTGCCGGCAGATCGACAGTCCCAGGCCGGTCCCGCGCCCCCGCTCCTTCGTCGTGAAGAACGGCTGGAACAGCCTCTCGGCCGCCTCGGGCGGGACTCCGGGGCCGTTGTCCGACACCCGTATGTACGCGCGCGCGCCCTCCGTGCCGGTGCGGAGGGTCAGCCGCTTGCCCTCCGGATAGCGCGCGACGCCGGACATGGCGTCGCAGGCGTTGTTGATCAGGTTGACGAGGATCTGGACGATCTGCTGGAAATCCCCGACGATGAGCGGCGCCGTCCCGGACAGTTCCTTGGTCACGCGGACGTCGTCCGTCTTGACGAGGCGGTACTCGAGCAGCTCCAGAGCCGAATCGACGGCCCGGTTCAAGTCGACCTTCCCTCGCTCATGGCTGCTCTGCCGGACGAAGAAGAGGAGGTTGTCCACGACCTTGCGGCACCGAAGGACGTTCGCGTAGACGTGGCCGAGGTCCCGCCGGAGCGACGGCGGGCAATCCTCGAGCTGGGCCAGCTGCACGTAGCCGGAGATCGCGCCGAGAGGGTTGTTGAGTTCGTGGGCGACCGCCGAGATCAAGGTGCCGACGGCGGAGAGCTTCTCCGCCTGGATCAGCTGGGATTGGAGCTCCGAGTTCCGGCGGCGGTGCCCCTCGAGACTCTCTCCCATCTCGTTGAACGCCCCCGACAGCCGTCCGAGCTCGTCGGTCCCCTCGTCCGGGAGGCGCTGGGAGAAGTCTCCCGCTCCGAACTTCCCCGCCGCCTCGACCAAGGCGGCGATAGGGCGGGTGATCGATCGGACCAGCAGCAGGAGGATGACGACGAGTCCTCCGAGGCCTAACAAGGTGGTCAGGAGCGCCGCGTTGCGCACCTTCCGCAGCGGGCCCAGGAAGTCGTCGAGCGGCGCCTCGACGGTGACGCTCCAGGGGCGTCCCCTGAGAGCGCTCCTCGCCGTCATGAGCTCGAGCCCCCCCTCGATCGCGGGACGGCCCTCGACGCGCCGGCCGTTCTCGGCCATGACGTACGCGCGGCCCCGGCGGCCCACGACTACCGCGCGAAGCTTCTCTCTCAGCGGGGACAGATCGTAGAACATGGCCAGGACGCCCTTGAACCGGCCGAGGTCGTCGAAGACGGGCTTCGCGTAGCGGACGACGGGGCCCACGCCGGCCTCATCCTCCATATCGGAAGTCCAGAGCCCGCCCGGACCCGCCTCGCGCGCCTTGACGAAGGCGGCGCGGGGCCGGCCCGCGGGCAGGGCTAGCACGGGCGCCCCTGCGCCGGCCACGACGACGCCCTTGGCGTCGAGGTAGAGGATGCGCGCATAGACGCCGGTGCGCGCGGAGAAGTTCCTCAGGTAGCGCTCGAGCTCCTTGCGGTAGGCGCCGGCTTCGTCGAGCAGGCCGAAGTCCACGTTGCGGTAGTAGTCCGCGATCAGCGGCGTCTCCGCCAAGGTGAGGATGTCGCGCCGGCGCTGGTCGAAGAGCTCGTCGATATCGGACGAGAGGCGCTTCGCCACGGACGCCGTCTCCTTGTTGATCGCTTCGAGGATCTCGCGGCGCGCCATGAAGTACTGGAACCATACGATCCCGCTCACGGCGAGGAGCACCGGCGGCAGGATGGCCGCCAGCAGCTTCCAGGACAGGCTCGACGGGGCGCGAAGGCGGATCATATAGTAGGAGCGATCTTGCGCTTTTTCATCTCCTGGGACATTGCATGCTTCCTTTCATCTGTGCGAGGCCGCCTCATTCCGGAGCAGGGTGGGAGAAATCAATTTCGCCCTGAATCTCACGCAGCAGGAGGCGGATCTTATCAGTGAATATGAACTCACGACTTAGGGCTGGACCAAAGATCTTCGCGGAGATCTTGTCCGCCCCACCTTCACGCGCGGCAGATAGATGCGGACGATACTCATCGAGGAGGCCACCGACCGTTTCGACGACCAGTGGAGCCGGGACTTTAGACACCGACGAAATCCAATAGCGACCAGCGATTCGCTTCTGGCCTCCGATCATGCTGAAGAATGGGCGGACCTCTCCGCGCAATGGACGAGGAAGGCCCTGGGCGAAGCGGTCGGCATCGAACCGTTCGCCGGAAGCATACAGATAGACATCGTGGGTGTTCATTTCCATGGAACCAGGGGCACTTAGAGCCTATCTCAGTATCCGGCTGACTTGATATAGTCAGGTCGCCACGCGCCGAGTAT
>JACPOW010000044.1 GCA_016191335.1 Elusimicrobiota bacterium | reverse complement strand
GGGCGGCGGCACGTACACCGGAGGCTTGCCCTCGCCCTCGAGGGGCTTGGCGCGCAGGATCATCAGCTCCTGGAGCGAGGAGGCGTCGGCGGCGGGCGTGACCTCGACGGACTGGAAGGTGAGGAAGGGATCGCGGGGGTTGACGCGCGCGACGCGGCCGATGAGCACGTCCGGGGGGAAGGTCGCGCTCGTCGGCGAGGTGTAGACCGAGTCCCCCTCCGACAGGCTCGCCTCGGCGTTGAGGTAGTTCATGCGCAGGCGCGGGCCGTCCTGGCCCTGCACGAGGCCTTCCAGGGTCCCGGAGGACAGATAGGCGGCCGCCGCGGAGAGCTCGTCGGTGAGCAGCAGCACCGTCGACATGTTCGGGCGCACGTCGACGACCCGGCCCACGGCCACGAGACGGCCGTCGCGCGGCCCGAGCACGGGGTCGTTGAGGGCGACGCCGCGGTCGGAGCCGGCGTCGACGACGAGGCTGCGGTACCAGTGGATCGGGTCGCGCTCCATGACGTGGACCCAGGCGGGGAAGCGGCCCACGGGGGCCTTCAGCACGAGCGCGCGGCGCAGGCGCTCGTTCTCCAGCGAGAGGGCCGAGACGGTCGTCGACAGCCACTCCCCCCGCCGCAGCTCCGCGCGCAGGCTCTCGTTCTCGATGTCGGCCCGGAGCAGCTGGGCGACCCGGGCGGGCAGGCCGGAGATGCGCTGATAGCCCGCCTCGCCGTGATAGGCGAGGGGGTCGAAGAGATATCCCGCCCCGGCCTTGAACGAACGCACCGGCGTCGACAAGGGCAGGGACAGAAACAGGAGCGAGAGCGCCGATAAGGCGCCCAGGACGATGTTGGCGATACGCGTTTCGCGTTGCATGTGACCGGACCCTAGGCTAAGGCCTAGGCCCGGAGGTTCGGCACGTCACGATGGACGGTTTTTCGGCCGGGGACGACCGCTCTTACGAGCGGTCTCGATAGGACGTGACGAAGTCCGGGCGCCGATCGTCGATATGATCGAGCTCTTCCAGGAACTTC
Organism: Elusimicrobiota bacterium; assembly: GCA_016191335.1. Classification (GTDB taxonomy): domain Bacteria; phylum Elusimicrobiota; class Elusimicrobia; order UBA1565; family UBA9628; genus GWA2-66-18. The sequence goes on along the minus strand of JACPOW010000044.1, from coordinate 17,738 downwards.
CCCGTCCCGAGCGCAACGCAGCTCAAGGGGTCCGCGGCGCGATGCACGGGCAGCTCGGTCTCCTGCCGGATGAGGTCGGGAAGACCTCTCAGCAAGGATCCGCCGCCCGCGAGCATGATGCCCCGGTCCACCAAATCCGCAGCCAATTCCGCCGGAGTCTCCTCCAGCGTGTTCTTGATCACGTCGAGGATGAGCTGCACCGGCTCCATGAGCGACTGGCGCACCTCTTCCGACGTGATCAAGACCGTCTTCGGCAAGCCGGTGGCCTGATCCCGGCCCTTCACTTCCATGGTCTTCTCTTCCTTCAGCGGGAAGACCGATCCGATCTGGATCTTGACCTCTTCGGCGGTCGTCTCGCCGATCAGGAGGTTGTACTTGCGTCTAAAGTGCATGATAACGGCTTCGTCCATCTCGTCGCCGGCGATGTCGAGGGATTTAGAAACAACCAAGCCGCCGAGAGAGATGACGGCCGCCTCGGTCGTGCCGCCACCGATGTCGACGATAAAATTACCGTGGGGCTCGGAGATGGGTAAATCGGCCCCGATGGCCGCGGCCATGGGCTCCTCGATGAGATACACGCGACGGGCTCCCGCTTGCTCCGCCGATTCCTGCACGGCGCGCCTCTCGACTTCCGTGATGCCGGAAGGGATTCCGATCACGACGCGAGGGTGCAAAAGTGAGCGCCTGTTGTGGACTTTACGGATGAAGTACTTGATCATCTCCTGCGTCACTTCGAAGTCGGCGATGACGCCGTTGCGAAGCGGCCGGACCGCGATGATCGACGCCGGCGTGCGGCCGAGCATGCGCTTGGCCTCCGCGCCGATGGCGAGCACGCGGCGCGTCTCGCGGTCGATGGCGACCACCGAGGGCTCCCGCAGCACGATTCCCTGACCTTTGACATAGACCAGGGTGTTGGCGGTGCCCAGGTCGAGGCCCATGTCGTTCGAGAACAGGCTGAAGAGAAAATCGAGCATTATTTATCTTACCTTTTTCGACGCCCTACCGCTGAACTCGCTCCGGCGCGAGTCGACTGTTTCCGGAAACAGTCCAGACCCCAAAAGCCGTGTCTTTTCTTCTTCTATTAAGACACGAGCATGATCAGACCGAGCTTGGCGTTGTCGCCGATGCGCGGAGCGATCTTGAGGATGCGGGTGTAGCCGCCGGGGCGCTGGGCGTACCGGGGAGCCAGGACTTCGAACAGCTTCTTGTAGACGACCTTGTCCTGGATCTGGCGGCGCACCATGAAGTGCTCGCCCTTCTTCGCGTTGGTGATCAGCTTCTCGGCGTACGGCCGGAGCTCCTTCGCCTTGGCGATGGTGGTTTCGATGCGCTCGTGCTTGAACAGGCTGGTGGCCATGTTCCGCAGCAGCGCGCGGCGATGCGCGCTGGTGATGCCGAGCTGACGACGACCGAGTGCTTTAGACGCCATAAATTAACTCCGTTCTTTTAGTTCGCGAATCAGCCGAGCTGACCGACCTGCATGCCGAGCGACAGGCCCATGTCCTTCAGGCGGTCCTTGATCTCGTCGAGGGACTTCTTGCCGAAGTTCTTGACGGCCAGGAGCTCCTCGTCGCGCTTGCCCACGAGCTCGCCGATCGTGCGGATGCGGGCGACCTTGAGGCAGTTCGACGCGCGGCTGGACAGCTCGATCATCTCGATCGGCTGGTTGAGGATCTCGCGCAGCTTCGGGTCGAGGCCGGCGAGGGACACGACGCTGTCGGACGACGAGCCGTCGGAAAGGCCGCCGGCGGCCGCCTCGGCCGCCTGCTCCTCCTCGGGGATGAAGATGTTGAGCGACTCGCGCAGCAGCTTCGACGACTGGATCAGCGCCTCGGCGGGGTTCAGCGAGCCGTCCGTCCAGATCTCGAGGATCAGGCGGTCGTAGTCGGTCACCTGGCCGACGCGGGCGTTCTCGACGTCGTAGTGCACCTTGACGACGGGAGAGAACAGCGCGTCGACGGGCAGGAAGCCCGCGGCCCACTGGTTCTGCTGGCGGAGCTCCTCGGCGGGGACGTAGCCGCGGCCCTTGGAGACCTCGATCTCCATGTCGATCTTGCCGCCCGTCTCGAGGTGCGCGATCACGAGGTCCTTGTTGACGACCTCGACGTTCGCGTTGCCCTGGATGTCCTTCGCGGTGACCACGCCTTCCTTGCTGACGGACAGGTAGACGGTCTCGGGGCCGTTGGAGAACAGCTTCACGCGCAGCTTCTTGAGGTTCAGCAGGATGTTCATCACATCCTCCTTCACGCCCGGGAGAGCCTGGTACTCGTGCGTCGCCTTCTCGATGCGGACCGCGGTGACGGCCGCGCCTTCGAGGGAGGAGAGCAGCACGCGACGCAGCGCGTTGCCGACAGTGTGCCCGTAGCCGCGCTCGTACGGCTCGGCGACGAACTTCGCGTAGCTGTCCGACATCGACTTCTCGTCGACGGACAGCTTCTGCGGCAGGATCAGTTCTTTATAAGCCATTCTCTTGTTCTCCGGAAACTAATTTCAGTGCGTTTATTGAAGAAAGTTACTCGCGATTTATCGCGAGTAATATTCGATGATCAACTGGTCGTTGATGGGGAAGGACGTCTCGCCGCGCTCCGGGATGCGGAGCACTTTCGCGGAAAGAGCGGTCTCATCGAACTCGAGGAAGGCGGGGCGGTTGCTGAGCTTCTTGGCCGTCTCGAGGCTCAGCTTGACGCCGACGTTCTCCTTCAGCTTGACGTTGACGGACACCACGCTGCCGGTCTTCACCGGGAACGAGGGGATGTCGACGACCTTGCCGCCTATCTTGACGTGCCCGTGCAGGACGAGCTGGCGAGCCGTCTTGATCGACGTCGCCACGCCCATGCGGCGGACGATGTTGTCGAGACGGAGCTCCAGGCCGCGCAGCAGCGCGTCGCCGGACGCCTCGCGGGCGGCCGTCGCGTTGGTGACCGCGCGCTCGAACGGGCGCTCGTTCATCTGGATCATGCGGCGGAGCTTCTGCTTCTCGCGCAGACGGATCGAGAAGGCGGAAGGCTTGCCGCGCTGAGGCTTCGCCATGCCGGGGATGCCGGGGCGCTTCTCGAGCACGCACTTCGTGTAGCACTTGTCGCCCTTGAGGAAGAGCTTCTGCTGCTCGCGGCGGCACAACTTGCAGACGGCGTCGGTATAACGGGCCATAAAACTAGACTCTCCTCGCTTTGGGCGGGCGGCAGCCGTTGTGCGGCATCGGCGTGACGTCCTTAAGGCTGATGACCATCAGACCGGCGGAACCGAGCGACCGCACCGCGGTCTCGCGGCCCGGTCCGGGGCCCTTGATGAAAACGGCGACCTGCTTGACGCCGAGCTGGACGGCCCGGTCGGCGACCTTCTTGGCCGTGACGCCGGCCGCGAAGGGCGTGCCCTTCTTCGTGCCGCGGAAGCCCGAGCCGCCGGCGGTGGCCCAGATGAGCACGTCGCCGCGGTCGTCGGTGAGCGACACGATGGTGTTGTTGAAGGAGCACTGGATGTGGACCTTCGCGAAGGTCAGGGACTTCCAGGCTTTCTTGCGGGGTGCCGCGGAAGGGGCTGCCTTCGCCGCGGCGGGAGTCGTTTTTTCGTCGGCCCTAATTTACTTTCTCCTAAATCCTTACGCTTTGCCCGTGGGCGAGGCGGCCTTGCCCACGCCGACCGTCTTGCGGCGGCCGCGGCGGGTGCGCGCGTTCGTCTTCGTGCGCTGTCCGCGGCACGGCAGGTTGCGGCGATGGCGGTGGCCGCGGAACGAGCCGATCTCGGTGAGGCGCGCCATGTTCGCGAGGGTCTCGCGGCGGAGCTCGCCTTCGACCTTGAAATCCTTGAGCAGGAGGTTGTTGATGAGCACGACCTGCTCCTCGGTGAGGTCCTTGACCCGGGTGTCGGGCTTGACCATGCCGTTGAGCTTCGCGATCACCACCTTCGCGCGGGTCTCGCCCACGCCGTAAAGGTACTGAAGCGCCACGTCGATACGCTTATTCTTGGGAAGATCGACTCCCGCTACACGCGCCATGCTTTTTCTCCGTTATCCTTTGTTTAAAACTAGCCCTGCCGCTGCTTGTGCTTCGGGTTCGAGCACAGCACGCGGACGACGCCGTTACGCTTCACGATCTTGCACTTCTGGCAAATGGGTTTGACGCTCGCTCTGACTTTCATGTCGTTACTCCCGGTAAGTGATGCGTCCCCGCGTGAGGTCGTAAGGGGACAGCTCGATGCGGACCTTGTCTCCGGGCAGGATCTTGATGTAGTGCATGCGCATCTTGCCGGAGATGTGCGCCAGAACGACCTTGCTGGGGGCGATCTCGACGCGGAACATCGCGTTCGGGAGCGCCTCCAAAATGCGGCCTTCGACTTCTATCTTCTCTTCTTTCGTCATGTTAAATCGTGGGCAAGGTCAGGATGTCGTAGCCCGTGTCGGTGACGGCCACCGTGTGCTCGAAGTGAGCGGACAGCTTGCCGTCCTTGGTCACGGCGGTCCAGCCGTCGCCGAGGGTGGCGACCTCGGGGCCGCCCATGTTCACCATCGGCTCGATGGCGATCGTCATGCCGGTCTTCAGGCGTCCGCCGGTCCCGGCCTTGCCGTAGTTGGGGACGGGCGGCTCCTCGTGCAGGGCGCGGCCGATTCCGTGGCCGACGAACTCGCGGACCAAGGTGTAGCCGTTCGCCTGGGCGTGGGACTGGATCGCGAAGCCGACGTCGCCGATGCGGTTGCCGTTCTTGACGGCGGCCATCCCCCGCTCCAGGCACTCGCGGGTCACGTCCATGAGGCGCTGCGCCTCGGGAGAGATCTTGCCGATGGCGACGGTGATCGCGGAGTCGCCGTACCAGCCGTCGATGACGGCGCCGAAATCGAGGCCGACGATGTCGGCTTCCTTGAGGACGCGCTTGTCCGAGGGGATGCCGTGGACGATCTCGGAGTTGATGGAGACGCAGATCACGCCGGGGAAGCCGTGGTAGTTGAGGAAGGCGGGCTTGGCGCCGCGCTTCTTGAGCTCCTCGCGGCAGAACGCGTCGATCTCGCCCGTGGTCATGCCGGGCTTGACGAGGCCCTTGAGCTGGACGAGGATGTCGGCGACGACGCCGCCGGCCTGGCGCATGAGCGCCAGCTCCTCGCGGGTCTTCACCTCGACGGCCTTGTTCATCAGCATGGTCACCGGGACGCCTTCGCGGAATCGATCACGGCCGAGAGCGCGGCCTCGACCTGGGCGGGGGTCTGGGCGGCGTCCACCTCGTGGAAGGCGGCCTCGGACTTGTAGTAGGCGACGAGCGGGTGGGTCAGGTCCTCGAACACCATCAGGCGCTTGGCCGCGGTGGCCTCGGTGTCGTCCTCGCGCTGGACGACCTTTCCGGAGCACTTGTCGCAGACGCCTTCCACCGCGGTGGGGCGGGAGATCGTGTTGAACACCTCGCCGCAGTTCGAGCAGGTGCGGCGGGAGGCCATGCGGCGGATCGCCTCTTCCTTGGGCAAGGTGAGGAAGACGACGAGGTCGACGGCGGAGCCCACGCGCTTGAGCATCTCGGCGAGGCCCTGGGCCTGCTCGATGGTGCGCGGGAAGCCGTCGAGGAGGTACTTCCCGCCGGTCTCGATCTTGCCGGCGACCATCTCGATGACGATCGAATCGGGGACGAGCTTGCCGTTCTTCAGGTAGTCCTGGGCCTTCACGCCGATCGCGGTCTTCTGGGCGATCTCCGCGCGGAAGATGTCGCCGGTGGCGAGATGCTGGAAGCCGTACTTTTCGGCCAAGCGCTTGGACTGGGTCCCTTTCCCGGAACCGGGCATGCCGAGCAGTATCACGATCACTGAGAGACTCCCGAGCCGACGTTGAACCAGCGTCCCTGGATGCGGCCCTTCTTGAGGAAGCCCTCGTAGTGGCGCATGATCAGGTGCGCCTCGAGCTGGCCCATCGTGTCGAGGGCGACGCCGACGGCGATCAGCAGCGAGGTGCCGCCGAAGAAGAAGGGGACGCTGAACTCGCGCTTCATGATGTCGGGCATGATCGCGATCACGGCCACGAACAGGGCGCCGCCGAGGGTGATGCGCTCGAGGATCCACTCGATGTGCTTGGCGGTGGGCTCGCCGGGACGGATGCCCGGGATGAAGCCGCCGGACTTCTTCATGTTCTCCGCCAGGTCGACCGGGTTGATCGAGACCGAGTTGTAGAAGTAGCAGAAGAAGATGATGAGGGCCGCGTAGACGGCGTCGTAGACGTAGTTGCCGCCCTGGAAGAAGCGCATGATGCCCTCGCCGCGCTGGACGTTGGGCATGAAGGTCGCGATGGTGACCGGGACCGACAGCAGGGAGAGCGCGAAGATGACGGCGATGACGCCGCTCTGGTCCACCTTGAGGGGCAGGTAGCTCTGCGAGCCGCCGTACATCTTGCGGCCGACCATGCGCTTGGCGTACTGGACGGGGATCTTGCGCTGCGCGGTCTCGACCCAGACGACCACGACGATGACCGCCGCCAGGGCGGCGACGATCGCGATGGCGGAGAAGAGGTTGATCTCCTCGAGGCGGACGAGCTCGAAGAGGCTGTAGCCGGCGGCCGGGAGCCGCTCGACGATGCCGGTGAAGATCAGCAGCGAGACGCCGTTGCCGATGCCCTGCTCGGTGATCTGCTCGCCGAGCCACATGACGAAGATCGTGCCGGCCGTCATCGTCAGGACGGTGACGCAGTAGAAGAACCAGGTCGGGTCGGTGACGGTGGGCATGCCGCCCGGGGCCTGCATCTTCGTGATCGCGATCGTCAGCCCGAAGGACTGGAAGACGGCGAGGAAGAGGGTCAGGTAGCGGGTGTAGCTGTTGAGCTTGCGGCGGCCGAGCTCGCCGTCCTTGGCCAGGCGGTCGAGGAAGGGCAGGACGTGCGCGCCCTGCAGCAGGCTCATGATGATGGAGGCGTTGATGTAGGGGACCACGCCCATCGAGAAGATCGAGAAGCGTCCGAGGGCGCCGCCCGAGAACGTGTTCAGGAAGCCGAGAAGGCTGCTCTGCTGGGCGTTGAAGATCGCGCGGATGGCGTCGCCGTTGACCCCGGGTATCGGGATGGACGCGCCGATGCGGAATACCGCGATCGCGCCGAGCGTGAAGAGCACGCGCTTGCGCAGTTCCGGGATCTCGAAGATGTCGCCGAGTCCGCGCATCGCTTAGGCCTTCACGGCCTTGACGACCTCGGCCTTGCCGCCGGCCTTCTCGATCTTTTCCTTGGCGCTGGCGGAGAAGCCGTGGGCGCTGACCTTGATGGCGCGCTTGAGCTCGCCGTCGGCGAGAATCTTGACGGGCTTGCGGCCCTTGATGAGGTTGTGGATGCGCAGGTCCTCGAGCGTGATCTCGGCCTTGTTCTTGAACACGCGGTCGAGGGTGCCGAGGTCTATCACTTGGTACTCGATCTTAAAGAGACCGTTGGTGAAGCCGCGCTTGGGGATCCGGCGGATCAGGGGCGTCTGGCCGCCCTCGAAGCCGACGAGCTTGCCGTCGCCCGAGCGGGAGCGCTGGCCCTTCTGACCGCGCGTGGCGGTCTGGCCGGTGCCGGAGCCTTCGCCCATGCCGAGGCGGATCGGGCGGCGGCGCGAGCCGGGGACGGGCTCGAGGTTTCCGAGGGTAATCGACTGGGCGACTTTTATTTTAGAGTTGGCCACTTTATTTTCCACGGAGCTTGATGATGTCTTCCTTCGTGCGAAGGAGCTTGAGGGCCTCGAACGTCGCGCCGACCATGTTGAAGGCGTTCGACGAGCCGAGGCTCTTGGTGAGGATGTTCTTGACGCCGGCGGCCTCGAGGACCGCGCGCACGCCGCCGCCGGCGATGACGCCGGTACCGGGGGTCGCGGGCTTCATCCAGACCTTGGCGGAGCCGAACTTCGCGACGATCTCGTGCGGGATCGTGCCTTCCGGCACGATCGGGAAGCTGATGAGGGCCTTGCGGGCGTGGGCGTTGCCCTTCAGGATGGCGGCCTGGACGTCCTTGGCCTTGCCCATGCCGTAGCCGACCTTGCCGGCCGCGTCGCCGACGACGACGAGCGCGGAGAACGAGAAGCGCTTGCCGCCCTTGACGACCTTGGCCACGCGGTTGATCGTGACGACGGTCTCCTTGAAACCGCCCTCTTCGCGGGGGTTGTCGCGGCGCGGGCCGCGGCGCGGGCCGCGGCGGTCGCCGCCCTGTCCGCGATCGCCGCCGCGCTCGGGGCGTTCCGTCGCCGCGGGCACGATGGGCTGGGTGGGAACCGTCGTCGTCGTCTCAGTAGCCATTACAAAGTCTCCGTTTGTTAAAACTCGAGTCCACCGGCGCGCGCCGCGTCGGCCAAGGCCTTGACGCGGCCGTGGTACACGTACTGGCCGCGGTCGAACATGACCTTCGTGACGCCGGCCTTCTTGGCCTTCGCCGCGATGCTCTCGCCGACCTTCTTGGCCGCGTCGACGCTCTTATGCGACTTCAGCGTCGTGCGCAGGTCCTTGTCGAGCGACGAGGCGAACGCGAGCGTGACGCCCTTGTTGTCGTCGATGACCTGCGCGTAGATGTACTTGAGGCTGCGATGCACGCTCAAGCGCGGACGGTCGCCGCGGTGCTCGAACAGGCGCTTGCGCGTCGCCGCCTTGCGGAATTCGGCCCGAACCCATTTATTCTTCATTTACTTCTTGCCTCCCGCTCCGGCGCTGGCGCCGGCCGCGGTCTTGCCCGCCTTCTTGCGGACGTATTCGCCCTGATAGCGGATGCCGGTGCCCTTGTAGGGCTCGGGCTTGCGCAGCTCGCGGATGTCCGCGGCCGTGGCCCCGACCGCGTCCTTGTTGATGCCGGACACGGTGAGCAGGGTCTTCTTCGCGTCGACGGTGAGCGTCACGCCCTTGGGCGCTTCGAACACGACGGGGTGCGACTTGCCGATCGCGAGCGTGAGCTTCTGGCCGACGATCTCGGCGCGGAAGCCGAGGCCGTGGATCTCGAGGATCTTCGAGTAGCCGACCGACACGCCCTGGACGAGGTTGTTCAGGCGGGCGCGGGTCATGCCCCAGATGGCGGAGGCGTCGCGGGCGACGGAGATGTCGGCGGACAGGATGACGGCTCCGTCCTTGATCTCGGCCTTGACGTAAGGGTGGAGGGCTTCCTTGAGCTCTCCCTTGGGCCCCTTGGCGGTGACGACGTTGCCGTCCAGCTTGAGCTGGACTCCGCTGGGGATGACGACGGGCTGCTTTCCAATTCGGGACATGTTAGATCACCACACCTGGCAGAGAATTTCGCCGCCGGCCTTCTTTTCCTTCGCCATCGCGTCCGTCATGATGCCCTGGGACGTGGACACGATCGTGACCGAGAAGCCGCCGCGAGAGTGAGGGATGTCGTCGTGCGGGCGATAGATGCGCAGGCCGGGCTTCGACACGCGCTTGATGCCGCGGATGACGGCTTCCTTGGTCGGGGAGTACTTCAGGAACACGCGGATGGTGCCCTGCTTGTTGGTCCCGTTGTACAGGGTCTTGAAGTTGGCGATGAAGCCCTCCTCCTTCAAGACGCGGACGACTTCCATCTTCATCTTCGACATGGGGACGTCGACGCGGTCCTTCTGTCGGATGTTGGCGTTGCGGATGCGGGTCAGCAGGTCGGCGATAGGATCCATGATTAGTTTACCAGGAGGACTTCTTGATGCCCGGGAGTAGGCCCTGATGGGCCATCTTCCGGAAGCACATGCGGCAAAGGCCGAAGTCGCGGTAGAACGCGCGAGGACGGCCGCAGATCTGGCAGCGGTTGCGGTGACGAGTCGAGAACTTGGGCGCCTTGGTCATCTTCGCGCGCCATGCTGTGGTGGCCATGATTAGTTGTTCCCCTTCTTGGCCGCTTGCTCGGCCGTCTTGAACGGCATGCCCAGATCCTTGAGGAGATCGAGGCTCAGGTCGTCCTTGCCGCCGCCGATCACGAACGAGATGTTCATGCCGCGCTGCTGAGGGACCCGCTCGGCCTTGATCTCAGGGAAGATCAGCTGTTCTTTCAGGCCGAGGTTGAAGTTGCCGGAGCCGTCGAAGCCCTTGGGCTCGAGGCCGCGGAAGTCGCGGATGCGGGGGATGGAGACCGCGATGAGGCGGTCCAGGAACTCCCACATGCGGTCGCCGCGCAGGGTGACGCGCACGCCGATCGGCATGCCCTGGCGCAGCTTGAAGTTGGAGATCGACTTCGTGGCCTTGCGGACCTGCGGCCACTGGCCGGTGATCAGCGCCAGCTCCTCGCGGGCGTTGTCCAGCATCTGGACGTTGTCGCGGGCTTCGGAGACGCCGACGTTGAGGACGATCTTGCGCAGGCTGGGAACCTCATGCGGGTTCTTCAGGCCGTGCTTCTCCATGAAGGAGGGGATCACGTTCTCGCGGTAGTGCGTCTTGAGGCGCGGGACCGGGTGCTCGGTCTCGCGGCCGTCCTGGTTCAGCTCGAACGCGGGGCCGGCCTTGGAGGCGGCCTGCTTCTCGAGTCCCGCTTTCTTGGCGGCTTGGGCGGCCTTGTGGGCCGCCGCTTTCGCCTTTTCGTCTGTCGTTTTCTCAGCCATTGTTCCTTACCTGAATATTAGGCGATCGTCTCGCCGGACTTTGCGATGCGCGACTTCTCGCCGTTCGCGGCGGTCTTGATGCGCACGCGCGTGGGCTTGTTGGTCTTCGGGTCGAGGAGCATGACGTTGCTCATCGACAGCGGAGCCTCGATCTTGGTGATGCCGCCGGGGTCCGTCTGCGTCGGCTTCTTGTGCTTCGTCACCATGTTGACCTTGGAGACGAGCACGCGGGTCGGGGTGAACGCGTCGCCGGCGATGAGCTCGAGGACCTCTCCGGTCTTGCCCTTCTCCTTGCCGGAGATCACGACGACCTTGTCCTTCTTCTTGATCTTGAACTTCATGACTAGACGACCTCCGGGGCGAGGGAAACGATCTTCAGGAACTCCTTGTCGCGCAGCTCGCGCGCCACGGGCCCGAACACGCGGGTTCCCTTCGGCTCGTTCTTGTCGTCGATCAAGCACGCGGCGTTGTCGTCGAAAGAAACGTGGGAGCCGTCGGCGCGGCGCAGGTTGCGCTTGACGCGCACCACGACGGCCTTGACGACGGTGCCCTTCTTGATCGCGCCGTTCGGGAGAGCGTCCACGACGGAGCAGACGATGATGTCTCCCAAGGACGCGTAGCGGCGGTACGAGCCGCCCATCACGTGGAAGCACTGCAGGCGGCGGGCGCCGGAGTTATCGGCGACGTTGACCATCGTGCGAAGCTGGATCATTTGGCGTTGGCCTCCGCCAGGCCCTTCGGCGCGGCCTTCACGATGCGGACGATGCGCCAGCGCTTGAGCTTGGACATCGGGCGCGTGCTGGCGATCTCAACGACGTCTCCCTCGCGGGCCTCGTTGTTCTCGTCGTGCGCGTGGAACTTCTTGGACTTCTTCATGATCTTCTCGTAGAAGGGGTGCCGGACGGAACGGGACACGCGGACGGTGCGGGTCTTGTTCATCTTGTCGGACACGACGACTCCTTCGAGCGTCTTGCGGCTGCCGCGGTCGAGGTCGAGCTCGGCGGCGGCGGGAGCGGCGGCGGTCTTCGTCACTTCGCGGCCTCCTTACGGGACATTTGCGTCTTGAGGCGCGCGATCTCACGGCGGAGATGGCGCAGCTCCATGGGGTTCTTGAGCGGGGCGACGTTGTGCTGGAACTCGAGCTTGGCGCGCTTCTCGAGCGCGACGCGGAGCTCGCTCTTGAGCTCGCCCGTGTTCTTCACCGCGGTCGCGGTTGATTCTTTCTTAGTCGTCTTCTTGTCGGCCATATAGTTAGATGTGCTCGCGGGCGACGAACTTCGTGAGGATGGGCAGCTTGTAGGAGGCCATCTTGAGGGCCTTCTTGGCCTCCTCGCTGGTCAAGCCGCCGACTTCGAACAGGATGCGGCCCGGGCGAACGACCGCGGCCCAATGATCGGGAGCGCCCTTACCCTTACCCATGCGGGTCTCGGCGGGGTGCTTGGTGATCGCCTTGTCGGGGAAGATGCGGACCCAGAGCTTGCCGCCTTTCTTGAGGTGGCGGGAGATCGTGACGCGGGAGGACTCGATCTGGCGGGCCGTGACCCACTTGGGCTCGAGCGCCTTCAGGCCGAACTCGCCGAACGCGAGGCTGACGCCGCGCTTCGCCGGTCCCTTGATGCGGGGATGGGAGTGGGGCTTGCGATACTTGACGCGCTTGGGCATCAGCATTTTAGCGTCCCCCTTCCGGAGCCGGCGCCGGCGCGGGCGCCGACGGCTGCTCGCCGGATTCGATGGACATGGCGGCCGCGACGAGCGCCGCTTCCTTCTTGGCCATCATCTGCAGCTCCTTCAGCGACTTCACGAAGTGCTGCTTCTTGAAGATCCAGACCTTCACGCCGATGAGGCCGGCGTGCGTCATGGCCTCGGCGGTGCCGTAGTCGACGTCCGCGGCGAAGGTGTGCAGGGGCACGCGGCCCTCGCGCTGCCACTCGCGGCGCGAGATCTCGGCGCCGTTGACGCGGCCGGAGATCATGACCTTGATGCCGAGGGCGCCGGACTGGATCGTGCGCTCCATCGCGCGGCGCATGGCGCGGCGATGGGCGATGCGCTTCTCGAGCTGGACCGCGATCGAGTCCGCGACGAGGCGGGAATCGAGCTCGGGATCCTTGATCTCCATGACGTTCACGTACGTCTTTCGTGACGTCATGGCCTCGACGTTCTTGCGCAGGGCTTCGATGTCGGCGCCCTTCTTGCCGATCACGACGCCGGGGCGGGCCGTGTGGATGTTGACGCGCAGGTAAGAGCCCGCGCGCTCGATGCCGACCCAGCTGACCGCGGCCATGCGGAAGGCCTTGCGGACGAGGTTGCGGATCTTGAAGTCCTCGCCGATGAGGGCGGGGGCGTCCTTGGTGGAGAACCACTTGGACTGCCAGTCGTGGATGTAGCCGAGGCGGAGCGCGTTCGGATGGATCTTATTACCCATGGTGTTACTTTCCCTTGCCGGTGACGCGCTCGTCGGAGACGACGACGGTCAAGTGGCAGACTTTTCGCTTGAAGGTGTAGGAGCGGCCCTGCGGAGCGGGCAGCATGCGCTTCATGTTCCCCATCGGGCCCATCGTGGACCAGCAGGACTTGATGTAGACCTTTTCGGGGTTGATCTGGTGGCCGTTCTTGGAGGCCAGATTGACCAGGTTGGCGGCGGCCGATCTGACGGCCTTCGCGACCATCGTCGAGCAGATGCGGGGCATCATCGGGAGGATCCGCTCGGCTTCGAGCACCGACTTGCCGCGGATCTCCTTGAGGACCTGGCCGACCTTGCGCGTTCCGTAGCGCTGAAACCGAGAGTGAGCAGTAGCTTCCATGTTATTTCTCTTTATCCCTTATGTCGACTTAGGTCTTGGCGTCCGCGTCCTTGTGCGTCCCGCCGTGGTTCTTGAAGAAGCGGGTGAACGAGAACTCGCCGAGCTTGTGGCCGACCATCTGCTCGTTGACGTAGACGGGCAGGAACTTGCGGCCGTTGTGCACGGAGAACGTGTGGCCGACGAACTCGGGCGTGATGGTGCAGCGGCGCGACCAGGTCTTGATCGGCTTCTTCTCGCCCGCGGCGTTGAGCTTCTGAACCTTCTTCAGGAGGCTCGCTTCGATGTACGGTCCCTTCTTGGTGGATCGGCTCATAATTCCTCTTTACGCGTGCTGCGCCGAGCGGCGCCGGTCGGAGACGATCATCCAGCCCCAGACCTTCTTCTTGTTGCGCGTCTTGAAGCCCTTCGAGAGCTGGTTCCAAGGGGAGCGCGGGTGGTTGTTGCCCTTCGACTTGCCGCGGCCGCCGCCGAGCGGGTGGTCGGTCGCGTTCATCGCGCCGCCGCGGACGGTGGGGCGGATGCCGAGGTGGCGGTTGCGGCCGGCCTTGCCGAGCGTGATCGTGTTGTGCTCGAAGTTGCCGACCTGGCCGATCGTCGCGTAGCAGGTGTCGTGGACCATGCGGACCTCGCCCGACGGCATCTTGATCTGCGCGTAGCCGCCGTCCTTCGCCATCAGCTGGGCCTGGGTGCCGGCCGAGCGCATCATCTGCGCGCCCTTGCCGGGGTTCAGCTCGAGGCAGTGGATGAAGGTACCTTCGGGGATCTTGCTGACCGGGAGCGCGTTGCCGATCTTGATCTCGGCCTCGGGGCCGCTCATGACGGTGTCGCCGACCTTCATGCCGGCGGGCTGCACGATGTAGCGCTTCTCGCCGTCGGCGTAGTTGACGAGGCAGATGCGGGCGGAGCGGTTCGGGTCGTACTCGATCGAGACGACCTTGCCGGGGACGCCGGCCTTGTCGTAGCGCTTGAAGTCGATCGCGCGGAAGGCGCGCTTGTGGCCGCCGCCCTGATGGCGGACCATGATCATGCCGGTGTTGTTGCGGCCGCCGGTGCGCTTGAGCTGGGAGACGAGGCTCTTCTCGGGCACGTTGGTGGTGATGTCCGAGTAGTCCTGGGAGGTCATCCCGCGGCGGGAAGGCGTGTACGGCTTGTAGGATTTGATGGCCATGGTTTTTTCTCTTAGGCGGCGGGGGTGGCGAAGTCGATCTTCTGGCCCTTCGTGACGGTCACGATGGCCTTCTTCCAGTCGGGGCGCATGCCGCCGCCGCGTCCGAACCGGCGGAACTTGCCGGGGACGACCTGCGTGCGGATCTTCTCGACGGTGACCTTGAACATCGTCTCGACGGCGCGCTTGATGTCGGTCTTCGTCGCGTCGGGAGCGGCCTCGAACAGGTACTGGTTGTACTTCTCCTGGTTGCCCGTGCCGCGCTCGGTGAGGAGGGGCCGGACCAGGATTTCGTGGAGAGCTTTATCGGACATCGTCGTGTTCCTCAGTTCCAGCGCGCGCCGAGCTTCTCGAGCGCGGGCTGCGTGATCACGAGCTTCTTGCAGTAAAGAACCTCGTAAGCGTTGATGTCGGCCGCGAGACGGACGGCGACGGTGGGGATGTTGCGGCTCGCGAGCGCCAGAGCGGCGTTCGGAGCGTCCAGAACGATCAGGGTCTTGCCTTCGCAGCCGATCTTGGCGAGGGCCGCGGCCAGGAGCTTCGTCTTGGGCTCCTTGATCGTCAGCTCCTTCACGCAGATGAGGCCGCCGTCCTGCGCGCGGGCCGAGAGGGCCTGGGCGAGGGCGAGCCGCGCCTTCTGGCGAGGGTAGTCGAGGCGCGAGCCGCGGCCCATGCGCGGGCCGTGGATGATCGCGCCGTGGCGCCACAGACCGGAGCGGATCGAGCCCGAGCGGGCGCGGCCGGTTCCCTTCTGCTTCCACGGCTTGCGGCCGCCGCCGGACACCGTCGTGCGGCTCTTGGTGTTCGAGGTCCACGCGCGCTGGTTGGCGAGGTAGATGGTGACGAACTCGTGGAGGAAGCGGCGCTCCGGCTTGTGGCCGAAGATCTCTTCCTTGAGGGAGACCGTGCCGGTCTCTTTGCCGTTGACGTCGATGATCTTAGCGTCCATGATGATTCCTTACTTCTTCGCGGCGCCGGGTTTGACGGCGGCCTTGATGATGTTACCCATCTTGTCCTTCTTGATCGTGGACTTGACGGTGTCGATGCGGACCTTCTTGTTCTTGACGGTCTCGAAGATCGTCACGAGGCCGCCGCGGGGGCCGGGGACGGCGCCCGCCACGTAGATCAGGTTCTTCTCGGGGTCCACGGCGACGACCTCGATCTTGATGGTCGAGGTGACGACGTTGCCCATGTGGCCGGCCATGCGCTGGCCGGGCATGACGCGTCCGAGGGAGCGGCGCGAGGCCAGAGAGCCCGGGGAGCGCTGCTTGTCCGACGCGCCGTGCGAGGCGGGCAGGCCGCGGAAGTTGTGGCGCTTCATGACGCCGGCGAAGCCCTTGCCCTTGGTGACGCCCTGGACGTCGACGTAGTCGCCGGTCTTGAAGGTCTCGGCGAGGACGGTCTGGCCGGCCTCGAGGCCCGCGAGGTTCGCGTCGCGGATCTCGCGCACGTACTTCTGCGCGGGGACGCCGGCCGCCTTGAACTGGCCGAGCTCGGCCGAGTTCCGGGACTTGTCCTTGATCGTGCCGAAGCCGAGCTGCACGGCGGCGTAGCCGTCCTTGGAGTCGGCGGTCTTGACCCGGAGAACGGGGCAGGGGCCGGCCTGGATCACGGTCACGCCGTAAAGGTTCTGGTCCTTGGGGTGGAAGATCTGCGTCATGCCGATCTTCTCGCCCAGGATGGCGCGGAACGTCGCGGGAGCCTTCTTGACCCCGCCGTTCGCCGCCGTCGCTTCAGTCGTCTGCTGCTCGCTCATAATTTTTTACCCTGAAAATGACAAAAGACGTCCCTACAGCTGGAACCACCCAAGGGGACGGTACCGCTTCAGCTCTGTGTGACTAGAGCTTGATTTCGACGTCGACGCCAGCCGGGAGGTCGAGCTTCATCAGCTCGTCCACCGTCTTGGAAGTCGTCGAGTTGAGCTCGATGAGGCGCTTGTGGATGCGCATCTCGAACTGCTCGCGCGACTTTTTGTCGACGTGCGGAGACCGCAGCACGGTGTACTTCTTGATGTGCGTCGGCAACAAGATGGGGCCGGAAACGACAGCTCCCGTTCGCTGGGCCGTCTCGACTATCTTTCCGACGCTGGCGTCGAGGACGCGGTGGTCGTAAGCGCGAAGGCGGATGCGGATTCTCTGCTGCGGATTGTTGGTCTCAGCCATATTATACCTTATTCCTGGGTCGATTTAACGCGTTATTTTAGGCGACGATGTCGGCGACGACGCCGGCACCCACGGTGTGGCCGCCTTCGCGCACGGCGAAACGCAGACCCTTTTCCATCGCGATCGGGGCGATCAGCTCGCACTCGATGTCGGCGTGTGACGGCCGCCTTCCTCCTTCGTCAGGACGTACAGCTTCGCCTTGAACTTGGTGTGCGGCTTGATCGAGCCCGGGGCGCAGATGACCTGGCCGCGCTCGATCTGGGACTTCTCGATGCCGCGCAGCAGGATGCCCACGTTGTCGCCGGCGCGGGCGTCATCGAGGAGCTTACGGAACATCTCGATCCCGGTGACGACCGTTTTCTGAGTATCCTTGATGCCGACGATCTCCACGTTCTCGCCGACCTTCACCGTGCCGCGCTCCACGCGGCCCGTCGCGACGGTGCCGCGGCCGGTGATCGAGAACACGTCCTCGACCGCCAGCAGGAAGGGCTGGTCCGTCATGCGCTTCGGTTCGGGAACGTCCTTGTCGAGCGCGTCCATCAGCTTCTGGATCGCCGGCTCGCCCAGCTCGCCCTTGTCGCCCTCGAGCGCCTTCGTCGCGGAGCCGCGCACGATGGTGATCTTGTCGCCCGGGAACTCGTACTTCGAGAGCAGCTCGCGGACTTCCATCTCGACGAGCTCGACGAGGTCCTTGTCGGCCACGTCCACCTTGTTCAGGAAGACCACGATGTGAGGCACGCCGACCTGGCGGGCGAGCAGCACGTGCTCGCGCGTCTGCGGCATGGGGCCGTCCGCGGCCGAGACCACCAGGATCGCCGCGTCCATCTGCGCCGCGCCCGTGATCATGTTCTTGATGTAGTCCGCGTGGCCGGGGCAGTCCACGTGAGCGTAGTGACGGTTGGCCGTCTCGTACTCGTTGTGGTGGACGTTGATCGTCACGCCGCGGGCCCGCTCCTCGGGCGCGTTGTCGATCTCGTCGTACCGCTTCGCCTGCGCAAGGCCCTGCTTCGAGAGATAGTTGGTGATCGCGGCCGTCAGGGTCGTCTTGCCATGGTCGACGTGGCCGATGGTGCCGATGTTGACGTGCGGCTTGGTGCGCTCGAATTTAGCCTTGGACAT
>JACPOW010000038.1 GCA_016191335.1 Elusimicrobiota bacterium | reverse complement strand
CGCGGACGCCGGGCCCTCGCAAGCCCACGTCGTTCCCGTCCAGCGGCAGATCTCAGCGCCGGTCGTAGGCTGATACGCGGGGACGCCGACGGAGCTCGTCAAAGTCAGTTCCCGGCCGAAGATCGAAGCCGCGTTGCCGATTTTTAGAAGGGAAGTCGCGATCTCAGGAAATGACGGTCTTCCTTGGGGAGCAGGCGCCAGAAGACGATAGTGTAACAGGCCCCCGCCGCCGCGCACAAGGCGAAGAAGGAGACCCAGCCCGTGACGCGCGTCCTCAAGGGCCAGACGATCGCGATCAGGACGGCCGAGGCGGCCGAGGCCGGGACCAAGGTCTCCCGCGCGAAGCGGGACCAGGTCAAGTCGAGCAGGCGCGCGTGCACGAACGAGACGAACACGGCGGCGGCGAGCGCCTGCGCGACGAGGCCGCCGAGCGCCGCGCCGAGCAGGCCCCAGCGCGGAATCATCCACGGCCACAGCGAGAGGCAGATCAGGGCCTGGGCCCAGGCCGCCGTCGAGGACCACCAGCCGTCCTTGCGCCCGGCGGCGACGGAGTTGGGCAGGTAGGAGAACAGTGCCGCGGCCTGAGTGAGGACGAGAAGACGGGCGGGCCACACGCTCGTGTCGCTGAAGCCGCCGCCGAGCCAGAGCGAGAGGAACTGCGGCATCAGGCAGAACAGAAGGGCGAGGGCCGGCGCGATCAGGCCGATCAAGGTCCGGGAGGCGCGCAGGTAGGGGCGCGCGGCCGCCTCCGGCCCCTCGTGCGCCGCGAGGCCGCCCATCACGGGCACGAGCGCGGCGGCGGCGGTCACGGGCAGGGACTGAACGCGGGAGAGCACGCTCGCCGGGACGGCGTACAAGGTGAACTCGGACATGGAGCGCAGGCCGGCGACGAAGGCGCGGTCGAGCTGGCCGCTGACGAGCTGCGCCAGAGACACCGGCCAGAACCCGATCGAGTAGCGGCCGAAGGCGGAGAACGAGAGGCGCCCGCCGCGGCCGGCGACCTCGCGGCGCGCCCGGGTCAGGCCGAAGACCGCGAACAGGGCGACGAGCCCGTGCACCGCGACGAAGGACGCCGCCGCGGCGCCCAGGCCGCGCCCGACGGAGAGCGCCCAAAGCACGCCGAAAGGGATCAGGAGGCCCTGGAGGACCGCGGCGGCGGACTGCCACTGGAAGCGGTGCAGGCCCTGGAAGGCGGCTGCGGCCCACGCGGTCACCGAGGCGAAGACGGCGCCGAGCGCGGCCGCGCGGATCATCCAGGCGCCGTGAGCGCGGTAATACTCGGGGACGGCGAAGACTCTCCCGACGAGGGCGGGCGCCGCGGCCCAGAGGACCAGCGCGCCCAGCGCGGCGCCGCCGACGATGAGGATGGCTCCGTGGCGCAGGGAGTCGTCGAGCATGCCGCGATTGTCCTCGGCGTGGGCCTGCGCCGCGAAGCGCACGAGGCCCGCGCCCGCGCCGAAGTGCACGGCGGCGGCCCAGCCCGCGGCCGACTGCATCAGGAGGTAGAGGCCGTAGGCCTCGACGCCGAAGCCGTGGACGAGCCGCGGGATGACGAGGAGGTTGATCGCGGCGACCGCGCCCTGCCCCGCCAGGCCCCATGCCACGCTGGTCGCGAAGCGATCGCCCCGACTCATGAATCCCCTCGATACAAGTCCAAAAGCCGTTCAACCACATGAGCCATCGCATACCGTCGCTCGACCTCGAGCCTCGCGGCGGCACCCAGATGAGTCCTCAATCCGTTGTCGTTCAAAATCCGTTCTATTTGTTGAATCGCTTTCTTCTCGTCGTCCTTCCCGAACAACAGACCCGTCTTACCTTCTTCCAGTATCTGCGCCGTCCCCCCCACCGCGCTCGCGACGACGGGCAGCCCCGAGGACATCGCCTCGAGCAGGGAATTGGAAAGGCCTTCCGACACGGAGGGCAGGACGAAGGCGTCCGCGGCGGCGTAAAATTCGGCGGCGTCCTCGACGGACGGCAGCACGCGTACGCGCGGGCTCGACGGGATGAGCTCGGGGCCGTCCCCGACGAGGACGAGCAGCGCGTCGCGGCCCTCGGTCGCCTTGAGCCACAGCCCCGCGAACCAGGGCAGGCGCTTCTCCCACGACAGCCGCCCGGTGTAGAGGAAGACCGCCCCGCTCCAGCCCAGGCGCGCGCGCAGCGCGCGTTTCTCCTCCGGAGAAACCGCTTTATACCGGTCCGCGTCCACGCCGTTGGGCAGGACCTCGATGTCGGCGCCGCCGAGATGCTCGCGGGCCTCGGCGGCGAGGTCCGGCACCACGGCGAGGAAGCGAGGCTTCAGCGACGCGAGCAAAGCGAGCTTCAGCCGGCCCAGGCTCGTGCGCGAGGAGGCGGCGAGTTCGCCGATGCCTCGCCCGCCGCCGAGCTTGACCAGCACGGGCTTGCCGAGCCACCGTCCGGCCAGGGCGGCCGCCAGCGCGGGCGAGCCGGCGAGATGAGCGTGGATCACGTCGTACTCCCCGCCGTGCTTGAGCAGCCACCCGAGGGCGCCGAAGAGGAAGCACAGCGAATCGAGCGCGCCGGTCCCGTACACCCGCAGGCGCCGGACCGGCACGCCGTGGACCTCCTCTCGCGGGGCGGCGCCGCCGACGCGGCGCGTCAGCACGGTCACGCCGACGCCGCGGGCGCGCAGGGCGCGCGAGAGCTCGAGGGCCTGGCGCTCCGCGCCGCCCACGGCGGGCCAGAATCCCGCGCTGACCATGACCACCCTCGTCGGCGCGGGCTTCATCAGCTCCTGCGGCCGAGCGCGCCGGGCTTGGGCACCAGCCCGTGCGGCAGGACGTTGATCACGGAGAATCCCTCCTCGGAGTACCAGCGGAGCAATTCCTCCTTCGTGTGGTGCCACTGATAGGGCGGCGAGATCCAGTCGAAGTTCTCGATGAGGCGGACCTGGTAGCGCGGGTCCACGGAGTAGGTGAACCACTTGAGGCCGGGCACCACGCCGAGCCAGGTCAGCGGATGGCACAGCGCGTAGACGAGCGACACGGGCAGCCGCGTCGTGAACACGCGGACGAAGTCGCTGACGACGTGGCGCAGGAGCACGATCCACCAGGCCAGGCGCCGGTGAGCCGCGATCCAGTCCCGGCCGGGTTTGAGCGGGTTCGACGCGAAATCGGAGAACCGCCCGGCCTTGCCGTACAGCCAGACCGAGAGCAGGCCGCGCGGCTTGACGAGGGCGGCCACGGCCTTGAACGCGGCGTGCGTGTCGGCGGTGTGGTGCAGGACCCCCTGGCTGTAGACGACGTCGAAGATGCCCTTCTTGAACGGCGGGTGGAGCAGGTCGCCCTCGACGGGGTGGAGCTTGGGCTGGGTGCGCGCCCGCTCCGCCACGCGGATCAGGCTCTCGGACATGTCGATGGCGACGACGTCGGCGCCGAGCTCGAGGGCGACCGCGCTGTAGCGGCCCATGCCGCAGCCCGCGTCGAGCACGAGCTTGCCCGCGAACTCGTGCGGCGGGACCATCGTCTCCTCGAGGAAGGTCTCCTTGTCGCCGGGCAGCGAGCCGGGGTAGCGCAGCCACTCCCAGCCGAACGCGGCGCGCGTCTTGGCGGTCGCCCGCGCGACGGGGTCCGGCGGGCGCAGGCGCGGCACGCCGTCGGTCACCGGGTACTCCCGGGCGCACAGCTTGCAGGCGAGCGTCGCCTCCTCGACCTCGGTGTCGTGGCGGGGATAGGAGTCGAGGACGGAGAACTTGAGGTCCCCGCCGCAGACCGGGCACGCCAGCACGCCGAGAAGGCTCAGCTTCATTTGCCGCGCTCGACCTCCTCGCTCAGCGTCGCGAGGGATACGCCCTCGCGCGACAGGAACACGAGGCCGGTGACGGTCACCAGAAGATACATGATCATGTGGGTCATCAGCGCGTACGCCAGGGCGACTTCCGGCGCGGCGCCGAACTTCTCCAATATCGACGCGACGACGGCCTCGAAGGTCCCGATCGCGCCGGGGGCGGCCGGGATCGCGGAGCTCGCCCCGGCCCACGAGAGCGTCAGCACCGCGCGGGGATAGTCCATGATCCCGCCGAGGCCGAGCGCGTAGGCCGCCGTCCAGTACAGCGCCGCGTCCACGGTCCACAGCGCGAGGCTCAGGACGCACGCCCGGGCGGCCGCCGCGGGAGAGCGGAGGACCGCGGCCCCCAGCGCCAGCTGCTCGACGAACCGGTGGACCTTCGGCCAGGGGCGCAGACGCTTCTCGGCGAAGCCGTCGGGCGCGAGAGAGCTCTCCGCCGCCGCGAGGACGATCAGAGCCGCGACCGCGCCCGCGAGCAGGAGCAGCGCCCCCTGCACGACCTGCGCCGGGGCGATGCCGGGCGCGAGCCGCGTGGCGAGCACGAAGATGGTCAGAAGGGCGGCCACGTCGAGCGCGCGCTCGATGGCCACGCTCGCCAGGGCGGCGGCGGCGGGGATGCCGAGGCGGCGGGCCGCCAGACCGGCGCGCGCCAGCTCGCCGAGGCGCAGGAGCAGGACGTTGTTGACGGCGAGGCCGATCGCCTCGAGCTTGAACAGGTCCCACACCGGGGCGGGGAGCTCGCGGGTCCGGGAGAGCAGGACCCTCCAGCGCGCGGCGCGCACGAGGAGGTCGAGATAGACGATGGCGACCATCGGGACCAGCCAGCCGAAGCGCGCCGAGGCCAGCGCGGCGCCGAGGGCCGAGAACTCGACCTTGCGCAGGGCCAGCCACAGGAACACGCCGGTGACCGCGAAGCCGACGACGCCCGACAGGACTTTCTTCCGGCTCACGCGGCCTCCGCGCGGCGCAGCAGAGCCGCGAACCAGAAGCCCCAGGCCGCGGCCGACAGGGCCGCCCACCAGAACCAGCGCGACGGCGCGAAATCGAAGCTCAGGTCGAGCGCGGGTCCGCCGCTCAGCGCCACCGACTGGAAGGCCGGCCCCCACGGCCGCAGCGGCGCCGCGCGGCCGTCCAGGAACGCGCGCCAGCCGGGCCAGCGGGTCTCGGCGAGGGCCACCGCGACGGCGCCCGCGGGGACGGCGCCGGTGACGCGCCAGCGCTCGGGCCGGGAGATCTCGAGGACCGGGTCGGGCGTCACGCGTGCGCCCTTCGCGTCGAGGAAGGAGGCCAGGGGCCAGGCGCCCGTCCGCTCCTCGACGCCGCGGGCGGTCAGCCGCGCGGACACGCCAGCGCGCGAGGAGGCCTCCGACTTCCAGCGCGACACGAGCACCCAGCTCGGGTCCGCGGCCGGCTCGCCTTCGGCTTCGGCGGCCCACACGGCGGCGCTCGCCGGATAAAAGGCCTCGTAGCCGTTGGCGTTGCGCATCCGGTAGACGATCGCCTTGTTCGGGTTGGCGAGGGACGGATCGGTGACCACGCGCGTCGCCCGGCCGGCCAGCGCCGCGGCCACGGCGGGGCTCGCCTTCGTGAAGACGCCGGAGGCGGCGGAGCGGACGAAGCCCGAATCCCAGACCAGGAGCTCGGCGGCGACGATGAGCGGCAGGACGGCCAGCGCCGCCGCCGTCTTCTTCGACGAGGACAGCGCGCGCCCGCCCGCCCCCGCGAGAAGCCAGAGTCCCCACAGCGCGAGGAACGACCAACGCGACGGCGTGCGCAGGAAGGAGAAGCCGGGCGCGTCGAGCAGCGGCGCGAGCGGCCCGTGGGCGCCGAGGGCGAGGACGGCGCCGAAGACGACGAGCAGGACCGGCCCGAGGCGCGCGCGGCCGCGCAGCAGCCCTCCGGCCGCGAGCGCCAGGACCGCGCACCCCAGCCACACCCCCCCGCTCTCGTAGAACACGCTGATCGCGTCGTCCCAGCCGCCGTTGAGGGGCGTGCCGAAGGCGCCGGGCGACAGCCACAGCAGCAGGTCCCGGAGGCGGAGGGAGTAGGCGGCCCGGAACTGCGCCGGCCAGCCGGAGCGATTGGAGCCGAGCAAGAGCTCGAGCGTCGGGAGCCACTGCACCGCGGCCAGCGCCAGCGCCCCCGCCGCGCCGGCGGCCAGCCGCGCCCACAGCGTCAGGCGCGCGGGCTTGGCCAGGGACCACAGCCCCATGGCGGCCGCGTTGACGACGAGGAACTGCGGGTGGCCGGACAGGAACTGCAGCGCGAAGACGGCGGCCAGCAGCGGCGCCGGGCCCGAGAGCCACGCGAGCCAGGCCCACGGCGCCCACGACAGGGCGGCGGTCAAGGTCGGGATGCCCGCCGTCACGCGATAGATGAGGAACGGCGAGAGCGCGTAGGACGCGGCGAGCGCGGCGGACACCGCGCGGGGCAGGCGCGCGGAGCGGGACAGGAGGTACGCGCCGAGGGCGGCCCACAGCAGGTGCAGCACCTGGTCCCAGACCAGGGCCGTCACGGCGGGCAGCAGGAAGCCCAGCGCCGACGCGGGGTAGAACAGGGCGGTCTGCGGGTTGGCCGCGTGCGGCACGCCGAGCATGATGTAGGGATCCCAGAACGGGAGCCGGCCTTCGACGAGGGCCGCGGCCGTGTGATGACGCAGCGGCCAATGGTAGGCATACAGGTCCCCGTGGTTGAAGAACGCCCGCCCGGGCCGCGCCCAGACGCACGCGGTCAGCGCGAGCACGGCGGCCGCGAGGCCTCCGACGACGATGAGGTCCCGGCGGGTCATCGAGTCTCTCCAGTGGCGACGGCTCGATGATACCAAGACCAGGAGAGCATTATCCACGCGAAGGCCGCGATCAGGAGCCCGAGGCGCCACGGGCCGGGCTCGTAGCTCCAGCGCAAGGTCCACGGCCCGGACGGGACCTCGACCTTCTGGAAGGCGCCGAGCGCGGGCAGCGGGACCACGCGCCGCTCGCCGCCGGGGACGGCGAGCACGGTCGCCCAGCCCGGGAAGCGCGGCTCGGCGACGAAGGCCCAGCCCTCGCCTTCGCCGGAGACCTCGAAGCGGTCCTCGCGGTCGCGGCGCACGGTCAGCGGCGAGCGCGCCGCCTCCGGGGGCGCCGCGGGCCAACCGGCGGGGAGCGCGGCGCCGTCCTCCGCCGTCAGGCGGTACGCCAAGGACACCGGGGCGCCGCGCAGCCCCGAGACGTTCCACAGCGCGCGCGTCACGGGGACGAGGCGCGGGGAGGCCGGCGGCTCCGGGGTCAGCAGGCGCGAGGCGCCGATCCACGGCATCCAGGCCGCGGCCGCGTCGGCGCTCGGCAGGCTCAGCAAGGAGTCCATCGCCGCGTACGAGGCCGCGGGGACCAGGGGCTCGCCGAAGTTGGCGGCGGCGCGCAGGCGGTAAGGCGCGTTGGTGAGGCCGTACAGGCGCTGCTTCCAGTCGAAGATGTCCGAGCCCCGCGCGGCCTGCAGGGCCTTCGGGGAGATCAGGTAGCGCGCGTCCCCCAGGTCCTGCTGCAGGTTCCACACGAGGGGCCCCGGCTGGACGAACAGGCCGCGCGTCGCCAGCGGCGTCGCGCCGCGGCCTATGATCAGGAGCTCGAGCGCCGAGGCGAGCACGAGCGCCGGCCCGAGCCGGCGGCTCGAGAAGCCGGCCGCGGCCAGCGCGGCCAGCGGGAGGAGCGCGGCGTAGGCGAGGTTGCCGGGATAGCGCACGAAGCGGAGCGGCGGCAGCCCGCGCCACAGCGCGGCGGAGAACGGCGTCGACGCCCCGAGCGTGAGCGCGACGACGCCGAGCACGGCGGCGGCGAGGACGAGCGCGCGGCGCCGCGGCAGGACGAGGGCGCCGTACGCCGCGGCCGCGGCGCCCGCGAGCCCGAGGTACACGCACAGGACCCAGTCGACCGCGGGATGGAAGTCCTTCATCCCGATCGCCAGGGGTCCGATCCACTGGAGCAGGTCGCCGGGAGAGAAGCCCCAGGTGAGCGCCTCCTCGAGGCCGACGCCGGTCGAGCGCCGGGAATGCGCCGCGAGCTCCAGCCCGGGGAGAAGCTGCGGGGCCGCGAGGATCCCCGATAAAAGGGCCGCGGCCCCCCAGTCGCGCGCCCCGCCGGTCCAGGACCAGCCCTTGCCGCGCGCGGCCCAGGCGACGGCCCACGCGGCGGCGGCGCAGCCGGGGATGAAGGTCGGGTAGCCGGCCAGCACCATCATCGTCAGGGCCAGCGCCAGCGGGACCGGCCGCCGGAAGAACAGCGCGAGCGCGGGCGCCCACGCCAAGGTCGCGAGATGGTTCAGGAAGGGAAGCCGGGCGATCATGACGCCGCCGAACGCGAAGAGGACGGCCCCGCCGAGGCTCGCCCCCCATGACAGACGGCAGGAGCGCAGCCACAGCGCGCACAACCACGCGGCGGTGAACAGATGAACGGCTTGGAACAAAGCGGTCGCGGTCGCGAAGCCGAACAGGTAATACAAGACCGTCCCGGGATAGAACAACCCTCCCTGCATGGAGGCCGCCATCGGCATGCCGAAATACAGCGACGGCTCCCAGAGCGGAGCGCGGCCCGCCGCGACGAGCATCGCGGGCGCGGCGCGCCAGCCGTGGTGCAGGTAGGTGAGGTCGCTCCAGAACACCGTCAGGCCGCGCGCCCACGCGCCGCCGAGCAGCGCGACGACCATGCCGGCCAGCGCCGCGGCGGCGACGGCCTCCGGGGCGACGCGCGCGCGCTCAGGGCTCATGCGCCCCCGTCAGGGTCGCCAGCAAGGTCCGGTTCGAGGCGCGGTACGGGTCGAGGGAGATCGCCCGCGTCAGGTGCGCGACGGCCTCGCCCGTCCGCCCGCCGCGGATCAGAGCGATCTCCGCCCGGAAGCGGGCGGCCTCGGGGTGCGGCGACAGGGCCTCGGAGTCAGCGAGCAGGCCGGCGGCGTCGTCGAGACGGCCCTCGCCGATCGCGAAGACCGCCCGGGCCCTGAGGCGGTCGGCCGACCAGCCGCGCCAGACGAAGACCCCCGACACGGAGGCGGCGGCGAGGATGACGGCGCACAGGACGGGCCTCCAGCGCAGCGGGACGTTGACGGAACGCCCCTGGTCCGGCGCCGCGAGCGCCGTCGACGCGCAGAAGAGCCAGAACACCCCGGGCACGGAGAGCGCGTAATCGACGAGGCCGTGGATCAGCGCCGCCGCCGGCCCGAAGCGCCGGCCCGCGGGCGCGGGCTTGAGGAGGACGGCGAGCCCTAAGGCCCACAGCAGGAGATAGGGCCAGCCCCGTTCGGCCGCGGTCTCGAGGAAGTGCTGATGCGCGAACACCGTCGACAGGTCGGGCCGGGCCGGGACGTGAGCCGGCAGGGCGTAGGCGTACGAGCCGGGCCCGAGGCCGAGCCACGGGGCCGCCGCCGCCATGCGCCAGGCCGCCTTCCACCACTCGACGCGATGCAGGGTCTCCGGCGACTGGATCTTCGCGTAGGCCGCGACGAGGCCGACGAACCCCGCGCTGGAGCCGAGCCAGAAGGCGGCCGCGCCGACCGCCCGCCGGTGCAGGATCAAGGCGACGGACAGCCCGAGCCAGGCCCCGACGGACTTCGTCCACCACAGGCACGCGAGCAGCCCCGCGGCGAGCGCCCAGTCGCCCGCCCGCGCGGCGACGGGAAGCAGGAGGAGGATCGCCCCGGCGAACGCGTTCTGATTGAGGAAGGTCGCGGCCGGACGGCTATCGCCCTGGAGCCGCTGATAGAAGGCGAACAGGACCAGGACCCAGCCCGCAGCCCGGAGGAAGCGCTCGACTCGCTCGCGCCCCTCGGCGTCGAGCACGGAGATCAGCGGGAACAGCGCCAGCCCCGCGGCCGCCGCCGCCCACGCCGGGCGGGAGTAGGCCGGGACCGGGCTCGCCCACGCGGACAGCGCGGAGAGCGCGGCGAGCGCGCTGGCCCAGGCGAGGGTCCGCGCGTCCGGACGGGGAAGCCAGCCGGACGCGACGCGGGCGCACAGCCAGGCCGCGCAGGACGCCAGGAGGACGAGGAGGACGAAGGACTGCGCCCAGAGGTCCCACGCCCCTCTCAGGAGAAGCCCCGAGACGACGACGGTACCGACCAGGCCGGCGAGCACCGGGGCCTAGTCGGGGAGTATTCTCGTCGTCACGAAGATCAGGAGCTCCGCGCGGACGCGGGTCTTGGTCTTCTTCTTGAACAGCCAGCCGAGTATCGGAATGTCGCCGAGCAGGGGGACCTTGGCGATCGTGTCCTGGAGCGTGTCGGTGATGAGGCCGCCGATCACGATCGTCTCGCCGTCGCGCACGAGCACGGTCGTGTTGGCCGTGCGCGCGTCGACGGCGGGCGCGCCGGTGCTGCTCGCGGCGGCCGTCGCCGAGGGCTGGCTCACGTTCGGGTTGACCTGGAGGGTGATGCGGCCGTCGGCGTTGATGCTCGGCGTGACCGTCAGCTGGATGCCGGTGGTCACGTAGCTCACCGTCTGCGTCTGCACGCCGGTCGAGGCCACGTTCGAGGTCACATAAGGGATCTGCGTCGTGACGTTGATGTTCGCCGGCTGGTTGTTGAGCGTGGCGATCTTGGGCTCCGACAGGATCTTCGCCTTGCCCTCGGACGCCGCGGCGGTCAAGGTCGCGTTGAGGATGAAGTTGTTCGTGATGCGGCCCAAGGTCAGCGCGCCGAACACGCGGTCGGCGGCGAGCGCCACGCCGGTGCCGCGGCCTGCGGCGCCGACGCCGCCAGTGGCGGCCACGCCGCCGGTCTTGATCGAATTATTGTCCAGGGTGCGATTGTACGGATCAGGAAGGCCGATCGCGCTGCCGACGGTGGTGTCGCCCTGTTGACCGCCGACCCGTCCCCGCTGCAAGCTGTAGTAGTCCCACTGCACGCCGTAGTTGAGGCCGGAGTTCGCGTTGATCTCCACGATCTTGGTCTCGATGAGCACCTGGCGCGGGCGCTGGTCCATCTGCGAGATCAGGTTCTCGGTCGACAGCTGGCCTTCGAGCGAGTCGGTCACGATCAAGGTGTTCGTCTTCGTGTCCGCGGTCGAGCTGCCGCTGCGGCCCTCGGCGGTGCGAACCGAGTCGATGGTGGACTTCACCTCGGACGCCTTCGCGTAGTTGAGGACGTAGACCTTCGTGATCGCCGTCGAGGTCGTGCGCTGCTTCGTCAGCTCGGCGGGCGTGATCACGCGCAGGATGTTGTCGCCGACCTGGTCGGTCGTCAGCTTCATCATCGACAGCGCGGTGCGGAACGCCTCGTTGAAGGGGACGTCCGTGAGATGAAGGGTCAAGGAGCCGGCGACGTCGGGGCCGAAGACGATGTTGATCTTGGCCTTGGCCGCGAGGAGGCGGATGACGTCGCGGATGTCGGTGTTGTCGAAGTCGAGCGTGACGATGTCGCGAGGCAGACGGCTCATGATGTCCCGGAAGATGCGCCCTCCGGGCGCGCGCCGTGTGACGTCCTCGTCCTCGTCGACGGCGTCTTCGGATTTGATCTTGGTGACGTCGGAGGCCTGGGCCGAGGCGGCGAGCTCCGTGGTCATCGTCTTGTCGAGCCCCGCGCGGCGCATGGCCTGCGCGGCGGTGATGTTGAGGCGAGGCTTCGCCTTCGGCGCGGGTTCGGGGGCGGCGACGGGCGCGGGTTCGGGCGCGGCCGCGGGGGCCGCCGCGGGAGCGACTGCGACGGGCGCCGGGGCGGCCGCCGCGGCCGCGCGCTTGGCGACGACGGGCTTGACGGCGGGGAGCTTCGGGGCGGCGGGGGCCGCGGGAGCCTTCGGCGCGGCGGCCGCGTCGGGAGCGTCCGAGACCGAGCCGACGATCTGCACGGCCAGGCCGTTCTTGGTCGTGGCGACCTTGTAGCCGGCCATCTTCACGAGGTCCATCACGACGCGGGTGATCAGGCGCGGCGACTTCTCGAACTGGCTCGAGCGCACGCCGGAGAGGAACGCGCCCTTGCCCTTGGCGGACTGGGTCGGCCCCTCGTGCTTGGTGTCCAGGAGCTCCATCACGAGGCGGGGAGGCGTCTGCGTCAGGAAGCTGTTGTAGAGGACCGCGGTGCTGAGCTTGATCGTGACGAGGTCATCGGTGACCTCGACGCCTTGGAAGACGGCCGGAGCCGGCGCCGCGTCAGCCGCGAGCGCGGGGAGGACGCCCCCGGGGACCGCGAGGATGACGGCGAGCGCCGCGGACAGGGCCTTCTTCGTGTGTTGGTTGATCATAGATTCTCCGCGGCTACGGCTTCTCCTTTTCCTTTTCGTCCTCGCCGAGACGGAACACCTGGACGTCCTTGTCCGGCGTGACGAGCTCCACGGTCTTCTGCTTGAGCTTGATGGCGCCGGTGATGCCCGGGACCGCCTTGTTGCGTTCGTTGTAGAGCTTCCCTCCGCGGAGGAGATAGGTGCCGCCGGTCTCCGCCGTGAAAAGGGCGTAATCGATCTTCGGATCCCTCATGATGCCGCGCAAGGTCATGCCGTGGATGTCCACGACCTCCGGGCCCTCGGTCTTCGCGTCCTCCCGGCGGACGGAGCGCGCGCCGCCCATCGCGGCAGGCAGGAACGGATCGCGCACCCGGTCGCCGGTGTAGATGGTCGAGACGGTCTGGGTCGAGGCGCCGATCGGCGCCTGCGCGGCCGCCGTCGAGTGCGCCACGGGTATAACGGAAACATTCGCCGCCGGTGCGGCGAATGCGGCCGTCGCGAGGAGTAAAACGAGAGTGATGGTCATCATCCTTTGTACTGGTACGAGAGCAGCATGAAGGTCACGGTCATGTCGCCGACCCCGTCCGCCGACGGATAGTTGACGCCGCTGACGTTGAAGATGCGCTCCTCCAGGGAGAGGGCGGCCAGGAACCGGCCGATGTTGTGATAAGACCCCCGCACCGACAGCGGGTACTGGAGCTCGGTGAAGTAGGTCTGGCTCTTCATCGGCCCGGGGGCGAAGCTCTGGATGATGACGCGGTTCTTCTGGGCGAGCGCCGAGAGGGTGAGCAGGATGTCGGGGACGGACTTCGTCTTGGGCAGGCGCTTCTCGGCCTCGGCCGCGCGCTCGTTGAGGCTCGCGATCTCGGCCTGCAGGCGCTCGAGGCGGGCCGCCTGCTGCTTGGCCTTCGCGATCTTGGCTTCGATCTCCTCGATCTTCGCGGTCGCCTCGGCCTTGGCCTGGGCGATCGGCAGCCAGAAGAACTTGACGTAGAGGCCGATGAAGACGACGAACAGCACGGCGCCGGCGCCGAGGTACTGCTGCTGCTGTTTCGAGAGTTGCATGGCCATGTTATTTGCTCGTGTACGTCGCCGTCAGCCCGAAGTTGTAGGTCATCCCGGCGACGGTCACGGCCCCGAGCTCGACCAGGCCGAACTTGGGGTTCTTCTCCAGGGTCTTCACCCAGGCCGCGATATCCTCGTTGGTGTTCGCGGTGCCGGTGATGAGGAGCTTGATGGTGCCGGGCGTCGCCGCGGTCGTGTTCATCGAGTTGACCTTGACGCCGGCCGGGACCGAGCGGGCGAACTCCGACATGAAGATGGGGTAGAAGGAGCGGCCGAGCAGGAGGTTCTCGATCACGCCGAGCCGGGCGCGCACGGCGGCGGCCGCCTTCTCGAGCTCCTCGACCTGCTTGACGACCGCGTCGAGGCGCTTGAGCTCGGCCTCGTTGTTGGCCAGCTCGATCTCGAGCGAGCGCTTGCCGTACCAGTGGCCGAAGGACACGAGGACGAGAATCAGGACCAGCAGGCCGCCGACGACGGACGCCTGGAGCAGCAGCTGACGCT
Source organism: Elusimicrobiota bacterium (assembly GCA_016191335.1). Taxonomy (GTDB): domain Bacteria; phylum Elusimicrobiota; class Elusimicrobia; order UBA1565; family UBA9628; genus GWA2-66-18. The sequence goes on along the minus strand of JACPOW010000038.1, from coordinate 37,735 downwards.
GCCTGGCCTTGGCGAGGATCTCCGTGGGGACGAGGTTGATCTTGATCATGGCGGCGCTATTCCCAGTCCCTGTTCTGACGGAGCGCGAGTCCCGCCGCGACGCCGAACGAGGGGGCCAGGGCCTCCGGCACGACGTCTCCGCCCTTGGCGAGCGAGAAGGGGTTGAGCACGGAAACCGGGACCTTCAGCTCCTGCGCGAGGTGCTTGTCGAGGTTCTTGAGGCGCGCGGTGCCCCCCGTGAGCATGATGCGCCCGATCGAGCGGTCCGGCCCCTGCGAGAGATAGAAGTCGACGGAGCGATGGACCTCGGCGACGAGGTCGCGCGCGACCTGGCCGACGGCCTGGGACACGCCGAGGCCGTCGCGGTCGCCGTCCGAGAGGGCCTTCTCCTTCTCCGCGGGGTCGACGAACACGCCGCGCGAGTGCTTGAGTTCCTCGGCCTTGGCGGCGTCGCACTGGAAGGCCTTCATGATCGCCTTCGTCATCGTGTTGCCCGCGATGAACATGTCGCGCACGACGCGCGTCACCCCGCTCTCCACGATCGAGAGGTTCGTCACCATGTGGCCGATGTTGAGATAGAGCGTCGCGCCCGGGCCTTCCTTCGCGTCGCGGGTCTTCTCGTGGACGTTCTCGAGCGCGAAGCTGTCCACGTCGATGATCGCGGGGGTCAGGCCGGCGCCCTGCAGGATCTCGAGGCGCTGGACGACGAGCTCGCGCTTGGCCGCGACGAGGACGGTCTCCATCTTCTTCTGGCCGTCCTCGACGATCTCGCTGAGGATGTGGAAGCCGAGCTGGACTTCGTTGATGTCGAAAGGGATGAACGGCTCGGCCTCGGTGGCCAAGGTCGACATGAGCTCCACCTTGGTCAGGCGCGGGAACTTGACGTAGCGCACAATCACGGCGTTGCCGGACAGGGAGGTCGCGATGTCCCGGACCTTGACGCCCTTCTCGATGAAGAAGGCGCGCAGCGCGTTGATCACGGCCGCCTTCTTCTCGTCGGGGCCCGCGTCCGCCTTCGCGCCGAGGGGCAGATGGCCCCAGGCCTTGAGGTGGTACGCGCCGGCCTCGAGCTTGAAGAGGACGACCTTGACCGCATAGGAGCCGACGTCGATGCCGACGACGTCCTTGGGGCCGAGGAACATCTCGGCGAGCCCCTTGAGGGCTCCGAGCTTCTCCTGGACCGCTTCGATCTTAGGCATTTATCTCCTTGGAACCACGCTCGACGGCCCCACCGGCCGATAAAAAAGCGCCGACGCCCCCCCGTATTCCCCGGGAGGTCGGACTCGGCGCGTTTTTTGTGCGGCACGGAGTTATAACAGGTTCCCGGCGTGCTGTCAATACCCTCCGCCGAAACGATAACCGAACTTCGCGGAGACGGTGAGGCCGTCTCCGCGGGAAACGATGTCGTTGGGCAGTATCCCGCGGCCCAACGCCGTTCGAGAATAGCGTTGGGCCGGGATCCCGATCCAACCGACCTCGAGGCCCACGGTCCCATTGTCGGCGAACGTCCGCTCGATGCCGCCGCGCACCGTCCCGATGAGCCCCGTCGAACCGCCTTGGACGACGTTCATCTCCGGCCCGAAAGCTCCTCCCCAGTAGGTTCCCGGCGGGGACTGCATGAAGGCGTCCATGGTCGTCATGTGAACGCCGATGCCCCCGAGGAGATAAGGACGAATCCCGGTCCCCGCCGGGCGAAGGCGCAGCGTCGCGAGAAGAGCCGTCGTATTTCCTCGAACCTGGGTGCTTGCGCCGGCGAACTGAGCGGCGAAAGCAAGGTTCTTGAGTTCGTAGGTCCCGCGGTTGATATGGAGGCCTTCGAGGCCCGCCGACAGAACCGAAGTCACCCGATGGAAATAATCGATCACGAACAGGAAACCCGTGCCGCCGAACCTCTCGCCCTTGTCCCCCGTCACGCCGTTGATGCCGAAACGGGCCGTCGGGCGGAACGCGCCGAGTTGGAGCGCGATCTCATGCCGGCTGCCCGGAATCGCCAGGATGGATTTCGAGTCCTGAGCTCGCGCTGAGGCCGCAAATAACGCCGTTAATGCAACAAGAAGCCATCGCCCCATAACCCCCCTGACGGACAGCAGCCTGTATTACTAACAGGTTTCACAAATCCTGTCAAGGTTCGCGTTTACCTCTCCGACGGTGCGCGGATGAATTTTGGTATAATCCGAGGATGAAGTCCCTGCTGTTCGACTATGGGGGGACCCTCGACGCCGATGGAACCACCTGGCTCGAGCGCTTCCTCCCCCTTTATAAGGAAGCCGGCTTGAACGTACCGCTGGAACGGCTCGAGCGCGCTTTCTACGATTCGGACGACAACCTGCACGCCCGCCACGCGCTCAAAGGCCTGGACCTCGCGCAGACGGTGCGTCTTCAGGTCGAGGACGTCCTCAAGGCCGTGGCCCCGGAACGCGGCGACCTCGTCGACCCCATCGCCGGCCGCTTCGTCGCGGACTGCCGCGGCCAGTTCCAGCGCCTGACTCCCGTGCTCGGGCGGCTGGCCGGCCGCTACCGGCTCGGCGTCGTGTCCAATTTCTACGGCAACCTCGAAGGCCTGCTCGCGGCCGAGGGCCTGCGGCCGTTCTTCACCGTCGTGGCCGACTCCGGGGTCCTCGGGGTGATCAAGCCCGAGGCGGCGATCTTCCTCCACGCCGCGAAGGCCGTCGGCGCGGATCCGGCGGAGTGCGTCATGGTCGGGGACTCGATCAAGCGCGACATGAAGGGCGCCGAAGGCGTCGGGATGAAGCGGGCGCTGATCTCGGTCGCGGACAAGGCGCCGGACGCCGGGCAGGACTGGACGATCCGCTCGGTCGCCGACCTCGAGGCCGTCCTCGGATGAAAGCCGCGATCATCGCCGCCGGCGAGGGGTCGCGCCTGAGCCATTTGTCCGTGATTAAGCCCCTGGTGCCCGTGGCGGGGAGGCCTCTTTCCCATTGGATTGTGGACGGGTTGCGCGCCGCCGGTTGCTCGGAGCTCACGGTCCTGACCAACGGCCGGGGCGGGGCGGTCGCGCCCAGCCTGCGCGCCGCCTTCCCGGCGATGAAGTTCGATTTCGTCACGGCGGACACCGCTTCGTCGTTCGAGTCCTTCCGCCTGGTGTCCCTGAGGCTGGCGGAAACGGAAGAGGAGTTCGTGGTCAGCACGGTGGACGCTTTGATCCGGCCGGACGACGTCGCGCGGTTCATCAACGAATGCCGCACGGCGAAGGCGACCGCGGGATTAGCTTTAACATCACATGTCGACGACGAGAAGCCCCTGTGGGCCGATGTCGACGGCGCGCGCGTGACGGCGTTGGGCGACGACGCCAAGCGGAAGAACGCCGTCACTTGCGGCCTTTATTACATGACTCGGAAGGCCGCGACGGCTTTACCTCAACCTGGCCGGCACTCTCGCTTGCGCGATTTTTGGCGGGAGCTCGTCGCCTCCGGCGAGGTCGTCATGGGCATCACCTTATCTAAATCCCTCGACGTCGACCGCCCCGAGGATCTCGCCGCGGCCGAATCTTTCCTCACCACGGAGACGAAGCGATGAAAGCCTTAGGAATACTCCGCGAGACGCAGAACTCCCCCGGCCGCGAGTCCGACGACGCCCTGATCCTCAAAGCGGTGATGGACCAGCTCTCCATCCTCAAGACCGAGGTCACGGTGATGACCCCCGAGGAGTTCGACCGCGCCGACGGGAAGGGCTACGACCTGATCGTTCCGATGTGCGAGACCTACCCGCGCCTGATGCGCCTCAAGAAGATCGAGGCCGAGACCGGCGTCGTGACGGTCAACCCCGCCGACTCCGTCCTCGGCTGCTACCGCACGCGCATGCTCGAGGCCTTCGCGGACACGCCCGGCCTCTCCTACCCGTCCACCGTGGTGCGCCGCACGACGCCGGAGGCCAACCGGACCGCCCCGGATTTCGAGGCGGCCGCCGGCTGGTGGCTCAAGCGCGGCGACGTGCACAACACCTGCGCCTACGACGTGGTCTTCGCCAAGGACTGGGACGAGGCCGAGAAGATCCGCCGCGAGTTCGAGAGCCGCGAGATCAAGGACCTCGCCATCCAGCGCCACACCGACGGCGACCTCATCAAGTTCTACGGCGTCGGCCCCGGGCAGTGGTTCACCTGGTTCTACCACGACCCGTCCACCGCCCGCCGCCTGCCCTTCGAGCTCGAGGACCTCGCCGCCCAGGCCGAGCTCGCCGCGAAGGCGGTCAAGGTCGAGGTGTTCGGCGGGGACGCCATCGTGACTCCCGACGGAAAGATTTATATCATCGACATCAACAGCTGGCCGAGCTTCGCGCGCGTGCGCGCCGAGGCCGCGGTCCAGATCGCCCGCCGCCTGCGCCTTCGCCTGCGCCAGGTGGCCGGCAGGAAAGGTTAACGACATGACCCCGCAGACGCTCACCGACGCCCCCTATTCGGCCGGACCGAAGTCGAAGGCCCTCTTCCAGGAGGAGCAGGAGTACATCGCTCCCGGCCTGCAGACCATCGCGCTGTACGCCCAGCTCGCCATCGACGGCGGCAAGGGCGCCTCTCTGCGCGACGTCGACGGGAAGGAATACCTCGACCTCGTCGCCGGCATCGGCGTGGCCTCCCTGGGCTACGGCCACCCGGACTGGGCCAAGGCCGTCGGCGAGCAGGCCGCGAAGACGGCGGTCGGCTCCTTCACCACGCCGCACCGCGTGAGCTTCCTGCGGACCTTGGCGGGCGTGACCCCCAAGGGCCTCACCCGCTGCCAGCTGTACTCCTCCGGCGCCGAGGCCGTCGAGGCCGCGCTGCGCCTGGCCAAGTCGCGGACGGGGAAGTTCGAGGTCATGGGCTTCTGGGGCGGCTTCCACGGCAAGACGCAGGGCGTCATGGGCCTGCTCAACGACGGCTTCAAGAACGGCTACGGCGCGACGGCGCCGGGCCTGCACCTCTCCCCCTATCCCGACAGCCGCAACTGCCCCTTCGGCACGAAGGGCGAGCACGACTGCGGCGCGCACTCCCTCGACTTCCTGCGGGAGAAGATCAAGCGCGAGACGACCGGCGCGGTCGCGGCCATCATCATCGAGCCCGTGCAGGGGACCAACGGCAACGTGATCCCGCCCAAGGGCTTCTTCGCGGGCGTGCAGAGCATCGCCAAGGAGATCGGCGCGGTGTTCATCTCCGACGAGATGATCACGGGCTTCGGCCGCACGGGCAAGATGTTCGGGTGCGATCATGAAGGGGTCATCCCCGACATGATGACGATCGGCAAGGGATTCGGCGGCGGGTTCCCGGTGTCGGGCGTGGTGACGAGCAGCGAGATCGCGAACTCCAAACCGTGGTCGAACCCGTCGGGTTCGTCCTCCAGCTACGGGGGCAATCCCCTGGCTTCGGCGGCCTGCGATACGACGTTGAAGATTATTTTGCGCGATAAATTAGTGGAAAACGCCGCGACGGTAGGAGCGGCGATGCTCCAGCGCCTGACCGACATCAAGGCCAAGCAGCCCCTGATCGGGTCGGTCCGCGGTCGAGGGCTCATGATCGGGGTCGATCTGGTCAATCCGAAGGACAAAAAACCACTCGACAAGGCCGTCTGTCGCGAGATTTTCGAAGAGGGGTTAAAACGAGGGGTGTTGACGATGGCGTACAATCCCTCGCTGCGCATCAATCCTCCGCTCGTGATCACGGAGAAGCAGGCGCTGGATGGCCTGGATCTCATGGCCGAAGCGATGAGCGTCGTTCAGAAGAGGCGCTCGCTCTGAGCAAGATCCGTTCCGTCGGACTCGTCGGCTTCGGCGCCATCGCTGAGGGCGCCCACTTGTCGGCTTTGCGCTCGTGCAATGTCGCCGTGGATGCGATCGCCGAACCCTCGACATTACGCCGCGAAGCGGCGAAAAGGTCGGTGCCGTCCGCTCGCATCTACGACTCCGTGGAACAGCTTCTGTCGGCGGAGAGATCGTTGGACGCCCTCATCGTCTGCTCTCCGCCAAGCTTCCATTTCAACGGCGTTATTTCTGGTATTCGCGCGGGCATCCACGTCCTCTGCGAGAAGCCCCTGACTTTGGACCCGGAACAGTTCGCCGTCATTCAAACGGAATCCGCCGCCAAAAACGTTTGCGTGTACTCGATAAACAACTGGGCATATTCACCTCAATGGGCCCGTCTTCTCGAGGTCGTCGCGTCGGGACGGCTCGGGCCCATTCGTCACGCTGATATTCGCGTGCTTCGCACGCGTCCGTCTATTTCGGCTTCGCCGAACGACTGGCGCAAAGACCCGGCCATCTCCGGCGGCGGCATCTTCGTGGATCACGGCTGGCACAATCTCTATTTGATGCGCCGTCTTCTGGGAGCCGAGGCGTCTATCGTCGACGTCGTCCTTCAGCCCAAGGGCTCGGTGGACGACGTTGCGACCGCACTTTTCGCGGCTCCCGCCGCGTCCGGCACCATGCACCTCTCTTGGCGCGCCGGCGAGCGCTCGAACTCCGCCTTCGTGACGGGCGAAAAGGGCTCGGCGGAACTCAGGGACGATTCTCTGACCGTCAAAGCGAACGGCCTCGAAGAGACCACCCGCTTCCCCGAGAAGCTCTCCGGCGGCTCCGCGCACCCGGAATGGCTCGCCGAGATGTGGCCCGCTTTTGAAGCCGAATGCGCCGGCGTCGGGCGCGGAAGCAACCTCGACGAAGCGGCCTTCTGCCTTTCCTCGATCCGCGCGGCCTACGCGACGGAGGCGGCGACGCGTGCCTAACACCGCGAACGTCTTCACCCGCGCGATCCTCTGGGCCGCGCATCCCAAGCTGCTGTGGCAGCGCTGCGGCGGCCTGTCCGTGCTCGAGCGCCAGCTGTTCACCGCGGCGCGCGCGGGCCTCAAGTCCGTGTTCGTCACGATCCCCGAGCCGGAGCCGGGGCAACTCGCGGGGCTGCGCCTGCCCCCGGGCCTCGAGGTGCGCTGGGTGACCAAGGGCGAGGCGGCGCTCAACGACTGCGCGCCCCCCTACCTCGGCCTCTCCGCCGACCATTTCATCCGGGTCGAGACCCTCGCCTTCATCGCGCGCCAGGAGTTCCCGGACTCGGTCAGCTACGAGGACGCCTCCGCGCTGAGCGTCGTCCAGGTCGTGCTCGCCAAGGAGGAGCTGATCTCGCGCGTCAAGCAGCCCCTGCCCGACGGGGCCTGCAAGCGCCTGGAGGCGCCGCTCAACCAGGGCGCGATCGTGGACTGGCTCATGGTCGCCGGCCCCAAGCCCCAGGACGGCTTCATGGCCCGGCACTTCGACCGGCATCTCTCGCTCGCCGTGAGCCGCGCCCTGCTCGAGACCTCGGTCACGCCGAACCAGATGACCGTGTTCAGCACGACGCTCGGGCTTATCGGCGCCTTGTTCTTCCTCGGCGACACCCGCCTCTACTACGTGGCCGGGGCCCTGCTCGTCTGGCTGCACTCGGTGCTCGACGGCTGCGACGGCGAGCTCGCGCGCGTGCGCTTCCAGGAGAGCTCGCTCGGCTCCGACCTCGATTTCTGGGGCGACAACCTCGTGCACCTGGCCCTGTTCACCTGCCTCGGCGTCGGCTTCTGGCTCGACGGGCACCGCCGCACCTTGGCGCTCGCGGCCGTCGCCGACGCGGGCGTGCTCGCCTCGGCCTGGACCGCGTGGCGGCACCGCCGCGCGCGCCGCGAGAGCCGCGCCGCGGAGGCCGGCGTCGTGGAGCAGGCCCCGGGCGACGGCTTCGAGTCCAAGCTGTCGCGCATCGAGAACGCCCTCGCCCAGCGCGACTTCATCTACCTGCTCGTGCTCCTCGCCTTCGTGGACATGGTGTACGAGTTCCTCTGGGCCGCCGCCATCGGCGGCTCCCTCTATTTCATAGTCATGCTGTACCTCAGGAGAGTCAACATCAATGAACAAGCACGGCAGCCGCATCCAGCCCGCTAAGGGCAAGCTCGGCGTCCTCCTCCCCGGAATGGGAGCGGTGACCAGCACCTTCATCGCGGGCGTGGAGCTCGTCAAGAAGGGCCTCGGCACCCCCGTCGGCTCCGTCACCCAGATGCAGGCCATCCGCCTGGGCAAGCGCTACGAGAACCGCTCGCCGCTCATCAAGGATTTCGTGCCCCTGGCCTCCCTCGACCAGCTCGTTTTCGGCGGCTGGGACTTCTTCACCGACGACATGTTCGTCGCGGCGACGAAGTGCGGCGTCCTCGACGCGGCGCAGCTCGCGCCGATCAAGAAGGAGCTCTCGGCGATCAAGCCGATGCCCGCCATCTACGACCCCGCCTACATCAAGAACATCAAGGCGCTCAACCCGAAGAAAGGCAAGACCAAGATGGACCTCGCCCAGCAGGTGATGGCCGACATCGAGGCCTTCAAGAAGAAGAACGGCTGCGACCGCGTCGTCATGCTCTGGTGCGGCTCGACCGAGCGGCTGCCCGAGCCCTCGAAGTGCCACGAGGACATCGAGGCGCTCGAGCAGGGGCTGCGCGACAACGACCCGTCCATCCCGCCGTCGATGATCTACGCCTACGCCGCGATCAAGCTCGGCATGGCCTACGGCAACGGCGCGCCGAACCTGTCCGGGGACGTCCCGGCCCTGGTCGAACTCGCCGAGCAGACGGGCTCCCCCATCTGCGGCAAGGACTTCAAGACCGGCCAGACGCTGATGAAGACCACCATCGCGCCGATGCTCAAGGCGCGCATGCTGGCCCTGACCGGCTGGTACTCGACGAACATCCTCGGCAACCGCGACGGCGAGGTGCTCGACGACCCGGGCTCGTTCAAAACGAAGGAGCTCAGCAAGATGTCGGTGCTCGACACCATCCTCGAGCCCGAGCTCTACCCCGAGCTGTACGGCAAGTTCCACCACAAGGTCCGCATCGACTATTACCCCCCTCGCGGCGACGCGAAGGAAGGCTGGGACAACATCGACATCCGCGGCTGGATGGACATGCCGATGCAGATCAAGATCAACTTCCTGTGCCGGGACTCGATCCTGGCGGCGCAGATCGTGCTCGACCTGGTCCTTTTCCTGGACCTCGCCAAGCGCGCCGACCTCAAGGGCATCCAGGAGTGGCTCTCGTTCTTCTTCAAGAGCCCGCAGTGCCGCGAGGACCTCAAGCCCGAGCACGACCTGTTCATCCAGCACCTCAAGCTCAAGAACACCCTGCGGGTGCTGATGGGCGAGGAAGTCCTCGACCACAGCGGCCTCGACTACTACGACCCGACGAAGACCGCCTCGGCCGCCCCGGCTCCCAGGCCGGCTCCGAAAAAGGCCAAACTCGCCAAGGCCGGACGCTAAGCCGCTCGCCGGCACCCCGCCGGGCGGAGGGAAACCTCCGCCCGGCTTCTTTTTTGTACGCCGCGGCCCGACAAAACGAAACTTTCCCAGCCCGCCCTCCGTAATGAAGGCACGGACGGAACAAGGAGAGCATCATGAGGACCGTTTTGGCGATCGCGGCGTTGGCGTGGGCGGCCGGGGCGAACGCCTCCGAAGGCGGCATCACGGTCGAGGCCGGCGGCGCCGGGATCTCGATGGAGGTGACCCGTTTCGATCCCGAACGGTGCGTCCTGGTTTTGGAGCCCAAGGGCAACGCCTTCGTCCTCAAAGCCCAGAGCAAGTTCCCGGCGGCGTGGTTCCGCAAGGGCTGCGAGGCGAGGTTGAAGGCGGCGGCGCCCGTTCCGTCGCCCGTCCGAGCGGACGCGCGCGCGGGGTCGGCCCTGTTCGACGGCCTCTCCGGGAGGGCCCACGCCCATGCCGAGGCCGGAATCGACTCCATCGTCAAGTCTTAAATTGGGTTCTTATAAGGAAAAGCCGGGCCCCCGTCGAAGGGGGCCCGCGCTATTTAGTATACTGCCCAATCCGGTGAAACACCTCCTCATGAGCGTTATCGCCGCGGCCGTGCTGTCGTCGCCGGCTCTGGGACAGACGGAGTCCTCCGGGACTCTGACTGCCGTCGAGCCGCCTTCGGTCTCCACCGAGGCGTCAGCCGCCGCGCCCTCCCTCTCGACAGCCTCGGCTGTCGCCCCGGAGCTCTCCACCGCCCCCGCCGTCGCGATCGCGTCCTCGACGCTCCCCGGCCTGGCCACGGACTACGCGACCCCCTCCGTCTCCACCGCCCCGGCCGAGCCCGCCCCCGGCATCGTGCCCCGCCCCTGGGTGATCGGCGACATCAAAGCCGAGGTCCTCAAGAACACCAAGCTCTCCACGATCCGCGGCGCCATCAAGGGCCGCAAGGGCGACCTCTACGACCGGCCCGACCTCGACAAGGACATCCAGTCCCTGCTCGGCCTCGGCCTGTTCGAGCGCGTCGGCGCCGAGGTCAGCCTGCTCGACAAGAAGGTCCCCGAGCACTTCCGCAAGGCCGCGGGCGCGGACCGCCAGATCCTGCTCAACTTCATCGTCAAGGAGAAGCCGATCGTCAGGAAGATCGTCTTCGAGGGCAACAAGAAGCTCTCCCGCGGCGCCCTCTCCGACCTGCTGACCCTCAAGGCCAAGGACCCCTACGACCGCTCCAAGATCGACGAGGACCGGGACAAGCTGGTCGCGAAGTACCACGAGAAGGGCTTCCTGGACGCCGCCGTCGATTACGAGGTCAAGACCGACACCGCCGGGGCGACGGCGGAACTCGTGTTCAAGGTCGCCGAGGGCCCCAAATCGCGCATCGAACTCGTCGAACTCGGCGGCGTCGCCGCCTTCAAGCGCAAGGTCCTCCTGAAGCTGATGAAGAACTCCCGCAAGAAGGTCTTCTTCTCGAAGGACCTCCCCGACGACATCGCCAAGATCGAGGCGCATTACAAGAACAACGGCTTCCTCGACGTCTCCATTTCCAGCCCCCTCGTCAGCCTCAGCGCCGACAAGACGCGCATCCACATCGCGCTCGGCGTGACCGAGGGCCGCTCCTACCGCTTCGGCAAGACGACCTTCTCGGGCCACCTGATCTACACCTCGAGCGAGGTCGCCAAGACCGTCGAATACCGCGAGGGCAAGGTCTTCAGCCAGGAGAAGTTCGAGGAGACGATCCGGGGCATCCAGGAGCTGTACTCCGACCGCGGCCGCCTGCGCACGCGCATCAACCCCGTCAAGAACTTCAACACGAAGACCGACCGCATGGACGTGGTCTTCGAGATCGTCGAAGGCCCCATCTCCTACATCGGCCACGTGGACGTCGAAGGCAACAAGGCCACGAAGACCTTCGTCCTGCGCCGCGAGATCGTCATCAAGCCCGGCGACATCTTCCGATCCTCGCGCGTGCGCCGCAGCATCGAGAAGGTCCGCAACCTCGGCTTCATCGACGACGTCGACCTCGATCTTCAACCGACGCCCTCCGATCCCGATAAAGTCGACCTGACCTTCGACGTGGCCGAGGGCAAGCCCGGCGTCCTGACGGCGGGCGCGGCCTACTCCTCGGTGGACGGGCTGATCGGGACCTTGTCCCTCCAGCACCTGAACCTTTTCGGCCGCGCGCAGAAGGGCTCGATCCAGTGGTCCTTCGGCCGCCGCGTCCAGGACTACTCGATCAGCTGGACCACCCCCTGGATCGGCGACAGCCCGACGAGCCTCGGCTTCGACGTCTACAACACCCGCCGCATCAACCCCTTCAACACCTCGCTGTCCGCGTACGTCGAGCGCCGCACCGGAGGCTCGATCCGCCTCGGCCCCCGCTTCGAGGAGGACAAGTATCAGCTGAATCTGACCTACGGCCTGGCGCGCATCTCGATCGAGAACGTGCAGAACCAGTTCAAGGGCACGCTCAGCGAGGGCACCAGCATCCAGTCCTCGTTCGGGGCGGAGTTCTCCCGCGACACGCGTGACAGCATCTGGGACCCCGCCCGCGGCACCCGCCACGGCATCGGCGCCCAGCTGTCCGGCGGACCGTTCCAGGGCGACATCCACTTCTTCAAGCCGAGCATCACCAACCAGGGCCACCGCACCTTGTTCACCGTCGAGGACTGGCCCTTCGTGCTCTCCGCCTACCACCGCGGCGGCTACGTGACCCAGTTCGGCAAGACCGGCCAGGTCCCCGTCCAGGACCGCTACTTCATCGGCGGCCAGGACTCGCTGCGCGGCTACTCGCCCTCCGGCGAGGCGGGCTACCCGCAGGGCGGCAAGATCTACAGCGTGGCGAACGTCGAGTTCGGCTTCCCCCTCGCGCGCGAGCGCAAGAAGACGATCGTGAAGTTCGTCGTGTTCGCCGACGCCGGCGGCGCCTGGGACCGGGTGCGCGACGTCTCCGGGCGCATCGGCTCCGGCACGCGCGACATCAAGACCGACGTCGGCTTCGGCCTGCGCTTCGTGACCCCCGCCTTCCCGATCCGCCTCGACTACGGCTACGGCCTCAACCACCGCAAAGGCGAACGCCTGTATCAAATCAACTTCGGCCTAGGACCCCTCTTCTAATGAAATCGACCAGGCTCTTCGTGTCTTTGTGTCTTTGTGGTTCATTCTTCTCGTCCGCGGTACCGGCGCGCGCCATCGAGCTCTCCCTCGAGGAGAACCGCGCCGAGCGAGGCAGCGTGGGCTACGTGGACATGAAGCGCCTGTTCACGGCCAGCCCCGACGCCGCCCGGGCCCGCGAGGGCCTCGAGGAGCTTGTCCGCCAGGCCGAGGAGCGGGTCAACTCCAAGAAGGCCGACCTGCTGCGCCTGCGCCAGGAGCTCGGCACCCTTAAGATCGAGCGCGAGGACCTCGCCCGGTCCACCCCGACCGTCTCCGTCCCGCTGCCGGCGCCGGCCAAGCCCAAGCCCGCTCCGGCCCCGGCTCCGATGGCCGCGCCGGTCCCGGCCAAGCCGATGTCGCCGACGCCCGCGCCGAAGCCGGTCGAGGCTCCCGTCGCCCCCGTGACCGCCCTGCCGCCCGCCGACGGGCCCGCCGCCTCGACGCAGGCGGCCCCGGCGCCGCTGACGATCAACCTCCCCGGCCTCACCGACGGCCCGCTGAACCTGGAACGGCCCGGCGCGTCCCCGCTGAACCCGACCCGGGACCGCGGCACCCCGATGCCGCCGCCCGCGCCCGAGCCGTCGCCCGTCGTCCCCGTCGCCCCCGTCGCCGTGGCCACCGCGGCCGCGCCCGCCCCGGAGCCCGAGCCCGCGCCGGCCCCCGCCGTCCCCGCCGGGCCCACCATGGCCCAGCGCCTGCTCGAGATGGACGGCCGGATCGTTGCTCTGCAGGGGGACATCGACCGTCTCCAGGGAGAGCTGGACCGCGAGCGCCTGGGCGCCGAGCGCACCTTGCTCGACGCCGAGGGCCGCAAGACCGACCAGGTGCTCGCGCGCCTGTACCGCGCCATCTCCGAGGTCGCCCGGCGCGAAGGGGTCAGCGTGGTCGTGGACAAGTCCGCCACCCTCTACGGCCACCCCGCCGTCGACCTGACCGACAAGGTCTTGAAGCAGCTGCGAGGAGTCGTCCCGGCCCAATGAAAACCCTTCCCAAACCCCTGACCATCGCCGACGTCGCCTTCATCGTCGGAGGCGAAGCCCTGGGCGACCTCGCCCACACCGTGACCGGCGTCGCCGACCTGGCCGACGCGACCCTGTCCGACGCCGTGTTCCTCGAGAACCGGAAGTACACGGCCCTCGCCGGGACCGCCCCCGCGGGCTGCCTGTTCCTGGCCCCGGACCTCAAGGACACGCCCTGCGCCGCCAAGGGCAAGGTGATCGTCGACGAGCCCCGGGCCGCCTTCGCGAAGCTCGTGCGCATGATCGACGAGCACGCCAAGACCAAGATCCTGCCCACCCACAGCCTCAAGTCCTCGATCCACGGCAAGGCCGCCCTCGGCCCCAACGTCTCCGTCGGCGACTTCGTCGTCATCGAGCGCGGCGCCGCGGTCGGAGAGAACACGGTCGTCATGCCGCAGGTGTACATCGGGGTCAACGCGAAGGTCGGCCGCAACTGCCTGATCTACCCCCAGGTCGTCATCCGCGACGAGTGCGTCATCGGCGACGGCGTGATCATCCACCCCGGCGCGGTGATCGGGGCCGACGGCTTCGGCTTTTTGACCGACAAGAAGACCGGCAAGCACACCAAGATCCCCCAGATCGGCAACGTCGTCATCGAGGCCGGCTGCGAGATCGGCGCCAACGTGACGATCGACCGCGGCGCGGTCGGCTCGACCGTGGTCAAGGCCGGCACCCAGATCGACAACCTCGTCCAGATCGGCCACAACGCCAGGCTCGGCCGGGACTGCGTCGTCGTCTCGCAGACCGGCATCGCCGGGTCCACCCACGTCGGCAACAACGTCGTCCTCGCGGGCCAGGCCGGCGTCGCCGGCCACCTGACGATCGGCGACGGCGCGATCATCACCGCCCAGACCGGCGTGATGAGCGACGTCCCCCCGAAGACCGTCCTGTTCGGCTCGCCCGGGCGCCCGCACCGCGAGGCTTTCAAGCTCCAGGCGCTGTTCAGCCGCCTGCCCGAGCTGTTCGACAAGGTCAAGGAGCTCGAGAAGAAGCTCGGCGCGTCCGCCGGCAAATGAGGTCACCGCTATGATGAACAACGAATACCCGCTGCAGATCACGATCGCGAAGGAAGTCGAGCTCGAGGGCGTGGGCCTGCACACCGGCAACAAGTCCAAGATCTCCTTCCGCCCCGCGCCCGCCAACACCGGCATCCGCTTCTTCCGCTCCGACCTGGCCGGCACGCCGATGATCCCCGCCCGCCTCGACTTCGTGCTGACCACCGTGCGCGGCACGAACCTGGGGCTCGGGGAGGCCATGGTCCACACCGTCGAGCACGTGCTGTCGGCCTGCACGGGCCTGGGCATCGACAACATCGACATCCTCGTCACGGCCAACGAACCGCCGATCATGGACGGCTCGGCGCTGCCCTTCATCGAGGCCCTCATCCGCGCGGGCCTCAAGACGCTCGACGCGCCGAAGCGCTGGCTGCACCTGCCGCACGAGGTGACCTACACGGCCAAGGACGGCGCGAAGTACCGGGCGACGCCGTCGGACAAGTTCGAGATTGTCGCGACCCTGATCCACGACCATCCGCTGATGCCGAAGATGACGATGTCGATGACCGTCGAGCGCGAGAGCTACCTCGCCGAGGTCGCGCGCGCGCGCACCTTCTGCTTCGAGCACGAGGTCGCCTACCTCAAGAGCCAGGGCCTCGCCCAGGGCGGCACGCTCGAGAACGCCATCGTCATCGGCAAGGACCGCTTCCACACGAACGCCGAGGGGCTCCGCTTCCCCGACGAGTTCGTCCGCCACAAGATGCTCGATCTCATCGGCGACCTGACCTTGATCGGCCGGCCGCTGTTCAAGATGAAAGTCGAGGCCGAGCGCCTCGGCCACGCGCACAACGTCGAGTTCGCCAAGCTGCTCGACGCCGCGGCGCGCAAGCTGCGCAAACCGAAGACGCCCGCCATGGAGGCTAAATAACATGACCACCGAGACCACCCCCGCCGCGAACCCTTTTGCCGCCGCGCCCGTCCGCTCGCTCGACATCATGGGCGTCAAGAAGGCGATCCCCCACCGCTATCCGTTCCTCCTCGTCGACAAGATCGACGTCATCCAGGAGGACAAGTACTGCATCGGCACCAAGATGGTCACCGCCAACGAGCACTTCTTCGAGGGCCACTTCCCCGGGCAGCCCGTCATGCCGGGCGTGCTCATCATCGAGTCCATGGCGCAGACCGCCTGCGCGATGCTCCTTTCCAAGGGCGGCTTCGAGAACAAGGTCGCCTTCTTCATGGGCATCGACGAGGCCAAGTTCCGCGTGCCCGTCCTTCCCGGCTGCGTGCTCAAGCATCACATCGAGATCCTGCGCCTCGGCCGCGCCGGCAAGTTCAAGGGCGAGGCGTACGTGGACGGCAAGCTGGCCGCGGAGGCCACGATGACGTTCGCGCTCGTCGACAAGGCGGCGTAAGGCCATGGCGATCCACCCCACGGCCGTCGTCGACCCCTCCGCCAAGATCGACCCCACCGCCGAGATCGGGCCCTACGCGATCATCGGGCCGGAGACCGTGATCGGCGCGCGCACCAAGGTCGGCGCGCACACGGTCGTCGAGTACGCGACCCTCGGCGCTGACAACATCCTCCACCCGGGCTGCTTCGTCGGCACGCCGCCCCAGGACCTCAAGTACGCGGACGAGAAGACCCGCCTCGTCATGGGGGACAAGAACGTCGTGCGCGAGTGCGTGACCCTCAACCGCGGCACCGCCCAGGGCGGCGGCCTCACCAGGATCGGCTCGAACTGCCTGTTCATGGCCTGCTCCCACGTCGCCCACGACTGCGTGGTCGGCAACGGCGTCATCATCGTCAACGCGGTGCTCCTCGCGGGCCACGTGCACATCGGCGACATGGCCGTCCTCGGCGGGATGTGCGCGATCCACCAGTTCACCCGCATCGGGCGCCTGGCGATGCTCGGCGGCGGCTCGATGAACGGCCAGGACGTCCTGCCCTTCGCCAACACCCAGGGCGACCGCGCGACGATGCGCGGCATCAACATGCTCGGCCTCAAGCGCGCGGGCGTGCCCCCGGAGTCCCGGACCGCGCTCAAGAACGCCTACAAGACCCTCTTCCTCTCGGGCCTCACGCAGGCGGACGCCCTGGCGCAGCTCAAGGCCGGCGGCAAGCCCGACCCGATCGTGCAGGAGTGGATCGACTTCATCGAGTCCGCGGGCAAGCGCGGCTACATGCGCCCGGCCGTGGGCGCCACCGAGCTCGAGGAGGCCGCCGTCTAACTCATGTCCACGGAGCCGCTCGGACTCATCGCCGGCTCCGGCCGCTTCCCCTTCCTCGTCGCCGAGGAGGCCCGGCGCCGCGGCGTGCCCGTCGTGGCGCTGGGCATCCCCGGGGTCACCGACGAGGCGCTTGCGCCCCTCGTCGATACGCTGACCTGGTTCAAGCTCGGCCAGATCGACGCGCCGATCAAGGCGCTCAAGGACCGCGGCGCTCGCAAGGTCGTCATGGCGGGCAAGGTCCAGCACGTGTCCCTGTTCGGCGGCGTGATGCCGGACTGGCGCGCGGCGAAGGTCCTGCTCGGGCTGAAGGACAAGCGCACGGACACCATCCTGAAAGCCGTCGTCGACGAGTTCGCGAAGGACGGCCTGGAGTTCATCTCGTCGGCCCATTACCTGGAACACCTGCTGGCCCCCGACGCCCTGCTGACCAGGAGGCCCTTCTCCGACGACGAGCGCCGCGACGCCGCCCTCGGCTGGAAGGCCGCGAAGGCCGTCGCGGGCTTCGACATCGGCCAGACCGTGGTCGTCCAGGGCGGGGCCATCGTCGCCGTCGAGGGGATGGAGGGCACCGACGCCTGCGTCGAGCGCGCCGCCGCTCTGGCCCGCACGCAGGGCCGGGAGCCGGCGCTCGTCGTCGTCAAGGTCGCCAAGCCGCGGCAGGATTTCCGCTTCGACCTTCCCGTCGTCGGCCTCGATTCGCTCGTCCATTTCAAGAAGCTGGGCGTGAAGGCCCTGGCCCTCGAGGCGGGCGCCACCCTCATCTTCGACCGCGACCGCTTCGCGTCCGACGCCGATTCCGCCGGCATCGCCGCGGCGGGCTTTCCCCCGGAGGGGCCGATCTCATGACCGAGTCATCCAAGATACGCGTCGCCGTCGTCGGCGCGGGCAAGATGGGCACCCATCACGCGCGCGCGCTGTCGAAGCTCTCCGACGTCGAGCTCGTCGGCGTCTGCGACACCAACGTCTGGAAGGCGCAGCTCGCCGCCTGGCAGTCGAACACCGTCGCGGTGCGCGACTACAAGGACGTGCTGGGCCGCGTGGACGCGGTGATCGTGGCCGTCCCCACCCCCCTTCACTACGAGGTCGGCAAGGCCGTCCTCGAGGCCGGCGCGCACTGCCTCATCGAGAAGCCGCTGGCATCCTCCGTGGACGAGGCCAAGGAGCTGCTCGCCCTCTCCGAGGCCAAGGAGCTGATCCTGCAGGTCGGCCACATCGAGCGCTTCAACCCCGCGGTCCTCGAGGCCGTCAAGCACATCCGCGACCCCCGCTACATCACGGTCGAACGCCTCGGCCCCTACGACCCGCGCATGAGCCACATCGGCGTGGTCATGGACCTGATGATCCACGACCTCGACATACTGCTCACCTTGGTGGGCTCCGAGGTCGAGAGCATCGAGGCCCTGGGGGCCAACCTGCTGTCCGGCCACGAGGACATCTCCAACGTGCGCGTGCGCTTCAAGACCGGCTGCGTGGCCGACCTCACCGCGAGCCGCATCTCGCTCACCAAGAGCCGCAAGCTCCGGGCGTTCCAGAAGGACTCCTACATCTCCCTCGACTACGGCAACACCGCCCTGAAGGTCTACCGCAAGAAGTCGCCGGTGATCAAGAGCCTCAAGGACGTCGAGTACCTGAGCCCGAAGCTGTCCTCGACCGACCCTCTGCGCAACGAGCATCAGCACTTCCTCGACTGCATCCGCCACAACCGCAAGCCCTGGCCGAGCGGCGAGCGCGGCGTCGAGGCCCTGAAGCTCGCCCTCCAGATCTCCGAGGAGCTCGACCGCTACGAGCTGTCCGGCCACGCCGGCTCGCGCTCGCTGATCCCGAGCTGGGCCCAAGATTTAGGGAAGATCGCGAAATCCGTCGGCAAGGACATCCTGCGAAGTTGAGCCTTTTCCTCATCGTCTGCGGAGACCCCTCCGGGGACCTCCACGCCTCGAACCTGATCAAGGCGCTCAAGCGCCGGGATCCGTCCGTCCGCGTCGCCGCGGTGGGCGGCCCGTTGTGCCGCGCCGTCGCCGACGAGTTCCTCGAGGACCTCACCTCGAAGGGCGTCACCGGCTTCATCGAGCCCGCGCTCAAGATCCCCTTCCTCCTCAAGCTCGCCTCGCGTCTGCGCGCCTTCGTCCGGCACCGCCGCCCGGCGGCCCTCATCTGCGTGGACTACTACGGCTTCAACCGCCGCATCCTGCCTTACGCCAAGGAGGCGGGCGTACCGGCGTTCTATTTCGTGAGCCCCCAGGTGTGGGCGTCCCGTCCGGGACGCGTCAAGGTGCTCAAGCGCCTCGTCGACCGGATGCTCGTCATCTTCCCCTTCGAGGAGACGCTGTACCGCGACGCCGGCGTGCCCGCCGAGTTCGTCGGGCATCCGCTGCTCGACCTGATCCCCGAGCCGAAGCCACGGGAGGAAGGCACGAACCTCATCGGCCTCCTGCCCGGGAGCCGCTCCTCCGAGATCAGGCGGCACTTGCCCGTGTTCCTCGAGGCCTTCCGCCTGCTGCGGCTGAAGAACCGCTTCCTCGAGGCCCGTCTGTTCGCGGCCGCCTCTCAGCCGGACTCGGCGTACGGGCGCCTCCCGGACGGCGTCAAGCTGGTGCGCGAGCATGATTATTCCCAGCGGGGGTGTCTCGACCTGGCGATCTGCTCCTCGGGCACCGCGACGCTCGAGAACGCGCTGCTGGGCGTCCCCATGGTCGTCGTCTACAAGCTGTCCTGGCCGACCTACGCCATCGCCCGCGCCCTGGTGAAGGTCAAGCACATCGCCATGGCCAACCTCCTCGCCGGCCGGACCGTCGTGCCCGAGCTGATCCAAAGGGACGCCACGCCGACGAGGATCTTCCTCGAAGCCTCCGCCCTGCTCGACGACCCGGCCAAGGCCGCCGCGACGCGCGCCGAGCTACTCAAGGTCCGCCGCTCCCTCGGCACGCCCGGCGCCGCCGACCGCGCCGCGGCCGCCGTCCTCGCCGGCGCGGCGAAGGAGGCCGCGCGATGAGCGTCCGCCGCCGGCTGCTGCGCTACGTCAAGCCCTACCTCGGCCGCTTCGGCTGGGCCTGCGTCGCGATGGTCGCCGTCTCCGCGTTCAACGGCCTGGGCATCCTCCTGCTCAAGCCGATCGTCGACGAGGTCTTCATCGCCAAGGACCTGCGCATGCTGGCGCTGGCCGTCGCCGGCGTGCCGCTGCTCGTGGCGCTCAAGGCCGTGGCCTCCTACGTCCAGAACTACCTGATGAGCTGGATCGGCCAGCGCGTGAGCCAGCAGATCCGCGAGGACCTGTTCCGCCACCTGCACCTCCTGCCCCTCGAGTACTACTCCGGCCTGCGCGGCTCCGACGTGCTCTCGCGCGTGACCGGGGACCTGACCTTGGCCCAGAGCGCGCTGACGACCTTGCCCGTCTACCTCATCCGCGACAGCCTGACCGTGCTGTTCCTCGTCGGCTCCCTGTTCCGTCTCGACTGGCGCTTCGCCGGCCTGACCATCCTCGGCTCCCCGCTCTCGCTGGCCGCGCTGCTGGTGCTCTCGCGCAAGATGCGGGAGTCCAGCCGCCAGTCGCAGATCGCCGTCGACCGCCTGCACCACCGCTTCCAGGAGAGCGTGCAGGGCATGATGACGGTGAAGGCTTTCAACTACGAGACGGGCGCCACCGAGAAGTTCCAGGAGGAGAACGAGTCCTTCTTCCAGCCGATGATGCGCTACCTGCGCGCCACCGCGCTGATGAACCCTCTGCTCGAGCTCGGCGCCTCGGTCATGGTCGCCGCCGTCATCTGGTTCGGCGGCCGCGAGGTGATCAGCGGCCGCATGACGCCCGGCGCCTTCTTCGCCTTCATGGGCGCCATGCTCGCCGCCTACGCGCCGATCAAGAACCTCGCGCGCGTCAACGCCGAGGGCCAGCGCGCCTGGGCCTCGGCCGAGCGCCTGTTCCAGATCCTCGACGAGAAGACGGCCCTGCCCCGCAAGCGCATGCCCGCCTTCAAGCATCTCACCGGCTCCGTCCGCCTCGAGGGCGTCGGCTTCCGCTACCCCGGCCAGCGGGGCTGGGCCCTGCGCGGCCTCGACCTCGAGATCCCGAAGGGCGGCATCACCTTCGACGGGACCGACGCCCGCGAGCTCGACGCGTCCTCGATCCGGGCCCGCGTCGGCCTCGTCTCCGCGGACGCCGTGCTGTTCAACGACACCGTCTTCCAGAACCTGGCGCTCGGGCGCAAGGTCGTCACCCTCTCCGAGGTCGAGCAGGCCGTGAAGGCGGTCGGCGCCGAGGAGTTCGTGACCGCGCTCCCCGAGGGCTACCAGACCACGCTCGGCGACTGGGGCTTCTCGCTCTCCTTCGGGCAGCGCCAGAAGCTGGCGATCGCGCGCATGCTGCTCAAGGACCCCGAGATCGTCGTCCTCGACGAGGCCACGGCGCACCTCGACGGCTCCTCGCGCGAGGAGGTCCTCGCCGTGCTCGGGACCGCGCTGGCCGGGCGCACCGTCGTCACCATCGCCCACGACCTCGCCTCCGTCGCGCCGGCGGACAAGATTTTCGTGCTCAACAACGGGGGCCTGGCCGAGTCCGGCACCCACGCCGAGCTGATGGCCGGCCGGGGCCTCTACCGCCGGTTGTTCGAGCTGCAGAGCGTCGCGCGCGATTCCGCAGAGGCCCCGTGATAGCGAAAGAAGAGCTGCTCTCCAGATTCACCGCGTACTCCCCGCACGTGGACCCGACCGCGCTCGAGCTCGCCTGGGACTTCGCGGAGAAGGTGCACTCCCATCAGGCCCGCGCCTCGGGAGAGCACTACCTGACGCACTGCGTCGCCGTGGCCGAGTCGCTCATCGAGTGGCGCATGGACCTGCCCTCCGTCTGCGCGGGCCTGCTCCACGACACCATCGAGGACACCGCGACCACCGAGATGCAGCTGCGCGCCGAGTTCGGCGAGGAGATCGCCATGCTCGTCATGGGCGTCACCAAGCTCGACGCCCTCAAGTTCGAGTCGCGCGACGAGGCGCAGGCCGAGAACTGGCGCAAGATGCTGCTGGCGACCGCGCAGGACATCCGCGTCATCGTGGTCAAGCTCGCCGACCGCCTGCACAACATGAAGACGCTGAACTTCCTCAAGCGCGAGAAGCAGGAGCGCATCGCCACCGAGACGATGGCCCTCTACGCCCCGCTCGCCCACCGCCTGGGCATGTTCAAGCTCAAGGGCGAGCTCGAGGACCTCGCCTTCAAGTACCTGTACCCCGAGGAGCACCTCGAACTGTCGCAGAAGGTCGCCGCCCTCGTCGCCGGCAGCGAGAAGAACCTGACCGAGACGCGCGCGGCGATCGAGAAGGTGCTGGCCGGCACGAACATCCCCTGCCGCATCCTCGCCCGCAGCAAGACGCTGTGGTCCATCTACGGCAAGATGGGCCGCCAGCAGAAGCCCTTCGAGGAGATCCAGGACGCGCTCGGCGTGCGCCTGATCACGGACACCGTGGCCAACTGCTACGCGCTGCTCGGCATCATCCACACGAACTTCAAGCCCGTGGCCGGCTCCTTCACCGACTACATCTCCACGCCGAAGCTGAACCTGTACCGGTCGCTGCACACGACCATCGTCAGCCCGACCGGCGAGCTCGTCGAGATCCAGATCCGCACCGAGGAGATGCACCGCTCCTCCGAGTACGGCATCGCCGCGCACTGGCGCTACAAGACCGGGGAGTCGGCGCGCGACGCGCACATGGAGGAGAAGCTCAACTGGCTGCGGCAGTGGATGGAGTGGCTGCAGGACCTGAATTCGCCCCGGGAGTTCCTCGACTCCTTGAAGACCGACCTGGAGTTCGACCAGGTCTTCGTCTTCACTCCCGCCGGGGAGGTGAAGGTCCTTCCCGCGGGCGCCACGCCGCTCGACTTCGCCTTCGCCGTGCACACCCAGGTCGGCATGGCCTGCGTCGGGGCCCAGGTCAACAACAAGATGGTCAAGCTCGACATGACGCTCAAGTCCGGCGACATCTGCAAGATCATCACCAAGAAAGGCTCCATGCCCAAGAAGGACTGGCTCAACTACGTCAAGACCGCCCGCGCCCGGTCCAAGATCCGCCACTATCTGCGGGAGCAGGGGATCGTCGCATGATGAAACGCGCTCTTCTCGCCGTGCTCCTCCTCGCCGCGACGGGCTGCTCCCGCCAAGCGGCGCAGAACTACCGCCGCTGCCTGAAGCTGCGCATCGGCATGACGCGCGAGCAGGTCTTCGCCGCGATGGGCCAGCCCGAGGAGACCATCCCCTACGTCGAGGGCAAGTCCCTGCCGCATCTGAAAGGACGCACCGCCTACGAGTGGAGCACCCCGGCCTCGATGCCCGCCCCGAACCGCGTGTCCTTCGACGACGCGACCGGCAAGGCCGAGAGCATCCGCTGCGGCGACGCCGTCATCACCGCCGCCGTGTTCGTCGAGCCCGCCGCGCCCCCGGAGCCCGTCCTGTCCACGGGCGTGATCTACGGCGTGGACCCCGCCGCCGCGCCCGCCGCGCCGAGGCGGTCGCTGCGCGAGCGCAGCTCCTCCAGCGGGCGCGCCTCCGGCAAGCCGCTGACCGAATGAAGGCCGCCGCGCTCGTGGTCCTGGCCGCCGCGCTCGCGGCCTGCGGGAAGGCCCCGGAGACGCCCGCGCCACCGACGGCCGCGGCCCTGGGCGCCGAGCTGGCGACGTTCCCCCAGCTCCTCGTCCCGATCTCGACGACGACCTGGGCCGGGATGCAGAAGGCCATCGCCCTCAACGACAACACCCGCGTCAACGCGGACCAGCACCCGCAGCCCTACGCGCACTACACCGTGCAGGTCGGCAGCCAGGCCGTCCCCGTCCTCGTGGCCTACACGGGCGTCTGGCTGGCGCCGGCCCCGACCCCCCTTCAGCCGATGTCGGTGCAGCAGTACCTGCGCGTCTTCGGGGCCGACGCGGGGACGGACCTGGCGAGCGTGATCGCCCCCAAGGGCCGGATCTTCTTCACGCGCGAGCAGCTGCCGGACGTCATCGCCGCGGCCCGGGCCGCGGGCGCCACCTCGGACGACCTGCCGTACGGCATCGTCCACGGCGTCGCCCGCTAGCGGCCGGGGGCTACCATTCGTCGCCGTCGCCGGTCATGCGGGACAGCCGGCTCTCGATGGCCTTCTCGCGGGACGACTTCTTCTTGGCGATCTTCGCCTTGAGCTCGGCGACGTGCTTCTCCATCTTCGCGAGCATGGCCGTCTCCACGGCGAGCTTCGCGTCGAACAGCTCGCCCAGCGTCTTGCGCAGCTCGGTCTTGGCCGCGGCCTTCTCGGCGTCCGAGCCCTGACGGGCGGTCTTCGACAGCTCCCGGGTCTTCTCCTCGAGGTCCCGCAGCTTCTCGAACTTCTCCCTCATCTCCGGGTCGGGCTCATGCATCCCGCGCGACCTCTCGCGGCCCTCGCGCCCCTCGCCGGGCTCGCGGCCGGCCATGTCGCGCCGCTCGCGCGGGCCGTCGTCGCGGTCCTCGCCTCCGTCGCGGTCGACGCGATGCACGCGCTTGCGGACCTCGATCGTCTGCTCGCCACGGCCGCCGTCGTCGTCCTCCGCGCGGGCCGCGGGCGGGAGCGCCGTCCAAACGGCGGCCAGAGCGGCCGCCAACGCCAATCGGGAGAGTCTCATGCCTTGATGCCTCCTGGACAGACGACCAAGGGTACCCCCGGAAGGGGCGTCCGTCAATGGCGGTTATGTCACAGTCAGCGCGCGTGGGCGGAGGCGCGGCGCGCGCGTTCCGCCTCGACGGCGGCGGCCGGGGCCTCGCCGCGCGCCAGGGCGTCGGCGAGGGCCTCCTCGTCTCCCGGGCGCAGCCAGCGGTACTCGTTGGCCGCGACCCACGCGGCCGGGGCCTTCGCCCGGTCCACGAACAGGAGGGCCTGCCGGTCCCACCAGACCAGGGCCCAGCGCTCGCGCGGCAGCAAGGTCAGGTACCAGGGCCGCCGCATCTCGCGGCGCGTCCCGTCGGGATAGAGCCGCACGCCCGCGAAGCGGTCCGGGAAGTTGCGCACGAGCAGGGCCTCGAGGCCGCGGCGCTCGACGAACTCCGCCATGCGGCCCGAACCCGTCAGCGCGTCCTGCAGCTCGCCGAGCTGGCCGTGGAAAAGGTAGCGCCCGTCGCCGAACACCTTGCCCTCCGGGCCCAGGCGCCAGCCCAGATAGCCGCCCCACTCGTACATGTTGAACAGGCGCAGGCCCCCGAGGGCCCCGCGCTCCGCCGCGACGAAGTCCACGGCGCGGCGGGCGACGAACAGGTCCTGGTACGGCCGGCCCCACTCGACGACGCGCAGCGACGCCGCGAACAGGACGGAGAGGACGGCCAGCGCCGCGGCCGGCGGGACCGCGGCGGCGATCAGCGGGACGGCGGCGGCGGGATAGTACACGCTGAAGCGGGAGGAGTACAGCGACGCCGCGCCGAGGGCCGCCGCGGCGCAGGCGAGGACCGGGTCGGCGCGCCGCGCGCGCCACGCCGCCCAGGCCCCGGCGACGACGGTCACGCCGAAGGGCCAATGGAAGCGGTAGCGCAGGGAGAACGGGCCCCACTCGGCCACGCCGGCGCGCACCGGGTCGAGCAGATGCGTCGCGAACACCGAGAACAAGGACAGGCCGTACGGGTTCAGCAGGACGCCGAGCGCGGCGCCGCAGGCCTCCGCGCCGAGGCCGGCGGGACGGTCCCGGCGGAACAGGCGCTGGGCCAGGGCCCACGCCGGATACAGGGCCAGACCGAGGGCGAAGCCGGCGTGCAGGTTCGCCCACAGCGCGAACGCGGCGAAGCCCGCGAGGAAGGACGCCTTGCCGGAGGCGAGGCGGCGCAGCTGCCAGGCGAAGAGCCCGGCGGAGATCAGGTCGGCGCGCAGGTCGGCCTTGGGCAGGATCGCCGCGGCCCAGACCGCCGCGCCGACGGCGCGCTCGAGCGGCGAGGCCTTACGGTCGCGCAGGAGCCCGTCGACGGGCAGGAACGCGAGGACGAGGAGCAGGGCCTTCGCCGCCCACAGGCCGGCGTCGCCGAGCAGGCCGAACGGATAGAGGATGAGCTGGAAGCCCCACTCGAAGTCGATCCAGGGCGCGCCTTCGCGCGTGAAGCTGAAGGCTTCGGCGACGGGCGCTTGGCCGTTCGCCCAGATCCAGCGTCCCGCGGAGAGGTGCCACCAGACGTCGGGGCTCAGGACGGGCAGGCATAAAACAATCAGGGCCAGGGCGTAAGCCCAGGCCCTGAGCGCGGACCCTTCCTTGTACATACGGACCGGGAAGGGTATTATCGAGTCGGGCGAACCGCGCGACCGGACTTGATGCAGTCCGTGCACACGTAGACCGTCTGAGTCTTGCCCTCGATCGCGACCTTCTGCCGCTGGAGGTTCGGGCGGAAGACGCGACGGGTCGCCTTATGCGAGTGGCTGTAGCTGTTGCCGGACTTGGGACCTTTTCCGCAACCGGGAATCTGACATTTGAATGACATTGTGCAAGGATACTAGCAAACCTCGACGGGACCCCGCAAGGTGAGCGATCAAGGCCTCTCCGCGCCCATCCAATACCTGAAGGGGGTCGGCCCCCGTCGGGCCGTGCTCTTCGAGCACCTGGGCGTCAGGACCTTGGGCGACCTGCTCACCCACTACCCCCGCCTCTGGCAGGACCGGCACGAGACGCAGGACCTGAAGGCGCCCCAGGGCGGCCTCATCGTGCTCCGGGGGCGCGTCCTGCGCGCCTCCAAGCACGGCGCCGGCCCGACCTTGGGCATCTACCGGGCGACCTTGGCCACCGCCCACGGCAAGGTCGAGTGCCTGTGGTTCAAGCACCTCTCGCGCAGCTACGACGCCTTCGCGTCGCTGAAGGCCGAGGCCTCCGAGGGCGCCGACCTCTGGGTCATCGGCCGCGCCGAGCCCGACCTCACCGGCGTGCGCGAGATCCGAGTCGACGAGCACTACCCGCTCAGCGACGAGCGCTGGCGGATGCACGCGGGCCGCATCACCCCGATCTACGCGCTGACCGAGGGCCTGACCCAGCGCTTCGTGCGCGAGGCCGCCCACAAGGCCCTCGAGCTCGCCGCCGACTCCGCGCGGGACGTCGTGCCCGCGGAGCTGACGGCCAAGCGCCAGCTGCTCGCCGCCTCCCAGGCCCTGCGCGGCATACACTTCCCGCGCTCGGAGGCCGAGCTCGAGGCCGCGCGCGCCCGCCTCGCCTACGAGGAGCTGCTGCTCCTCGAGCTCGCCTGGATCCTCAAGCGCCGCCAGACCCGCGGCCTGCTCAAGAAGTTCTCCTACGAAGTGAAGCGGACCTTGCTCACGCCTTTCCGTCAGAAGGCGGGCTTCGAGTTAACCCACGCCCAGAAGCGCGTCATCAACGAGATCTTCGACGACATGAAAAACCCGTACCCGATGACAAGGCTCCTCCAAGGGGACGTCGGGTCCGGCAAGACGGTCGTGGCGTTGTCCGCCCTCCTCCTTGCCGTCGAGAACGGCGGCCAAGGCGCGCTGATGGCGCCCACCGAGATCCTCGCCGACCAGCACCGCGCCACCCTCGACCGCTTCTTGAAAGGGCTGCCGGTCAAGGTCGCGTCCCTGACCTCGCGCGTGCCCAAGAAGGAGCGCGAGAAGATCATCAAGGCCCTGCAGGCGGGGGACATCGACATCGTCGTCGGGACCCACGCCTTGCTCGAGAGCGGCATCCAGTTCCCGAAGCTGCGGCTGGCCGTCATCGACGAGCAGCACCGCTTCGGCGTGCGCCAGCGCACGACCTTGCGCCAGAAAGGGAACCTGATCGACCTCCTCGTCATGACCGCGACGCCGATCCCGCGCACGCTGCGGGGCGGCAGGCCTACGTCGTGTACCCGATCATCGAAGAATCCGCGCGGCTCGACCTGCAGTCGGCGAAGGCGGAGTATGAACGGCTCAGGACGACCGTTTTCAACGGAACGGAAGTGGGACTGATCCACGGCGCCTTATCGGGGAAGGCGAAGAGCGCGGGGATGGAGGACTTCGCCCTGGGAAAGACAAAGATACTTGTCGCGACCCAGGTCATCGAGGTCGGCATCGACGTCCCTAACGCCACGGTCATGGTCATCCAGAACGCCGACCGCTTCGGCCTGGCGAGCCTGCACCAGCTGCGCGGCCGCATCGGCCGCGGCGCCGCCGAGTCCTACTGCCACCTCGTCGGAGACCCGCGCACCGAGCACGCCCGCGCGCGCCTCGACATCATGACCGCGACCTCCGACGGCTTCAAGATCGGCGAGGAGGACCTCAAGCTGCGCGGTCCGGGCGAGCTGCTCGGCACCGCGCAGAGCGGCGAGCTGGCGCTCGCCGTCGCCGACCTGTTCAAGGACGCGGAGCTGCTCGCCTTCGCCCGCGCCGACGCCGACGAGCTGCTCAAGGCCGACCCGCGCCTGCAGGCCGCGGGCCACCGCGCCGTCCGCGAGCGCCTGATCGCCCTCTACCAGAGCCGCTGGAACTGGATCGACCTCGCCTAGCCGTCGCGAATCGTTGACGCGCCCGCCATGGCCGCGGCCCGCGCCATGCGCTAACCTGACCTCCGCCGCGAACATCCCAGGAGGTCACCCGATGCCCAAGCACGCCCCCGCCGCTCCCTCGACGCCCAAGCACATACCCGCGGGCTACCACGCCCTCACGACGGCCATCGTCTTCAAGGACGCGAAGAAGGCGATCGCCTTCTACAAGAAGGCCTTCGGCGCCCAGGAGCGGACAGTGATCGACGGCCACGACGGCACCGTCCTGCACGCCGAGCTACGGATCGGCGACTCCCTGTTCATGCTGGGCGAGGAGAACCCCGCCTGGCCCGAGCACAAGTCGGCGGAGTCGGGAGGCAACGCCGGCTGCTTCTCCCTGAACCTGTACGTCCCGGACGCGGACGCCGCGTTCAAGCAGGCCGTCGCCGCCGGCGCGACCGCCGTCGAGCCGGTGAAGGACGCCTTCTGGGGCGACCGCTACGGCCGCGTCGTCGACCCGTTCGGCTACACCTGGGGCCTGCTCACCCACGTCAAGGACGTCCCCCCCGAGCAGATGAAGAAGGCCGCCCTGGATTTCGCCGATAAGGCCATCGCCGGCAAGGATTAGGGCGCGTTCACCGGAAGTTGGGTGGAAAACCTCGGTCGTCCCTGCTACATCTTGGGGGACGACGGAGGTTGACCGTGAACATACGATTGATGGTCGCGACGGGCCTCGCGCTGATCGCCGTCTCCCCGCGGCTCATGCTGGCCGCGGAGGATGCCCTGAAGAAGGCCGAACGCGCGGAGAAGAAGGCGGAGAAGAAGGAGTCCCGTCTGGAGCGCAAGTGCGCCCGCGAGGACGAGAAGGACCAGCGCGACTCGGACAGGGACCGCAAGCATCCGCGCCGCGACAACAAGTGGGATGACCTGTGCGCGCCCCCGCCCCCGCCCCCGCCGCCTCCGCCGGCCGAGGAGCCCGTGCCGGTCCAGCCTCCGCCTCAGCAGCCCGTGCCGCCGATGTAGGCCGGAAGGACCCCTGTTTCAGGGCCGAAAGACTCACGCCGCGCGGTCTCGATCCGGTATAGACTCTGCTCATGAGAGACCGCGCGGCTCTGCTGACGGCGCTCCTCGTCCTCGGGCCCGCCGCCGCGGCCCGGGCCGGCGTCGTCGCCGGGCTTCGGACGCTCCCCGTCGCGCCCGTCCCCGTCCCCGCGCTCTCCGCGCCCCAGGTCCGCCCGACGGCCTTGCCCGGCGGCTTGATGCCGTCGCTCTCCCCCGCGCTCGCCGTCCCGAGCCCCATCCTCGCCGCGCCCGCGCTCTTGATCCCGGCGGCCCCCGTCGCCGCCGCGCCCGTCCCGGCGAGCGCCGTCCGCTCGCTGACCGCGATGGGCGCCGCTTTGCCCGCTCTCCGGGCTCCCGCCCTCTCCGAGATGTCCCTGCGCCTGTCCGCCGGCGCGGCCTTCGACGGCGAGGCGCCCCGCCCCGGAGCCGTCGACCCGGCGCCGAACCCGGCGGTCGACGCCTTCGTGCGCGAGCTGCTCGTCATCCTCATCAAGGCCGGCGGCGACCCGACCAAGGCCGAGGGTGAGCTCATCGAGGTCCTCGCCCGCGCCCACGCGGCGGGCCAGCTCGCCCCGGTCCTCCAGGCCCTCGTCGCCGACCCGCGCGTGGTCCCGCACCTGCCGCCGATGCCGGCGGAGAAGCGCGCCCTGTACGCGGCCCAGTTCGCCTTCATGGTCGGCGCCGAGCTCGAGGGCGCGGGCCGCATCCCCGGCACCAAGCCCTTCGAGACCTGGGACGCGATGGCCCGCCGGCAGTCGGCGCTGATCGCCGGCAGCGCCTTCGCCTCCCGCGGCCCGGGAGAGGCGTCCCTGTTCACCGAGCCCGGCTTCGTCAAGGAGTACGAGGCCCTGACCGGCGCGGCGTTCACCGACGACAACTCCGCCACGCCGCTCATCGACGGCCCCGCCTCCTTCAAGGTCCGCTTCGGCTTGATGCGCAAGGCCAGGAAGAGCATCCACATCCAGAGCTGGGCCTTCTACGACGACGCCACCGGCAACGCCGCCGCCGACCTTCTCATCGCCAAGAAGGCCGAGGGCCTCGACGTGAAGATCATGGTCGACGGCAAGACCCCGGCCGTCCACGGCGCCGCCGTGCTGGCGCGCATGGCCGCGGCGGGCATCGAGATCGTCTACTTCAACGACGCCGCCCGCAAGTACGACGGGCTTCACACCAAGATCCTCCTCGTCGACGGAGTGCACGCGATCATCGGCGGCATGAACTTCGGCGACGACTATTCCCACTTAGGCGCCGGGAAGAAGTGGCGCGACACCGACCTGTACTACCGCGGCCGCGTCGTCGGCCAGACGGCGCGCTTCATGGCCGCCCTGTGGAACGCTCAGGTCACGGCGCAGGGCCTGCCCCACGGCCTCATGAACCCCATGGCCGTGCGCCCCGCCTCCGGCAAGGCGCGCATGTCCGTCCTCGCCGACGACCCCGAGGGAGAGGCGACCATCATGCTCGCCTACCTCAAGGCCATCTCCGGCGCGAGCGCCGTCATCAACATCGAGAACGCCTACCTGATCACGATGCCCCAGCTGCGCGAGGCCCTGCTCGCGGCGCTCGCGCGCGGCGTGAAGGTCAACATCCTGACCAACTCCGCGGAGAGCATCGACGAGCCGATCGTCATCGCCCCCATCCTCGCGAGCCTGCCGGAGCTGATCGCGGCGGGCGCCACAGTCGCGCTCAAGCGCGGCGACACCGTGCACAGCAAGTTCATGACCGTCGACGGCCTGTTCTCCATCGTCGGCTCCTTCAACCTGCACCCGCGCAGCATCCGCTACGAGTTCGAGCTGATCATGAGCACGCTCGACCCGCGCGTCGCCGCCCGCCTCGACGCCGCCTTCGCCGCCGACATGGCCGCCGCCCTGCCCGTGACCGACCCCGCCGCGCTGGCGATCCCCGACTCCCCCCTCAACCGCATCGTCCGCCGCTACCTGTACAACCAGCTGTAGTCACTGGCCGGGCGGCGCGCGCACTGTTATACTCACATCGTGCGCGCCCTTCTTTTCCTGCTCCTCCTCGCCGCCCCCGCCTCCGCGCTCGACATCGAGCGCGAGGAGTACGCGATCGTGGGCTGGAACAACGCCTGCTCGGTGGCCGTCGAGCGCTACGCCTACCCCGTCCTCGGCCAGGCCATCCACGGCGAGCCGATCACCTCGCGCGTCGGGACCTTGGCCATCGTCACCGCGCGCCCCGTCGTCGAGACGCGCTGGGTGTACGAGGCCGACGGCGCCAACACCTACGACAAGGGCGCCATCGCCGCCTTCCGCCGCAAGCTGCGCAAGGCCGGGTTCGACCGCCGCGGCTTCGACGAGACCATCCGCGACGCCGTGACCGTCGAGTCCCCGGGCTCGGCGGAGGTGATCCTGTCCACCGCCATCCTCGAGGCGCGCCCCGATTTTTGGCCGGACACCAACGAGTGGCGCCTGGGCCACGTCCACTACAACCCCCTGAGCACCTGCGCCCTGCTCGTCTACGAGCGGCTCGGCGAGCGCGACCGCTACAAGTTCATCCTGACCCGCATCTACAACACGAACGCCCGCCCCGAGCGCGGCCGGGCCCACACCACGAACGGGCGCCTGCTGTTCAACTCCGGGGACCTGGCCGGAGCGCTGGCCGAGAGCGAGATCGGGGCCCGGACGGCGCCCGAGGTGGGCGGCACCCGTTATCAATACGCCGCGATGCTGGCGATGAACGGCCGCCTCGACGACTCGATGCGCGAGCTGCTCGCCGCGAAGAAGATCGACGGCCGCTTCGCCGCCAAGGCCGCCAAGGACGAGGATTTCGACTCCCTGCGCGTCCGCCAGGACTTCCAGGAGCTCGTCCTCAAGCGGGAGCGCCCGCCCGATCCCGGCGCCCCCTGACCCCTGACGGCCTCTGGCGCGTGGGGGCCCCGAAACGTTATAATCGCTCCGTCGCAGGCGAGGATTTGTGCCCGATTGCCCCATGCCTGAACGGGAGCTAAAAAGGCCCCGAGACACCACGCTCCGCGGCGTGGTTTTTCGATTTTAGAGGGACATTGAGCCAAGGACGACACCTGTTCACCGATCGCGGCCGCGAAGACGAGCTCCGCGAGCTCCTCCACCGCCGCCTGCTCGTGCTCGACGGCGCCATGGGCACCATGCTCCAGGCCCGCGACCTCAAGGCCGCCGACTTCGGCGGCGAGGCCCTCGAGGGCTGCAACGAGAACCTGGTCCTGACGCGCCCCGACGTGATCCAGGCCGTCCACGAGGCCTACTTCGCGGCCGGCGCGGACATCATCGAGACCAACACCTTCGGCGCGATCAAACATGTCCTGGCCGAATACGCGATCGAGGACAAGGCTTACGAGATCTGCAAGAAGGCCTGCGAAATCGGCCGCGCGGCCGCCGCCAAGCACGCGACCAAGGACAAGCCGCGCTTCGTCGCCGGCTCGCTCGGCCCCGGCACCAAGGCCATCTCGGTCACCGGCGGGATCACCTACGACGAGGTCCTGGTCAACTATCAGGAAGCGACGAAGGGCCTTCTCGATGGAGGCGCAGATCTCATACTGCTCGAGACGCAGCAGGACACGATCAACATCAAGGCCTCGATCAACGGGGTGCAGCAAGCGTTCCGCGACGCGAACCGCTCGATCCCGGTCATCCTCTCGGTCTCCATCGAGACGATGGGCACCATGCTCGGCGGCCAGGACATCGCCGCCTTGGCCGACGCCGTCTCCCACTTCGACCTCCTCGCCATCGGCATGAACTGCGCCACCGGCCCGGACTTCATGACGGATCACCTGCGCACGCTGTCGTCGCTGACCCGGGCTTTCGTCATTTGTTACCCCAACGCGGGTCTTCCCGATGAGAACGGGGTCTACAACGAAAGCCCCGCGATGGTCGCCAAGAAGGTCGGCCGTTTCGCGGACGAAGGCTGGGTGAACTTGGTCGGGGGATGCTGCGGCACGACCCCCGAGCACATCCGCTTGATGGCGGAAGCGGTCGCCGGGAAACCCCCGCGCCGCGCCCACAAGCCCCGCCGCGCCTCGGTGTCCGGAATGGAATCCCTTTCCCTCGACGAGGACCGGCGTCCGCTGATCGTCGGGGAACGAACCAACGTCATCGGCTCGCGTAAATTCAAAGAATTGATCGTCTCCGGCGACATCGAGTCCGCCGCCGAGCTCGCCCGCCATCAGGTCCGCGCCGGCGCCCACATCATCGACGTGTGCCTGGCCAACCCCGACCGCGACGAAAAAGACGACCTCATCGCCTTCTTCGAGAAGGCCGTCAAGAAGGTGAAGGTCCCCTTCATGATCGACTCGACCGACGCCAAGGTCATGGAGGAGGCCCTCAAGCGCGCCCCCGGGAAGTGCATACTCAACTCCATCAATTTGGAGGACGGCGAGGAGCGCTTCGAAGCCGTCATCCCCCTCGTCCACCAGTTCGGCGCCGCGCTCGTCGTCGGCACGATCGACGAGGACAAGGTCATGGGCATGGGCCTGACGCGCGAGCGCAAGCTCGCGATCGCGCAACGCTCCTTCGATCTTCTCACGACGAAATACGGGATCGCCCCCGAGGACATCATCTTCGACCCGCTGGTCTTCCCCGCCGGGACCGGCGACAAGAACTATTGGGGCTCGGCCGTCGAGACCATCGAGGGCATCCGGCTGATCAAGGCGGGCATGCCCCGGTGCAAGACCGTCCTGGGGATCTCCAACGTGTCCTTCGGATTGCCGGCCGCCGGGCGCGAGGTCCTCAACTCCGTTTACCTCCATCACTGCGTTGAGGCCGGCCTCGACATGGCCATCGTGAACGCCGAGAAGCTCGCCCGGTATTCCCAGATCCCGGACGCCGAGATCAAGCTCTGCTGGGACCTCCTGTCCTGGACCGGCCCCGGCGACCCCAAGCATCCCGCCGGCTTCGACGCCGTCGCCGCCTTCTCCGAGCATTTCCGCCTGATCAAGACCGTCGAGAAGAGCCCCTCGCAGCGGCTCCTGCTGCCCATCGGCGAGCGCGTGCCGAAGAACGTCGTCGAGGGCTCCCAGGAAGGCCTGAAGGCCGACCTCGACGAGCTGCTCAAGACGATGAAGCCCCTCGAGATCATCAACGGCCCTCTGATGAAGGGCATGGACGAGGTCGGCCGCCTGTTCGGCGCCAACACGATGATCGTCGCCGAGGTCCTCCAGTCGGCCGAGGTCATGAAGGCCGCCGTGGCCCACCTCGAGCCGCACATGACCGTGGCCGATTCCGCCACGCGCGCGACCATCCTCCTCGCCACCGTGAAGGGCGACGTGCACGACATCGGCAAGAACCTCGTGCACATCATCCTCAAGAACAACGGGTACAAGGTCGTGGATCTTGGGATTAAGGTCGCTCCCGAGCAGCTGCTCGAGGCGGTCAAGAAACATAATCCCGACGCGATCGGCCTGTCCGGTCTATTGGTCAAATCGGCCCAGATGATGGTCGTCACCGCCGACGACCTGACCGCCGCCGGCGTCCGCCTGCCCATCCTCGTCGGCGGCGCGGCGCTGTCGCCCCGCTTCGCGGCCAAGCGCATCGCGCCCTCGTACGACGGCCCCGTCTTCTACGCGAAGGACGCGATGACCGGCCTCTCGCTCGCCAACGACTACTTCGGCGAGAAGAAAGAAGCGCTTCTGGCGAAAAACAAGGAAATTCAGGAATACTTGCGTGCCGAGACCGTCGCCCCCGCCGCCGCCGTCGCCGAAGGACCGGCCGCTCCGCGCGTGGAGATCATCCACGAGACCGCTCCCGTCCCGCCCGACCTCAAGCTCCACGCCCTCAACGATTTTCCCGTCGACGAGATCTTCCAGTACATCAACCCGATCATGCTGTACGGCAAGCACCTCGGCCTGCGCGGGAACCTCGAGCAGCACCTCAAGGACAAGAACCCGAAGGCCGTCGAGCTCCATAAGAGGGTCTTGGCGCTGCAAGACGAGATCATGGCCAAGGGCCTCATCAAGCCCAAGGCCGTCTTCAAGTTCTTCGCCGCCGAGTCGGCCGGCGACCGCATGAACCTCTTCGAGTCGCCTTCGGCGACGACGCCCCTGGCCGGCTTCGACTTCCCGCGCCAGCCCTCCGGCGACCGCCTGTGCCTGGCCGACTTCGTCAAGCCGGCCGGGAACGGCCGCGATTACGCGGCGATGTTCGTCGTCACCTGCGGCGCCGGCATCCGCGAGCTGTCCGATAAGTACCGCGACGAAGGCGAGTACCTCAAGAGCCACGCCCTGCAGTCGATCGCCATCGAGGCCGCCGAGGGCTTCGCCGAGCTCCTGCACAGCCGCATCCGCACGATGTGGGGCATCGGCGACCCCGCCGGCCAGACCATCCGCGAGAAGTTCCAGGGCAAGTACCGCGGCATCCGCGTCAGCTTCGGCTATCCCGCATGCCCGAACCTCGAGGACCAGGCCATCCTCTTCAAGCTGCTAGACCCCGAGAAGCACTGCGGCGTGCAGCTCACCGAAGGCTTCATGATGGAGCCCGAGGCCACCGTCTCCGCCCTCGTCTTCCATCACCCGAAGGCGCGCTACTTCTCGGTCGGCATGAGCGAGGCCGCCGCCGCCTCATGACCTGGGCGCTCTGGCTCGCGCTCGCGCTGAACGCCTCCGCCCAGACGCCTCAAGCCGTCGTCGCCCGGGCCATGGCGCGCGCCGAGAAGCTGCTCGCGGCGCAGAAGGGCAAGGACGCCTGGGAGCGGCGCGACCTCGACCGTCAGGCCGAAGGCCTCTACAAGGACATCAAGCCGCTCGGCTGGAAAGCCGCGCCCGCCCTGGCCGCCGCCGTCGCCGACCTCAAGCGCCCCCCGAAGGTCCGCCTGTTCGCCGTCTCCTTCCTGGCGCTGATCCGCGATCCCGCGGCCTTCCCCCCGCTCGAGGACATCCTTCTGAACCCCGAGCAGGACCCCGGCGTTCGCGCTCTCGCCGCGCAAAGCCTGCCCGGCCAGGGCGCCCCCGACGCGTCGGTGAGCAAGGCGCTGTGCGCGGCGCTCGCGCAGAAGGACCTGCCGCGCGAGGTCCTCGACGACGTCATGTTGTCGCTCGGCCGCTACGGCTGCCTCGAGCCCGCGGCGCTCGTGGGCCTGGCGCGCTCGTTCGGCCCGCGCCCGGGCGCCAAGGACCTTCCCGTCGTCGCCGCCGCGCTCGGCGCGCTGGGCCGCTCGCGCGGGTCGGCGTCCGGCACGGCGCGCCTCGGCCTCATGGGCGGGGTCCCCGCGCGCGGCGCCGCGCGCGCCGCCGCGATCCGGGCGCTCGACGCGCGCCGCACCGAGGTCGCCGACTGGCTCGCCCCCGAGGCCCTGCCCGTCGTCGCCGAGGCCCTGCGCTCCGAGAGCGAGCGCTGGGACACCATGCTCCCGCTCATCCGCCTCGCCGTCGCCCTCGGCCCCGACGCCGGCCCGGCGCTGTCGCGCCTGTCGAGCCATCCCGACGCCGAGGTGCTGGCCGAGGCCGCCGAGGGGATGGTCCTCTACAAGCGCGTCGAGGCGATCCCGGACCTCGAGGCCGTGCTCGCCGGCGCGATGCGCGACCCGCGCTTCTCGCCGAAGGAAGGAAGGCCCGACCCCGCCGCGCTCCTGTCGCGCCTCGAGAAGGCCGTCGACGCCCTGCGCCGCGCGCGGTAGCCGGAACTCGCACCGGTGCGAGTCCGACTGTTTCCGGAAACAGCCCGCGCTTAGAACCGGGCGGAGAGCGTGAAGCGGTGCGTGCTGCCGAGCTCGCCCGCCGCCTGCGCCGCGTAATCCAGGCCGAAGCCACCTTTCCTGAGACCGAGTCCCAAGGTCAGACCGCGCGCCGCGTCGAAGCCCACGCCCTCGACCGCCGAGCTCTTGCTCGTGTAGCCCAGGCGCAGGAACACGCCCTCGTACGCCTTGAACTCGCCGCCCGCTCCGCCCTCGGTGCCCGCCCCGCGCGGTCCGTTCTGAAGTTCGGCCGCCAAGGAGTGGCCCGCGGCGAAGCGGTACGCCGCGCCGAACGCCGCGCGCAGGGGCAGGTCGTTGCGCTGGTTCTCGTACTTGAGCCCCGGGCCGATGTTGCGCAGCGCCGCGCCCAGGACGACCTTGCCCGTGCCCGTCGCCAGCTCCCGCCGCAGCCCGGCGTCCACGGCGACGCCTTGCGCCTCGCTCCCGGCGATGTGGCTGCGCAGGTATTTGACGCTGACGCCCAGATCGGCGACGTCGGTCTTGCGCCCGGCGGCGAAGGCGACGGCCGCGTCGGAAGCGTCGTAGCCGCCAGTGAGCCGTCCCGTCGCGTCGCGTCCGGCGATGGTGCCCTGGTTTAGGTAAGTGAACGCTCCCGCCAAAGTCGCTTGGCTCATCGGGTGCGCGTAGGCCAGGAAGTCGTGGCGCGTCGAATTGCCGAGCTCGGCATGGCTGGCCGCGACCTCGCGCTTCTCGAGCCGAGCCAGGCCGGCCGGGTTCCAGTAGACGGCGTTCGCGTCGTCAGCCAGCGCCGTGTAGGCGCCGCCCATGCCCGATGCCCGGGCGCCGACGCCGATGTCGAGGTAAGAGGCCGTCTCGGCTCCGAGCGCCGGGGCCGCGAGCAAAAGAACGACGAGGAGGGATCTCACTTGACCACCCCCACCTTGCCGGACTTGGTGATGGGCTTATTCCCGCGCTGGCTGGCCTTGATCACGAAGTTGTACACGCCGCTGC
>JACPOW010000037.1 GCA_016191335.1 Elusimicrobiota bacterium | reverse complement strand
AAGCCCCGACGACCCGCGCGCCCTGCGCGCGCGCGCCGCGGCGCTGTACGAGATCGGCGGCCGCGACGGGGAGGCCCTCAAGACCATCGAGCGCGCCCTCGAGATCGAGCCCGCGAGCGGGATCGGCCACCTGACGCGCGCCAAGATCCTCGAGCGCCTCAGCCGGACCGTCGAGGCGATCGAGGAGTACCGCACGGCCGCCCAGCTCGACCCGACGCTCGAGCCCATCACGGAGGCCGCCCTGCGCCGCCTCGGCGCGGCGCCCGCGCCGTCCAAGGCCGTGGAGAAAGGGCTCCTGCGCGGCGGCTTCCTCGTGGTCTCGCTGGCCCTCATCCTGATGGGCCTTGTCGGAGGGGCGGTCGTCGTCACGCGCCGAACGCGCACGGCCGAGGCCGCGGCGGCGGCGCAGGAGAGGACGCTCAAGGCCGGGGACCTCGTGGCGGGGCAGTACCGGATCTCGCACGAGCTCGGGCGCGGCGGCATGGGCGTGGTGTTCGAGGCCGTCGACGAGAAGCTCAAGCGCTCGGTCGCGCTCAAGCAGCTCCAGGGCGACTTCCGCGCCTCGGCCGAGGACGCGGCCCGCTTCCTGCAGGAGGCCCGGCTCGTCGCGCAGCTGCGGCACCCGAACGTGGCCGAGATCTACGCCGCGGTCGAGGACGGCGGCCTGTACCTCGTCTTCGAGCTCGTCCGCGGACGGAGCCTCGACGCGCTGCTCGGCTCGGGCGTCACCCCGGAGCAGGCGCGCGGCATCGTCGCGCACGCCTGCGCGGCGCTGACCGCGGCGCACGCGCGGCGCATCGTGCACCGAGACCTAAAGCCGTCCAACATGATGGTCACCGACGACGGCCAGCTCAAGGTCATGGATTTCGGCATCGCCCACCAGTCGCTCGGCGGCGGCGCGTTCACCCAGACCTCGGCCAGCGGCACGCCGCCGTACATGGCCCCGGAGCAGGCGATGGGCTCGGTCTCGTCGGCCTCCGACCTGTACGCCCTCGCCGTCATGGCCTACGAGCTGCTCACGGGCGAGCGCCCCTTCCGGGGGCCGGACTTCCTCGGCCCCAAGATGCGCGGGGAGTTCGCGCCGGTGACCTCGCGCAAGGCCGGCCTGCCCGCGCGCCTCGACGCGTTCTTCGCCTCGGCGCTCTCGCCCGACCCGACCCGCCGCCCGAAGGACGCCGCGGCCTTCGCCTCCGCCTTCGCCGCCTGCTGGTCTTGAGTCCCGCAACTTAGTAGCCTAGCCCCCCTATGCCCGAACTCGGATCGCCGGAGCGCCCCCTCGCCGTCGCCATCGTCGGAGCCGGACCCTCCGGCTTCTACGCCGCCGAGGCCCTGCTCAAGGCCGCCGGCCTGACCGTGCGCGTGGACCTGTTCGACCGCCTGCCGACGCCTTACGGCCTCGTGCGCGGCGGCGTCGCCCCCGACCATCAGAAGATCAAGTCCGTGGCCGCGGTCTACGAGCGCACGGCGCAGGACCCGCGCGTGCGCTTCTTCGGCGGGGTCAAGCTCGGCCCCGATGTCACGGCCGCGGAGCTGGCCGCGACCCACGACGCCGTGA
This sequence comes from Elusimicrobiota bacterium, assembly GCA_016191335.1. Classification (GTDB taxonomy): domain Bacteria; phylum Elusimicrobiota; class Elusimicrobia; order UBA1565; family UBA9628; genus GWA2-66-18. The sequence goes on along the minus strand of JACPOW010000037.1, from coordinate 43,615 downwards.
TCTACGCCGTCGGCTGCGAGAGCGACCGGCACATGGGCATCCCCGGGGAGGACCTCTCGGGCTCCCACTCCGCCACCGAGTTCGTCGGCTGGTACAACGGCCACCCCGACCACCGCGACCGCTCCTTCGATCTCAGCACGACCGCGGTAGCGGTCGTGGGCGTCGGCAACGTGGCGATGGACGTGGCCCGCCTGCTCGCCTGCGACGCCGAGGAGCTGGCCAAGACCGACATCGCGGCCTACGCCCTCGACGCGCTTCGAAAGAGCTCGGTCAAGACCGTCTGGCTGCTGGGCCGCCGCGGCCCCGCCGAGGCCGCCTACTCGCTCGCGGAGATCGAGGAGATCGGGGACCTCACCGCGTCCGACCTCGTCGTCGATCCCGCCGAGGCGGCGGCGGACCTCGCGTCCGTCGCGGACCCCGCCGCGAGGAAGAAGACGGAGTACGTGCAGGAGCAGGCGAAGAAAGGCCACGGCTTCAAGGAGCGCAAGGTGCGCCTACGCTTCCTCGTCTCGCCCGTCGAGCTGACCGGAGAGGGCGGGCGCGTGACCGCGATGCGCCTCGAGAAGAACCGGCTCGAGGGCGACGGGAAAGGAGGCGTCAAGGCGGTCGGCACCGGGAGCTTCGAGACGATCGAGGTCGGCCTCGTGCTGCGCTCGGTCGGCTACCGCGGGATCCCCATCCCGGGCGTGCCTTTCGACGAGAAGTCAGGGCACATCCCCCACGCCGACGGACGCGTCGTCCCGGCGCCGGGCCAGGCCCCTCTTCCCGGGCAGTACGTCGTCGGCTGGGCCAAGCGCGGCCCCTCGGGCCTCATCGGGACCAACCGCGCCGACTCCGTCGCGACGGTCCACTCCCTGCTCGCCGACCTCAAGGCGGGAGCCTTGCCGGCCGCCGCCGACGCCTCGCTCGAGGCCACCTTGGGACTGCTCGCCGGCAAGAAGGTCCGCGCGCTGAGCTTCGTCGATTGGCAGATGCTCGACGCCCTGGAGAAGTCCAACGGCACCAAGGCCGGGAAGATCCGGGAGAAGTTCACGCGCGTGGCGGACATGCTCGCGGCGCTCGCGCCGAAGTAACACGCCCGCGCGGGCCGCGCGGCTACATGCGGTCGAGGATCTTCCCTTTTTCCTCTTTGTTCTGGGCGTACTTGATGTCCGTCAGCGGCGGGAAGCCCTTGTCCTTCCCGGCGTCGATGTCGACGAGGAAGAGGCGCGTGACGCGGCACGCGTCGCTGGCGGCGGATTTCTCCGCGCCGGCCTTCCCGTCGCAGAACGCCTTGTCCGCGGGCGGCAGCGCGCGGGCGAGAAGAGCGTTCTGGTAGACGACGTCGGGCTGGTCCTGGGCGGCCGCGGGCAGCGCGGCGCCGAGCATCAGGACGAAGGCGGCTAAGGCGATCTTGGGGTTCATGGTTCAATCGCTCCAGTGGGGTCTTTCCCAGTGTAAACTCCCGGCCTGGCGCTGTCAAGGGCCCTCATTGACAAGAACCCGTAGGCCTTCTACACTTAAGGAACCGCCATGATTCTCCCTATCGGACTGGCTTTATTCGTATTGGCCGGCGCGACGCCTTCCGCCGCGCAATCCGAGGAGACGACCGCCGAGGAGCAGGCCCAGTTCGACCTGCTGAAGAAGCGCCGCCTGGAACGGCTGGGGATATCCCCGGCCGCCGCCGGCACGGTCGTGGTCCCCGGGACCGGTTCCTCCCCCGCCGTGCTCGCCCCCGGCACGCCGCAGCCGTCGTTCGAGGAACGGGAGCGGGAGCGCGCGGCGGAATTCAACAAGCAGTTCGGCGACGGCGCTTACGAGGGGATCACCGGTTTCTCGGATCGCTGCAAATCCGCCGACGGCTGCAACAAGCTGGCGACCGCGGACCTCATCAAGGGCGCGTATCAGTTCGTCGACCTGCGCAAGGACGTCGACGCCAAGAAGATCGCCCCGGATTCCGACGCCTACCGCGGCCGCCACACGGAGATCAAGAGAGGCCTGCGCACCACCATGGAGCAGTTCCGGCCGCAGCCCAGGGGCCGCTCCTCCTACGAGAACGACTTCATCAAATTCTCCGATCCGATCGTCAAAAAGATCTTCTCGCCGGAGGAACTGCTGCGCTACGCCCAGCGCAACGCCTCCGCCTCCGATTCCGCGCCCTTCTACACCTATCTGGGGCAGGCCCTGAACGGAGCCGGGCCGCCCGCGAAGGCGCGGGAGGCCTTCGACGCGGCCTTGAAACGGGACCCGAGGAGCGACGCCGCCCTGAGCGGCAGGGCCGAGGCTCGGCTCCGGGAGGGCGACTACCCGGGAGCCGTGCGGGACGCGGTCGCCGCCCTGAAGCTGAATCCCCGGAACGACCGCGCTTACGCGACGCTCAAATTCTCGGAGGGCCGGGTGCCGGCGGGGACTGCGGAGAGGATGTTCGGCGCCCCCGGCGGCCCGGGCGAAGCGGCGACGGTCGCCGCGCCGGAGCGGTCCCCGCTCCAGGGCGGACCGCCGCCCTCCGGCGCCGCGCGCGAAGGCGCGCCGGTCCCGTTCGATTCGCAGCGCCGCTCCGACGCCCTGGTCGCCGACGCCCGCCGAAGCCTGAGCCTGGGCGACCCCAGCGCGGCGATCCGGCTCCTGAGCAAGGCGGTCGAGATCAATCCCCGCAACGCGGAAGGCCTGGCGCTGGCGGCCATGGCGAACATCCGGCTCAAGGATTATCCGGCGGCGCTGGCGGCGGTGGAGGCGGGGCTCAAGCTGGCGCCGGACAACGCGCTCCTGCTCGACGCGAAGGCCAGCACGCTCAACTACATGAAGGATTACCGGGGAGCCCTCGCCGCGGCCGACCTCGCCATCGCCGCCGATCCCAACGACGCCGTGGCCCACTACAACCGCGCGTGGGCCCTCGGCGGTCTGCGGGACCACGAAGGGGCGCTCGCGTCGCTGCGGACCGCGGCCAGGCTGAACCCGCAATACGCCCCCGTGCTCGAATCCGCGCTCACCCTTCCCTTGATGAGCGACATCATCTACATGTTCCCGAACGAGAAGGCGGATGCGGAGCCCGCGCCGGCGGCGCCCTCGGGCTCCGGGCGCCCGCCGTGGATCGCGCTCGCGGGCGCGGCGGCCGCCCTCGCGGCGGCCTTGATGCTCGGCGCGCGCCTGATCCGGCGGCCGGCGGCGCCCCCTCCGCCGCCCCTCGGCAAGGCTCCCGCGCTGCTGGACGGGAAATTCGAGGTGGGCCGCGAGATCGGCGCGGGCGGGATGGGCGTGGTCTACTTCGGCCGCGACCGCTCGCTGGACCGGATCGTGGCCGTCAAGAGGATGCGCGAGGAGATCCGCTGGGACCCCCGGGAGCGCGCGCGCTTCATCGCCGAGGCGAAGCTGGTGGCGAAGCTGAAGCATCCTCACATCGTGGAGATCCACACCATCGTCGAGCAGGACGGGGAGGTCTACCTGATATTCGAGTTCATCGCGGGACGGACCCTGCAGGAGGTGATCGCGCGGGAGAAGACGATCCCCTTCGAGAGGGCTCGCGACCTGTTCCGCGGCGTGGCGTCGGCCTTGGACTACGCGCAAGGCCACGGCGTGATCCATCGCGACCTGAAGCCGGCGAACCTCATGGTGGACAGCGAAGGACGGGCGCGGGTCATGGATTTCGGCATCGCCCGCCTGACGGAAGAGGCGATCAGCCGGCGTTCCAAGACGGGCTCCTCCGTGGGCACTCCGAGGTACATGGCCCCGGAGCAGGAGCAGGGCGTGGCGCGCAAGGAATCCGACGAGTATTCGATGGCGCTGTGCCTTTACGAGGCCCTCACGGGCCGGCTGCCGTTCTCCGGCACCGGAACGGGACTGCTGATGAACAAGCTCAAAGGCGCGCATGAACCACCCTCCAGGCTCGACCCGCGACTGCCCCCCGGCCTCGACGCGGTCTTCGCCAAAGCCCTGGACCCCGACCCCGACAAGCGCTACGCGACCGCCGGGCACCTCCTCCGCGCCCTCGAAGCCCTGTAGGCCCTCCGGCCTGACGGATGGGCCTTAGGGCTCTTACCCCGACGGGCGTCCCCGTCTATAATGGAAGGGATGATGAGGCTGCTGCTCGCTTTCCTGCTCGTTCCGGCGCCTTCCTTCGCCCAGGTGCGGGGCAGCGCGGCCTCCGCCGTTCCGCGGATTTCCATCGGTAATTCCGGCGTTTTTTCATTGACGTCGCCGTCGTTGAACGATGTCTCTTTGCCGCTGAGCGCCTCGCTGCCGACGCCTTCGGCGTTGAGCGCCGTCACGCCCGCTCCCTCCGTCGTTCCCGTCATCCCGGCCGCCGTTCCGGCCGCCGTCCAAGCCGTTCCCGCCGCGCTGACCGCCCTCAAGACCGCCGTCCCCGCGACGCCGGAGAAGCCGTCCGCGCCGGTCGCCGCCGAGGACCGCAAGAGCGCCTCGGGCGCCATGTTCGACGGCGCGCTCAAGGTCCTCATCGCCGGCTCCGAGGCCGTGCCCTTCATCAAGACCGGCGGCTTGGCCGACGTGGTGGACGCCGTGTCGCGCGGCCTCGCCGCGCGCGGCCACGACGTGACCATGGTGCTTCCCAAGTACCGAGACCTCAAGACGGCCGGCGTCGAGCTCGAGAAGATGGGCACGGTGTCGGTGCCGATCGGCGGCCGCGTCGAGACGGCGAACGTCCTCGTCGGGCGGCGCGACGGCGTGCGCGTCGTGCTCCTCGAGCATCCCGGGTTCTACGAGCGCAAGGGCGGGCCGTACGCCGCCAAGCACGAGGCCCTCGGCCTGTCGGCCTACGAGGCGGCCGGCATCGACGACGCGGACGAGCGCTTCGGCTTCTACGCGCGCGCCTCGCTCGAGGTGATGAAAGTGCTCGACATCAAGCCCGACGTCATCTCCGCCCACGACTGGCACGCGGCCCTGATCCCGACCTTCCTGAAGACCGTCTACAAGGACGACGCGTTCTTCGCGGGCACGAAGACCACCCTGACCATCCACAACATCGCCTTCCAGGGCGCCTTCGCGCTCGCGACGGCGGGCAAGCTCGGCTTCGACGACGCGGACCTCGAGCACCGCGGCGGCGCCAATTTCATGAAGTCCGGCATCGCCAACGCCGACGCGGTGACGACCGTCAGCCCCACCTACGCCAGGGAGATCATCGAGAACCTTCTGTTCGCCATGGGCCTCGAGAAGCCGCTGCGCGCGCGCCCCGACGGCGTGCACGGCATCATCAACGGCATCGACCCCGCGCTGTACGACCCCGCGACCGACCCCGACGTCATCCACCACTACGACATCGACGGCGTCGCCGAGGGCAAGGCCGCGAACAAGGCCGCGATCCAGGCCAAGCTCGGCCTCGACCCGAAGCCCGACGCTCCGCTCTTCCTCGTCGCCTCGCGCCTCGCCCACCAGAAGGGCGTCGACATGATCTTCGACTCCGCGCGCGACGTCGTGCGCCTCGGCGGCCAGCTCCTGATCATGGGCGCCGGCGACGCCCAGACCGAGGCCCTGCGCGCCGCGCTCGTCCTCGCCTTCCCCGGCTCGATCGCCTCGTATCCGTTCGACGAGAAGTTCGTGCGCATGGGCTTCGCCGCGGCGGACTTCCTGCTCATGCCTTCGCGCTTCGAGCCCTGCGGCCTGTCGCAGCTCATCGCCCAGCGCTACGGGACCTTGCCCATCGTCACGAAAGTCGGCGGCCTGGCCGACACCGTCCGGGACCTGCGCGACGACCCCATCCACGGCGACGGCCTGATCATCCGCGCCGTCGCCTCGATCTCCCTGTCGCGCGCGATCGCCGACGCCGTCTCCGGCTACCATCATCCGGGGGCCCTCCCGCTGGCGCGCCGCGCCGCGATGAGCAAGGACTCGTCCTGGGAGATCTCCCTCGACGTGTACGAGGCGCTGTTCCGGCGCCTGCTTCGGGCCGAAAGTCCCGAAAAGCGTTAGGCCTTCTCCCGGCCCCGCCTAGTCCCCCCTGCCCCGCCGCCGCGCCCCCGTAAGCCGCTATCCTCCCTGTATGAAGCGGCTGCTGTCGTCCGTTCTCGCGCTGATCCTCGGCCTGGGCTCCGTCCCCGCCCAGGCCCAGACCGCGCTCGGCCGGGCCTCTCTGCCGTCCGCCGCGGCGCCGGTCCCCGTCCCCGCCGGCCTCGTCGCCCCCGCCGCCGGCTCCCTCGCGCTCGCCCCGGCGCTCGGCGCCTCGCTGACGCCGGCCGCCTACGCGCCGCTCGCTCCGTCCCCGGTCCCGGCGGCGCTCCCGGCGCGCCCCGCCTCGGCCATCCCCGCGGCGCCCCTGCTTTCGCCGGCGCGGCCCGCGGCGCCGCTCGAGACCCTGCGCGTCGCGGCGCTTCCGGAGACAGCGCCCCGGATGGGCGCGCTCTTCGACGGCTCGCTCCCGCGCTCCGCCGCCGCCTCCGTCGAGCCTCCCGTCCAGCCCGAGGCCGCCGCCCAGCCCCGCCGCAACTTGCTGCAGCGCTACAAGGATGGACGGAACAAGAACCCTCTCCAGAACGCGTTCGGCAAGGCGATGCTCATCACCACGATGGCGGCCGTCACCGTCCCCGCGCTGTGGGGCGCGGCTCCCGCGATGAAGATCGCCTACGCCGCGGTCGCCGCCGACGCGCTCATGCTCGCGGTCATCCTGCCCGTCGCCCTCGTCCTTGCGGTCTGGCGCAAGCTGAAGCGGGCGCCGCAGACCGCGGCCAAGCCCCCGCCCAGCCGCCGCGCCAGGCTCGCCGTCGTCGCCCTCGGCATCGTCCTCGGCATCGGCGCCGCCGTCGCCCCTTATCAGGCGACCGGCCCGGTCGTGGAGCGCGTCAACGCCTATACCGAAAGGCACGATCCCGTCGCACAGCGGGACCGCGCGCGCTGGATCTCCGGCGGCGCCGTCGAGGAAGAGGTGGTCAAGGTCCTCGCTCCCAATCCCGTCGGCCGCGAGGTCCTCGACAAGCTGCGCGACCGCGGCGGCGTCCTCCGCCTGCCCCCGTTCTTCATCTCCCGCCAGGACGATTCCTACGGCCAGCACGAGAACCTCTTCGACGGCGTCTACCTCAGCGAGGGCGAGGTCACGAGCCGGGGCTGGACCGTCGAGCAGTTCCTCAAGGACCCGGCCCTGCAGCGGCAATTGGTCCGGGAGATGAGCTCCACCGTCCTCCACGAGCTCACCCACGCCGTCCAGGGACGCCGCCCGCCGTGGACCCCGGGCTACTTCAAGAACACCTTCGAGGCCGAGCAGGAGGCCTTCTTCCGGGAGATGCTGTACCGCCTGGCCGAGCTCGAGCGCGACCCCGCCGCGCGCAACAACGGCCACGACCAGTGGATGGTCCCCGACGCCGCCGCGGACCTCGACGGCTTCCTGAAGTCCGTCGCCGCGATGTACGAGAAGAACGTCTCCGTCCCGAACCCCTACTTCGACGCCTTCCTCGCCGGGCAGCGCGCGCGCTGGCCCTCCTTCCGGGTCCACATCTATCAGGTGCTGGCGGCTCGCGCTCACACCCCCGCATCGGCTAAAATGTACATGGACAAGGCGAAGGCCGCGGCCAAGGAAGCGGGGCTCCCCGAGCCCGCCCCCCTCGTCGCCTCTCGCTGACCCGATAAACCTATGTTCTTCCCCCTCATCTACTGGGTCGGCGTGCCCATCGGTCTCGGCTGCCTCATCGTGTTCTGGCTGAAGAAGGCCAGCCCCCTCGTCGTCCCCCCCGAGGTCGCCGCGCTGTACGCCGAGCGCCCGATCGAGCCGAAGTGGTTCCGCGCGGCGCGCCGCGACCAGGGCGGCCTGCTGCGCTGGCTCGGCGACTTCGAGAAGCAGCCCGAGGCCGTGGAGGCCGCGTACGCCGGCAAGGAAGCCGCCGTCGCCGCCGGCGAGAAGGCGGCCTTCCTCGTCTTCAACGACAAGGCCGAGCTCCTCGAACAGGTCGACTCGTAAGCCGTCCCATGACCGCCCAGCCCCTGCGCGTCATCGGCAAGCTGCGCTCCTGCTTCCGCGAGAAGTTCGGCACGCCGCGCCAGCCGCTGCTCGTGCCGGGGGCGACCGCGACGCTCACCATCGCGAAGGAGTTCCTGCCCGAGCACTCGCTCGCGGGGCTCGAGCGGTTCAGCCACGTCTGGCTGATCTCCTACTTCCACCTCAACACGAACAAGACGGTGAGGCCGAAGATACATCCGCCGCGCTTGAAGGGCGAGAGCGTGGGGCTGTTCGCGTCGAGGTCGCCGCATAGGCCGAGCCCGATAGGGCTCTCGTTGGCCCGGCTCGTGCGGATCGAGGGAGCGACGATCCATCTCGCGGGGATCGACCTCGTGGACGGGACGCCGATACTCGACGTGAAGCCGTACATCCCGGAGTGGGACTCGGTGCCGGGCGCGGACCCGGGCTGGGTGAAGGACGCCCCGTTCCCGAGCTTGAGGGTTGAAATGTCCGCCGCCGCGAAGAACGACATCAAGGCGGCGGAGAAAAGATTGAACGTCAACGGATTGAGTGCTGTTCTGACGGACATTCTGAGCCAAGATTTGAGGAACCCGCGGGACAGATCGCAAATGAAGGATGGATTGGAGCTTGGTTTCTTTTTTCACGATTTCGACTGCCACTTTTCCGTTCGCGACGGCGTCGCCACGGTGCTTCGGCTCATAACCGGCACGAAGATGCATAAGAAGGAACGACGCGTTTCTCCCTCCAAGGTCAACCTCGCGTGACGACGCCCGAGGTCTGGCGCGGCAACGTCAGGCGCATGTACGCCTGGCGAGCCTTGACGCACATGCACTTCTTCGCGGGGGTGCTGGTCCCTTTCTTCACCGACTGGGGCGGTCTGACCTTGCCGCAGATGTTCCTGCTCCAGGCCTGGTTCTTCCTCTGGATCTTCCTGCTCGAGGTGCCGACCGGCGCCGTCGCCGACAAGTTCGGCCGCAAGGCCTCGGTCGTCTGCGCGAGCGCCTGCCTGCTGACCGCGACCGCGATCTACGCCACGGGCAAGGGCCTGCCGCGCTACCTCTTCGCCGAGTTCATCTGGGCCGCGTCGGGCGCGCTCGCCTCCGGGGCCGACGAGGCGATGGTCTATGACAGCCTCAAGGCGGCGGGCGACGAGGGGAGCTCGAAGAAGGCCCTCTCTCTGCTCTCCTCGTTCGACATCGGCTCGATCGCCTTCGCGGCGCCGGTCGGCAGCCTGATCGCCGCCCGCTGGGGCCTGCAGGTCACGCTCTACGCGATGCTCGTTCCCTTTTTCCTCGGCCTGATCCTGAGCCTGACCTTGCGCGAGCCCCCGACCGGCGAGGAGGGCGCCAAGCCCGGCTACCTCGAGGTGCTGACGCGCGGCGTGCGCTACTTCGCCTCGCACAAGCCCCTGCGCGCCCTGGCCTTCGACTCGGTCACGATCTGGATGCTGTCCTTCATGACGATCTGGCTGTTCCAGCCGCGCCTGAAGGAGCTCGGCCTCGGGGTCGCCGCGTACGGCTTCGTCACGGCGGCGATGACCCTGTCCCAGATCGCGGTCATGGGGAATGCGGAGCGCGCCGAGCGCCTTTTCGGCGGGACGCGCCGTTATCTGGTCTGGAGCGCGGTCATCCCGGGCCTCGCGTTCCTGGCCCTTCCGTTCGCGACGAACCCCTGGGCGGCGTGCGGGCTGTTCGTCGTGATCCCCGCCTTCGGCATGTCGCGCTCGGTGCTCATCTCGAACTACATGAACAAGCACATCGGCAGCGCCCAGCGCGCGACGGTGCTGTCCACCGTCGGCATGGGCCGTCAGCTCATGGGCATCGTCGTGCTGCCCGTCGTCGGGCTGCTCACGAAGATCTCCCTCCCCTGGACCTTCGCGGCGCTCGGCGCCGCGATCCTCGCCTGCGCCTGGGCCTCCTCGGTCGAGGAAGAGCACCTCACGGTCTAGGCCGGAGCCGGACTGTTTCCGGAAACAGTCGGCCGCGCCTAAGGGCGGACTTTCAGGATCATCCCGTCCGAGTGCGCCGTCATCTCCGGCGCGTACATCGACTGGAGCACGGCCGCCCCGATGCGGTAGGTCCCGGGCGTCGTCGGACGGACGCGGTAGGCGAGCTTGTATTCGCCGTGCGGCAGCCAGTCGATGAAGAAGTTCGTCAGAGAGTCGCGCGGTTCCTCGTACCGGGAGAGCAGGTCCCACTTCCAGCCCGAGCGCAGCTCCTCGCCCTCGAACCCGGCCCCGCGAGGGTCCTTGAGATGGACGTACTCGAACTGGGAGCGCGTCTTGACCGTCAGGCGCACCTCGATCTGGTCTCCGACGGCGACGGCGTCCCCCGACTTCAGCGGGAAGAGCTTGTAGCCGTCGCCGTTCTTGTCGCGGCGGAAGTAGGTCCGCTCGACCTCCATCATCCCCGGCCCCGAGGCCTTCGGCGGCTTGTCGGTGCTGTAGATCCAGGTCAGCGAGGCGAAGGCGAAGCCGGGGCCCGTCTTGTCGATGACGGCCTTGCCGTGCGTCTCCTTGACCTCGGCGCCCGAACGGCTCCAGCGCAAGGGCTGGGACAGCCAATCGAACGGCTCGACTTGCGCGGTCTCCGTCTCCCCGCCCCACTTGATCTTGAACGAGTCGCCCTTGTCGAGCGCGCCGCGCGACTTCAGCACGTCGAGCAGGGAGTAGATCGCCGCGGCCGAGGCCTTCGTGGACTTCCATTCGTTGCCCTTGCGGTTGAAGAGCAGCCACTGCACCATCCCCGGGATGCGCGGGTCCTTGGGCTTCATCGTCAGCAAGGTGCGCAGGAAGAAGGCGTGCTTCTCGACCGTGTCGTTGTACCACAGCCAGGAGATCTTCTCCGGCGCCCAGTAGGTGCCGGCGATGGGATCCGTGCGGACGCCGTCCATGGCGCGCGCGAGGTATAGGTCCGCCTTCGTTTTCTCGCCCAGGCGCCAATACACATAGGCGGCGTAGCCGCGGCCGAACGGGGTCAGCGCGTCGGTGTGCTTGTCGGCGTAATCCGCCCAGACCTTGGCGAAGCGCCAGCCCTGCTCGGCGCCGGGCATCGCCTTCGGGAACGAGGTGACGGTGTAGGCCGCGTACAGGATCAGCGCGATCTCCCCTTCCTCGGGCTTCAGGTGACGCGGGATCTCGTTGTTCGTGTAGGCCAGGGCCCTCGAGACGACGTCGGCCGGAGGCGTGACGCCGTAGCGCTGGGCCTCGGCGAAGCCCGCGAGGACGAGCAAGGTCATGTACGGGCTCGAGCGCCCGCCGGGGAACCAGGGGAAGCTCCCGTCGCCGAGCTGATAGGACTTGAGCTTGCCGAGCGAATCGGCGAGCTCCGCCTCCACCGTCTTCGGGTCGAACATGTCGATGATGGGCCAGCCCGACCGCCGCCCCTTGGAGGCTTCCTCCCAGGGCGACTCCATGAGGCGCGTCAGGCGACGCGGGTCGGAGCGGTCCCAGGCGGGGGTGATCGTCGTGCGCTTGGGGATCTTCTTGGCCGCCGCGGCCAGCGCCGGGTACTTCCGGTAGAAGGCGTTGACGATGGCCAGAGGGACGTAGCGGTCGAGGAGCTGCTCGGTGCACTCGTAAGGATAATGGACGAGCGACGGCAGGCTGTTCAGAACGACCAGCGCGAGCTGAGGATCGATCTGCACGTGGACCGACTCGTGCTCGCGCGTGGGGTCGGGCTCGGCCCAGGCCGGCAGGGACAGGACCTTGCGGACCTCGCCGTCGAGCACCGTGAACGCCGTCTCGATCAAGCGCTCGCGCGACGGCAGGATGGGCAGCTCCCGCTCCTCGGCGTCGGCCAAGGCCCCGGCCCGCGCCACCGCGCGGACCGAGAAGGTGGTCATGCCGCGAGGGGCCTTCACGGTCCACGACAGCGGAGCGATGCCGTGCGGCTTCGCCGTGAACGGCAGGACCGTCCCGGTCAGGCCGAGCTTGGACGCCGCGTCCTGGCCGTCCTCGGTGACCAGGAGCGTCACCTCGCCCGAGAGCGGCGCGCCGGTCTCGTTGTGCACGATGGCCTGCAGGAGTCCCTCGTCGCCCTCGCGATAGAAGCGGGGCATCTCGACGCGCACCATCAGGTCCTTGCGCGTCACGGACTCGGCGGAGACGTTCCCGCGCTTGACGTCGCGCGTGAGCACCACCGCGCTCGTCTTCCAGCTCGTCAGCCGCTCCGGCGCCTTGAAGGAGAAGAAGGCCTTGCCGTTCTTCACGCTCAGATGCGGCTCGAAGTACGCCGTCTCGGAGAAGTCCTTGCGCGCCGCGACGGGCGGCTCCGCCGGCTTCCCGGCGGACTCCTTCTTATCCTGCTTCATCCCATCGAGGCCGTTCGCCTTCTGCCGCATCGCGGGGGCCTCGGCCGCGGGAGCGGCCGCTGAAAGCGCGCCGCCGGCCATATCCATGGACTCTTCGGACATCGCGCCACGGGCGGCGGCCATCTTCATCCCGGGAGCGTAGAGGCGTCGGCCGAAGCCGGGGCCGTAGACGCGGCCGCGGTTGAGCCTCAGCCCCGGCGCCACCGGCTCGCGGATCGCCTCGTAGTACAGATCCATCATCTTCTTGACCCAGCCCTCGTCGACGGGAAGCTGCTGGCCGTAAGGGATGAACAGAGAGCCCTGCGCCGGCGAGTAGTTCCACCGGGCGGGGTACAGCCCCGCGGTCCAGGCCCCGGCGGCGCCGGCGTAGTACTCGAGCGAGCGGTCGTACACGCGGACGGCGCCCTCGCCCGAGGCGGGCTTGCCGTCGCGGTCCGACACGGACAGGGACCAGCGCACCTTCTGGCCCGGCTTCATCACCGCGTCGTGCTTGAGCTTCACGAACAGCTCGCGGTCCTTCCACGGGACCTCCACGCGGGCCTGCCCCGAGCGGATCTTGAAGTCCTGGGCGCCGAACCAGCGCACGGTGAAGCCGCCCTTGTGGTCGTCGGTCACCGGGACCTCGATGATCTGCACGCCCCCCCCGCTGAGCACGCGGCGCTCCAGCATGGACGGACCTCCCCAGATCTCGACGACCGTCAGCTTCGAGAGACCGGCGGAACCCAGGAGCAAACGCGCCTTCTCGCCGCGCAGGACGGTCCCCTGCTCGGCGAGGGAGACGGCCGGCAGCCGCAATGAGGTCTTGCCGTTGCCGGCGGACAGCACGATGACGGACTGCTCGACGGTCCCGCCCGCGGGGTCGTCGGCGCGCACGACGAGGCGATAGGCGCCCTCGGTCAGGCCCGGGAGTCCGGCGGCGACCGGCTTGTCCTTGGAGAAGCGGATCTTCCCCGCGGCGGCCTCGGGGCCGTTGGGCACGTCCTTGTAGAGCTGCTCGAGCGGCGTGTTCTCCGCGAAGCGGCCTCCCCATTGCGCGTCTCCCCCGTCCATCGGAGGGTCCTGGGTCAGGCGGTACAGCGTGTAGGAGCCCGTCCCGTCCTGGGCCTTCTCGTTGAGGTTCAGGAGCTTGAGCCCGACGGCGTGGGGCTTGCCCGCGCGGGCGAACCCGGCCGGCGGCTCGATGCCGAGCAGGACGGACTTGTCGCCGGCGGTGAAGGAGCGCTCGGCCGTGATCGTCCGGCCGCCCGGATCGCGCGACTCGACCGACACGGTGAAGCGCGAGGGCGGAGCGTTCTTCGCCGAGGGGTCGTACGGCTGGGGCGTGAACGGGAAGGAGAACTTGCCGTCGGCCCCGGTCTTGACCTGGCCGGAGGCCACCTCGCTCGGCCCGCGGCCGGCCCACTGCCAGCGCCACCACCAGCAGAACCACGGGATGTACACGGAGCGCGTCACCTTGTAGGTCACCGGCGCGTCCGGGACGGCCCCGCCGAAATAGTACTTGGCCTCGCCCCCCACCGACACCGGGCGGCCATAACGCCAGATGCCGGTGCTCTCGTCGACCTTCACCTCGAACTCGGGGCGCTTGTATTCCTCGACGGCGAAGGACAGATGGCCGGAGAAATTCCGGTCGAAGTCGCCGAGCATCGCCTGCGCGGAGTACTGGCCGAGCAGGCGGCCGGTCGGGATCGCGCACGAGACCGAGGCGGAGCCCATCGCGTTGAGCTTCGGCTCCGCCTTGCACAGCTCCTGGCCGTTCGCGTCGTTGAGCCGCACCGTCAGCTTCGAGGCCCCGTCGTAGACCTTGTAGCCGCGCGGCAGGCGGCGCAGGACCGTGGTCTTGACCCGCACGGTCTGGCCCGGGCGGTAGATCGGGCGGTCGGACTCCAGATATATCTCGATCGGGGCCGGGACGCCGACGTTGAAATAGGAAGGGCTCTGCCAGTACGCGCGGCTGGCGCCCGAGCGGGCGAGCGGGTCGAGGGAGAAGTTCCGGCCTTCGCCGTAGATCAGGCTCACGGTCGCGGGGACCTCGGCGACGCCGGCGTCGTCGGTCGTCAGCGACAGCCGCTCGACCTGCCCCCAGTTCGTGCGCCTGAACGCGTCGATGCGGGCGTCGCGCGCCGGCGCGCCGGTGCGGGCGTCGAGGGCGTACAGGTGGAAGCCGGCGACGGTGCGCTCCCGGGGCTCCGCGGGGTCGAAGATGAAATCCCGCGCGGGGCCCTTGGGCCCGGCCGAGCCGAGCAGGAACAGCTCGGTCACGTTCACGAACACCGCGGAGATCGAGGACGAGCCGGGTTTGGGCTTGGCGTCATTGCTCGCGATCGCGAGATAGATGCCGGTCGTCAGCGCCGGAGGGACCGCCTGCGTCTCGACCTGCTGATACGGGGACGGCGCCTTGATGTCGACGGCGTAGCGCGCGACGGGGGTGCGCGCGGCGATGAAGGACTTGACCAGCTCCATGTCGGGGCTGCGCAGGGCGCCCCAGTCGTCTCCCCGGCGGCGGGAGAGCTCCGCGATCTCCTCGGGCTCGACGATGTGGAGGAAGACGTGCACGCGTTCGAGGTTGCGCGTGGACAGGCGCAGGATGTCCTTGCCGGGAGGCGGCGCGAAGCGGCCGGTGACCGACAGCATCGGCATCTCGATCTGGGCGCGCATCTTCGCCGCGGCCTTGGCCGAGCGGGCCCGGGGCCAGCTCGCCTCCACGGTCTTGCAGAGGGCGACGGCCTCGGCGGGGCTGCCGCCGGCGTTGAGCATCGCCGCCGCCTCGTAGCCGGCCTCCGCCTTGGCGCCGGGCGTCGAGAAGGAGCCCATCCAGCCGCGGAGGAGGGCCACCGTGGCGGATCGTGCCGCCGGATAATCCGGCACCGTGGCGACCAGGCCGGAGTGACGGAACGGGATCAGCAGGCGGCGGATCTTCCAGCCCTCGCGAACGGCGTCGCGGCCCTCGCCGCCCATGCGGGCGCTCTCCTCGAGGACGGCGCCGGCCTGCACGGCCGGCGGCGCCCCGGGCGCGTAGGCCCCCGCGTAGTCGGGAACCAGGAAGGACAGCCCCGGCGGATTCTTGCCCGGCTCCGAGGGCGCCTCGGTCAGGAGATAGCCGGTCCAGCGCAGGA
The DNA here is from genome assembly GCA_016191335.1 of Elusimicrobiota bacterium. GTDB lineage: Bacteria > Elusimicrobiota > Elusimicrobia > UBA1565 > UBA9628 > GWA2-66-18. The sequence goes on along the minus strand of JACPOW010000037.1, from coordinate 28,315 downwards.
CCGCCAGGTCCCACAAGGTCGGAGCGAGGGCGGCGTCGGCGTCCTTGAGGTCCACGAAATAGGATTCCCCCGCGATCGGGAGGTCGGCGAGGGCGCGGCGGACGGCCCACAGCTTCTGGTAGTCGGCGCGCAGGTCGTTCTCCCATTCCGCCTTCGTGCGCTTCGTGACATCCGTCGCGCCTTCCTCCTCGTCCTCGGGCGAGGCCGAGCCGTACTGCTTGAGGAATTCGCGGGCGAGCTCGGTGCGAAGGAGCAGGAAGCGCCCGCGCCACGCGGGGTCCTGCGGCAGCTTCTCCGGGAACACGCGCTGGGCGGCCTCGGCGTAGCGGAACAGGAGGGCCTCGGATTCGGCCGCCCGGTAAAGGGCCTTGAGGCGCTCCTCGCCGGACGAGGCCTTGATGACGGCGTCGTACTCCTTGAGGGCTTCCTGGTAGAGGCGCTTCTCGAAAAGGCCGTCGGCTTTCGAGAGGTCGGCGCGGGCGGGAATCGCCGCCGCCGCGAGGATGGACAGGACGAGGAGGAATCGTTTCATGGCGCTCTCAACGGGGACGGAGGATTCGTTTTGGACAACGGCGCGGCCGCGATGTTCCTTGCAGACTGTACCCCCGTTGCGGCGCGAGCGCAAGGCCGCCCGCGCCGGTAAGTTTTAGAATTTATACACTCTCCGGGTTGCCCCAGAGACTCCGTTTCCAAGCCCTCGCGTTCCTCGGCTCCTTCCTCGCCTTCTGCCTGGAGCTGGCCGCCGCCAAGCTGCTGCTGCCGCGCTTCGGCGGCAGCGCCTACGTCTGGACCGGCGCCATGATGTTCTTCCAGGCGCTGCTCCTGGCCTCCTACCTTTACGGACGCCGGGCGCGGCTCCATCCCCGGGCCCACGCGGTCGCGCTGGTCCTGCCGTTCTTCTTCCTTCCGCTGACCCTCCCCGCGCCGCTCGCCGCCCCGGGCCCTTTCGTCGAGCTGCTGTGGTCCCTGGTCTTATCGGTCGGAGCGCCGTTCTTCGTGCTCTCCACGACGGTAGTGGTCGCGCAGAGCTGGCTCATGCGGTCGTCGTGCGCGGAGCGCGCCGACGGGTATTTCCTGTACGCCGCGTCGAACGCCGGCGCCGCGTGCGCGCTCCTCGCCTACCCTTTCGCCATCGAGCCCCTGTTCTCGCTCCCGGCCCAGGGCTGGCTGTGGCGAGCGCTGTACGCGGCCTATGCCCTCCTGTGCCTGTCCTGCGCGCCCGGCGCCGACGCGTCGCCCGCCGGGACGGCCGCCGCGGGGCGCTCCCCGTCGGCCCGCGAGCGCGCGCTGTGGCTGCTGCTCAGCGCCGCCCCCTGCGCCGCCCTGCTCGCCGCGACGAACCTCCTGAGCATGGACTTCGCCGCGGTGCCCCTGCTGTGGACGGCGCCGCTGGCGACCTATCTGCTCACCTTCGTGCTGAACTTCAAACGCGAGCCCTGGTACCCGGAGAAGCTGAACCGGACCTTGCTCCCCGTCTTCGCCGTCTTTCTGGCGCTGTTCCTGATCCCGGCGGGCCTCGCGTTCTGGTCCGCGCGCGACTCGAGCCTGGCGCAGATCCTCGCCCGGCTGCTCGACCTCGGACGGTTCGGCTACGTGCTCTTCGCCCTGTTCGCGCTGAGCATGATCTTCCACCGGTCGCTCGCGGCGGGCCGCCCCGCCTCGGACCGGGCCATGGCCGAGTACTACAGCTGGATCGCCGCCGGCGGTCTGCTCGGCAGCGTGCTCATCGGCCTCGCGGTCCCCTATTGGGGCCGGCGCGTCGGCGCCGTGGCCCTCGACTGGGCCGCCGTGGGGGCGGTCGCCGTCGCCGCGATCCTCGCCCGCGACTGGGAGCAGATCCGTCCCTACCGCAAGACCGCGGCGGGGCTGGCCGCGCTCGCGGTCGCCGTCGTCGCGGCGGTCTCCTCGGCCGCGAGCCACAGCGGCACGGTGTACAGCCTGCGCAACTTCTTCGGCGTCTACTCGGTGCGCGACGAGGGTGGGGTGCGGACCTTGTTCCACGGGAACACCGAGCACGGCGTCCAGTCCCTCGATCCCGCCCGCCAGGGCGAGCCCTTGTCCTACTACGGCTTCGCGTCGCCGCTGGGCGAGGCCTGGGGGACGCTCGGCGCCGGCTGGCGCTCCGTCGGGGTCGTCGGGCTCGGCGCGGGGAGCCTCGCGGCCTACGGCCGCCGCGGCATGACCATGGATTTCTACGAGCTCGACCCCGACGTGGCCGACATCGCCGGGCGCTGGTTCACTTACCTGCGCCTGAGCGCCGCCGCGGTCCGGGTGGTGACCGGCGACGGGCGCCTTTCCCTCGAGAGAGCCGAAGGCGTCGCCTACGACGCCCTCGTCCTCGACGCCTTCAGCAGCGGCTCGATCCCCATCCACATGCTGACCAAGGAGGCCTTCGCGTCCTACCTGCGCCGGCTCGAGCCGGGCGGCGTGATCCTGCTCCACGTCTCCAACCGGTATCTCGACCTGCGTCCGGTGCTCGGAGCGACCGCGCGCGACCTGGGCCTCGCCGCCGCCTCCAAGCGGGAGCTGTCCGTCGGATCCGGGGAGGAGGGCCGCGTCCCGTCGGTGTGGGTCGCCGTCAGCCGGGACGCCGGAGCGATCGCCAGGCTCGTCGGGAAGAAAGGCTGGCGGGACCTCGCCGCGGAGCCGTCGCGCGCGACCGCCTGGACAGACCGCCACGCGAGCCTTCTGCCCGCCCTCGCGCTGTAAAAAAAGCCGGGCCGCCCATTGCGCTCGCCAGGAATCGAACCTGGATACCCGCCTTCGCAGGGCGGGACACTATCCTTTGTGTTACGAGCGCAATCGACGGCCCGACGCGTGATTATAGTTTATCGCCGGGGGGGCTGGCTAGCGACGCGCGAGCCGGACGACGGTTTCCACGTGGTCCGTGTGCGGGAAAAGGTCCACCACCACGAGGCGGTCGACGGCGTACTTCCCTTTGAGGACCTCCAGGTCCCGGCCCAGCGACTCGGGGTTGCAGGAGACGTAGAAGATCAGCGGGGGCGCCATCTCGAGCAAGGTGGCGGAAGCCTTCGCGTGCAGGCCCGCGCGCGGCGGGTCCACGACGACGGCCTCCGGCCGCAGGTCGAGGAGGGACGGCAGCAACAGCTCGACGGCCGCGCAGTAGAACTCGCAGTTCTTGAAGCCGTTGCGCTCGGCGTTGGCCTTGGCGTCGGCCACGGCCGCGGGGTTGAGCTCGACGCCGACGACCTTGCGCGCGGCCCCCGCCAAAGACAGCGCGATGCCGCCGCCGCCGCAGTAGAGGTCGAGCACCGTGCCCGTGCCCGGGAGCTCCCGGGTCCAGGAGCGCAGAAGGCCGTACAGCGCCTCGGTGCCCTTGGTGTTGGTCTGGAAGAAGGACTGCGGCGAGATCCGGTAATCGACGGCCCCGTCGGGGAAGTATAGGGTCTCGGTGATGTAGCCCGCGCCCATCAGGGTCTCGATGGAATCGGAGACGGCGGTGTCGGACGCCTTGGCGTTGCTCCCGAGGAGGATGGTCGTCGCGGGATAGACCGCCTGGACCGCTTCTATAAAGGAAGGCTTGGGGATGCCTCCGTCGGTCGTGACGAGAAGGACCATCCGTTCGGGGCGGTTCTTGGCCTCGCGCAGGACGAGGTGGCGAAGGACGCCTTCTTTCTTATGAGAATTGTAGGGCGGGACCTTCTCGGCCTCGGCCCAGGCGCGGACGGACGCCAGGAGCCTGGCCGCCTCGGGGCTGGGCAGGTGGCACTCCTGCAGATCGAGGATCTCGTACCAGCGGCCCTTGGGCTTCATACCGAGCTTGAGCCACTTCCCCGCGACCGGCGGATACACGTCGCCGAAGCTGAACTCCATCTTGTTCCGGTAGTTCCAGATGTCGGGGGCGCCGATGAGCGAGGGCGCGGGGAGGCCTTCGATGCCCGCCAGAGCGGCGAGGACCTTGTCTTTCTTCAGGGCCAGCTGAACGTCGTAGGACTTGTCCTGCAGGGAGCAGCCGCCGCAGGTCCCGAAGTGGGAGCAGCGGACGCTAGTTGGCGAACTTGAAGTGGCAGACATCGCCGTCCTTCATGACGTACTCTTTGCCTTCCGAGCGGATCAGGCCCTTCTCGCGAAGAGCGGCTTCCGAACCATGCTTGTCGATGTCGGCGTAGGCGAAAATGTCGGCCTTGATGAAGCCCTTCTCGAAGTCGGTGTGGATCACGCCCGCCGCCTGGGGGGCCCGGTCGCCGACGTGGATGGTCCAGGCGCGGACCTCCTCGACGCCCACGGTGAAGTAGGAGCACAGGCCCAGCGTCTTGTAGGCGCCGACGATCACGGTCTCCAGGCCGCTCTGCTTCATGCCGAGCTCCTTCATGAACATCTCCCGGTCCTCGCCCGAGAGCTGGGCGATCTCGCTCTCGAGCTTGCCGCAGATCACGACCGATTCCGAGCCGCGAGCGGCGGTGAAGGCCTTGAACTCCGCGAGCGTCGCGGGATCGGGGTTCTCGTCGGTGTTGCCGACGTAGAGGACCGGCTTGGCGGTGAGCAGCGCGAAATCCTGGAGGACCTTCGGATCGAGGCCGAGGGCGCGCGCGGGCTTGCCCGCCTCGAGGCCGCTCTTGAGCGCGTCGAGCACGACCATCGCTTCCTTGGCGGCCTTGTCGCCCGACTTGGCCTTGCCGGAGACCTTGTCGTACTGCTTGGAGATGCTCTCGAGGTCGGCGAGCATCAGCTCGGTCTCGATGACGTCGATGTCGCGCTTGAAGTCCACGCCGCCCATCGTGTGGATGACGTCCGGGTCCTTGAAGAGACGGACCATGTGCAGGATCGCGTCGACCTCGCGGATGTTCGCCAGGAATTTGTTGCCCAGGCCCTCGCCGGAGGCCGCGCCCTTGACGAGGCCGGCGATGTCGACGAAGCGGCAGGAGGCGGGGATCGTCTTCTTGGGCTTGGCCAGCTCGGTCAGGCGCTGGAGCCTCGGGTCAGGGACGCCGACGACGCCCACGTTCGGCTCGATGGTCGTGAACGGATAATTGGAAGCCGCCGCATTGCCGGAGGTCAATGCGTTGAAGATGGTGGACTTGCCGACGTTGGGGAGACCGACGATGCCTATTTCCATGGGGGGCACCATGATATCAAATCGTGCACGGCGGGACCGGGGTGCCGAAGGTCCCGGATTCTTCTGGGCACTATCCCCCACCCCAGGAAGGACCATCGGCCCTCATGGCCGAATCCCGGGAGTTGATAGGATGCGCCCATGAAGAAAGAAACCCGCCTGTCTCCCGTGTTCCTCGCCCTCTCCCTTTTCCTCGCCTCCGGCCCGCTGCCCGCCGCCGCGCAAATGCGCGTGCAGGTCGGCGCCGGCTCGAGCGCCGGCGTGCCCGTGGTGCCCGCCCTCGGCGGCAGCATTCTCCCGGGCGCCGGGAGCCTCACCAATACGCCCGCGGCCCTCGGCCTCAACGGCTCCCTCGCCGCCCCGAGCGCGACGCCCGCGCCCCTCGTCTCCGTGGTCCCGACCGCGGCGCTCCAGTCCCCCTCGGCCCTGAGCGCCGTCACGCCGGCCGCCGCGACCCCCGACAACGCCAAGGCCATCGTGGTCCGCACCCCCGGCGCCGCCGCCACCGGCATCGCCGCGGAAGCCGCCGAGTACGCCGCGGCCCCCGCGGCCCAGGCCCCCGCCGCGAAGGCCGCCGCGCCCGTCCAGAAGAGCCTCGCCGGCCGCATCCTCGACACCCTGCTCCGCCGCCCCGCGGCCTCCGTCTCCTTCGACGGCGCCGCCGAGCGCTCCGCGCCGGTCTTCGGCCGCATGGGCCTCAAGGAGCAGAAGCCGATCACCCTGCCCAACGGCACCGTGACCGACGAGCAGCCGACCACCCCCTCCCCCGACCGCGAGCCGACCACGCGCGTCGAGGCGTACGGTCTTCCCGGCGCCCGCGACGTGGGCGGCATCTTCGAGACGAGCCGAAAGGTCCTCGCCGCCGACGCCTCGAACGGCACCGCCGTCGTCGACGCCGTCAAGGCGATGATCGACGCGGACCCGGCCCGGTACGGCGTGTCGAGCGCGGACCTGCGCCTCATCCACGCCCAGAAGTTCACCGGCAAGGGCGAGCAGGCCGACACCCTCTTCGTCTACTTCCGCCAGACAAAGAACGGCCTCATCGTCAACGGCTCGGCCCTCTCCTTCACGATCAAGACCCTGAACGGCCAGCCGACCATCGTCGCGCAGACCGGGCAGATCTTCCCCCAGCTCGACGTCAACACCGAGACCGTCCTGACCGACGACCAGATCATGGGCAAGATCGCCGAGCGCACCGGCATGCCGACCTCCGACGTCGCCAACTCCTTCGAGTTCTACGAGCAGAAGATCATCTACTCCCGCGGCGAGTGGCGCAACGTGAAGCTGTACGTCGCGGAGGGCCTCCCGTTCATGGTCGCCGTGGACGTCGTCAGCGGCCTCGTGTTCGCGTGGGACAACCGCACCGGCCTCGAGAGCGCCTCCGAGCCGACCGCCGGCGGCGTGACGGGCACGGTCAGCGGCAAGGCCGTCGACAAGGGCCCGATCCTGGCCGACTCACAGATCTCCGAGGTCGCGCTCCCGTTCCTCGAGGTCAAGATCGGCGGCAAGTCCTACGTCACCGACAAGAACGGCAAGCTCCCCGCCGACCTGACCGTCGGCCCCGAGGGCCTCGAGCTCACGGCGACGCTGTCCGGCCCGTGGGTCCGCGTCGAGAACCAGCAGGGCGCGACGCTGTCGGTCAAGGTCGCGGTCAAGCCCGGCGAGAACAAGGTCGTCTTCAACCCCCAGGCGGGCGTCACCGATGAGAACACCTTGGCCCAGGTCAACGCGTTCCACAAGGTGAACCTGTCCCTCGCCTTCCTCCGCGAGCGCGGCCTCAGCAACGAGCGCATGGACAAGACGCAGCTCCCGGTCCGCACCAACATCAACGACGAGTGCAACGCCTACTACACGCCGGGCCGACCGACCCTCAACTTCTTCCGGTCGAGCAAGAACTGCGTGAACTCCGCGTACGACACCGTCGCCGAGCACGAGAACGGCCACTACTGGGACGACTTCACCGGCGGCATCGTCAACGGCGGCCTGTCCGAGGGCTGGGGCGACATCCTCTCGATGTTCCGCCTGAACAACCCGATCATCGGCGAGCACTTCCTCAAGCAGTCGCGCGGCGGCGTGGACTACATCCGCCACGGCGAGAACACCTACCAGTACAACGAGTACGACGAGGTGCACGACCAGGGCCAGGCGTGGGGCGGCTTCGCGTGGAAGCTCCGCAAGGCGCTGATCGCCAAGCTCGGCGAGGCGGAGGGCGCGGCGATGGCCGAGTCCCTCGTCATGCCGACGATGTTCGCCAAGGCCTCCCGCATCCCCGACGCGATGGCCCAGGTGCTCGTCAACGCGACGGGCAAGGACGGCACGATCCTGCATGAGGCGGAGATCCGCGCGGCCGCGAAGGCCCACGGCATCGACCTCCCTCAGTCCCGCGCCACCGGCGTCGCGAGCTTCCTGTCGCGGCTGTCGGGCCCCCTGGCCTCCGTGAAGCTGACCGGCGTCGAGAACCTCGGCGGCGCGGCGATGAACACCGGCCTGCTGGCCGCCGAAGGCCAGTCTCCGACGGTGAAGGCCAAGATGACCTTCACGGTCGGCGCGCTGTACCGCGGCCGCGTCGTCAACCAGCTGCGCCGCTACCTCGACGAGGCCGGCGTGAAGTACGAGCTCAAGTCCTACGGCGGCTGGCTCAGCACCGACTACCTGCTCGTCATCGAAGGCCCGCAGGACGAGGTCCAGCAGCACGTGGACGCGATCCAGAGCTGGTTCCGCAGCCTCGAGTCGCGCTAAACAAGCTCTCCTCACCAGGAGAAAAAACCGGGCGGCCCGAAAGGGCCGCCCGGCCCTTTTTCAGGCCTCCGCGAATTGTATACTTCGGCCATGAATAAGGCCCTCTCCCTGCTCGCCGCCCTGCTCCTCGCCGCCTCGCCCGTCCGCGCCCTCGAATGGCACGCCCGCGGCCCCCGCGCCCTTGGCATGGGCGGCGCCGGCGTCGCCCTGGCCCAAGGTCCGCTGGCCTCGTACTGGAACCCTGCGGCGCTCGGACGGCCGACGCCCAATACGCACGGCGTTCAGATCCCGTTCGGCGTGCACGCCGCCATCACCGGCTCGGTGATCGAAGGCGCCCAGAACCTCGAGAACCTCAAGGACCGGGGCACGGCGCCGACCCAGGGCGAGATCAACGCCGCGCTCGACAAGCTCGACCAGCCCGGCAGCGGCTTGCGCTTCGACGCCGACCTCGGAGTGAACGTCAAGACCGGGAACCTCGGGATCTTCTTCAACGGCTCGGTCGACGCCGGCGCCGTCCCCCAGGTGGACCGGGTCGCCGCGAACACGACCCCCGCCGCGATCCAAAACGGGACCAACAACTCGAAGCTCATCGTCAAGGGAGCCAACATCGTCGAGCTCGGGGCCGCCTACGGCCGCGAGCTTCCCTTCGCTCAGGGCCTTTATCTCGGCGGCGCGCTGAAGCTCATGAGCGCCCAGGTCGGCTATTCGGACTACTTCGTCCTGAGGAACAACAACGACCAGGACAACATCGTCTCCAAGCTGAAGGACGGCGCGACGAAGAGCTCGAACTTCGGCGTGGACCTCGGCGCGCTGTGGGACCTCGACCGCTCCTTCGGCGGAGTGGCCCTGAAGCCGCGCGTGGGCCTCGTCGGCCGCAACCTCAATAACCCGAAATTCAAGCAGCCCGCCGCGGCGACGGCCGCCGGCGTCACCGGCAGGTTCGCCGTGAACCCTCAGGTCCGACTCGGCGCGTCCATCACCCCCTTCGACTGGTGGAACATCGCAGCGGACCTGGACCTCACGCGCAACCTCACTCCCGTCGACAACGCTGCCAGCCGCCAGATCGGCCTCGGCAACGAGTTCAACGTGTTCAACCGCTCGTGGATCAACATCCCCCTGCGCATCGGCTTGACGAGGAACACGGCGGAGACCTCGGCCGGGAACGTCCTCACGTTTGGAGCCGGCCTGAATTTCCTTCATGTCATGCTGGACGCCTCCGCCGCCGTCAGCAACAAACGCGTGGTCACCGAGAGCCAGGGTACGGAGAAGAAGATCCCCCGCGAAATCGCGCTCGGGGTCCAGCTCAGCGTGCTCTTCGGCGGCGCCGACGCGGAGAAGGAGCCCGCGGCCCCCGCGCGGGAGTGGAAATCCGCCCCGCCGGCGGACGATCAGCCCGCGTCGACCGAGACGATCCGCAAGGCCGCCGAGAAGGCGCAGGAGGACCTCAAGGTCGAGGAGCTCAAGCGCGCGGCGCCCGCCGACAAGCCCTCGACGACCAAGCCGTAGGGGCGGGGGCGCCGAAGGCGCCCTACAGGTCCCAGCGCCGGATCAGGAACAGGGCGAGGGAGCCGAAGCCGGCGTTGGCCATCCAGGCGGCGGCGAGCGGCGGCAGCCGGCCGCTGACGCCGAGGGTCCGGCCGATCTCCATCATCCAGAGGAAGACGAAGGAGAGCCCCAACGCGGCGACGAAGCTGACGACGCGCGAGGACTTGCGCAGGCGCAGCGCGATGGGGATGCCGAGGGCGCAGATGACCAGGTTCGTGAACGGATAAGCGACCTTCGCCATGGCCGCGACCTCGTACTCCCGGGGAGAGCCTCCGAAGCGCCCCACGCGCCGCGCGTAGGCGAGGGCCTCGCGCATGGTCAGCTCGTCCGGGCTCGTCGCGCGCGGCACGAGGCTCAGCGGAGGGGCGCTCAGGTCCGAGACCTTGGTCTCGAAGGGTGTCTCGACGACGCCGGTCGGACCGAACACGCGCTCGACGCCGTCGTGGAACACCCAGCGCGCGCGCGCCGGGTCCCAGAACGCGTATTTCGCGTCGAGCTGCCGGTCCACGCCGTGGGCGCCCATCGTCTCGTGGGTCGGCCGCTCGAGCTTGCCTTCCTTCGGGAGGAACAGCCAGGCCTGGACGAACTGGTCCTCTCCGCCGAGGAGGGCCACGTTCTGGTACTTGGTCCATTCCCACTCGGGGTGGACCTTCTCGCGCCACAGGCGGCGGGAGCGAGCCCAGGCCGCAGGCATGATGGTCTCCTGCGCGGCGAAGGCGAGGACGGACACCGCGAGCGAGCACCCGAGCACCGGCAGCCAGAAGCGCTTCGTCTCGATGCCGCACGACTGCGAGGCGAGCCACTCGCCGCTCTGCACGAAGCCGCCGATGGCCACGAGCGTCGCCAGCAAGGTCGCCATCGGGATCACGCGCCCGGCCCAGTAGGGGACCTCGAGCCAGAGGCACTCGAGGATGGTCAGCAGCGGCGCGTGCGAGCGCATGATCGGGTTCATCTTGTCGAAGGTGTCGCCCAGGAAGATGAGGACCGCGAACAGGCCGAGGCCGAAGGCGAAGGGCCTCACGAAGCGCCCGACCATGTAGCGCGTGTAGATCGTCACTGCGCGGCCGCCTTGCGGGTCAGCACGATCCCCGCGAGCAGGCCCGCGGCGTCGCACAGCCAGGGGGCCACGGAGGCGAGGGCCTCGTGCCGGCGGCCCAGGCTGATCCCCACGACGAGGAGCCCGTAGAAGACGAACATGACGCCGAGGCTCGCGGCGAGGTCCGCGCCGCGCGTCTTGCGCTTGGCCATGCCGAGCGGGACCCCGACCCAGAAGAACACGAACGGAGAGAGCGCCCCGACGGTGCGCACGGCGGCCTCGACGCGGTACTCGAGGCGGCGGTCCGCGGCCGTCCCCTCCTCGGCCGCTTTCGCGCGCAGCCGAGAGGTGCTCATCTCCTGCATGTCGAGCTCGCGCGGCGCGGCCGCGGTGGTCAGCGGGACGAAGACGCTGTAGCGCTCGAAGCGGCCGGAGGTGAAGCGCTCCGGCTCGCGGCTCGGGAGCTGCAGCTGGCCGTCGAGCAGCTCGAGCGTGATCCCGCGCCCCGGATCCGAGGTCAGCTTCCCTTTCTCGGCGTTGATGCGCATGCCCGACGTCTGGCCGGGCTTGACCAGATAGACGCCCTCGAGCAGGCCCGTCTTCGCGTCGGAGCCGCGGGCGTACAGGCGCCACGGGCCGAGCTCGGTGAAGGAGCGCGAGCGCAGCTCGACGCGCGCCACCTTCTGCGCCGCCTCGCTGGTGCGCTTCTTGAACGAGTGGAAGCCGTCCGGACCGAGCTTGTGGTTGACCAGCAGCAGGAGCGCCGAGAGCAGGATGGACATCCAGAAGAGCGGACGGGTGATCTCGCGGTAGGAGAAGCCGCTGGCGCGCAGGGCCATGATCTCGCCGCTGTCGGCGAGCTGACCGAGGACCACCATCGCCGCGACGAGGAAGGACATCGGCACGGCCAGCGCGGCGAAGGACGGCAGCAGGCGCGCGAAGCAGCTGAGGATCCACCAGACCGGGATGCCCTTCATCATCGCCAGGGAGAACAGGCGCAGGAACTGGTTCATCATCAGCACGCCCAGGAACAGGGCGACGCTGGCCCCGAAGACCGGCAGGAACTGGCGCAGGATGTAGCGCGGCAGGATCGGCATCTCGCCCGATTCTATCAACTTTGCCTCAGTCAGGCCTAACAATTCGTCGAATTCATGCAGGGGGGTGGTGGGGTGTCGGCCGGAGGGGCGTGGGGGTGTCGCGACCATGGCCGTCGTTGTCGCGTCTACCCCGGAGGGCGGGGCCAAACCCGCCCGTCCCCGACGGACGACACCCCTCCCCCCCCGCCCACATGAGAATTCGACGAATTGTTAGGCCTGACACCTTCTGGCATACCATCGGCGGCGCCGTATTTGTATCATCGGGACCATGAGCGACCTTTCCACCCAATCCGCCGTTGCCGCGCTGTACGCCGACGATCACAACTCCGAGTTCCTCGAGGACTTGAAGCTGCTGGCCCGCATACCGAGCGTCTCCTTCCCCGGGTTCGACCCCAAGGAGGTCGAGCGCTCCGCCGAAGCCGTCGCCGCCCTGTGCAAGGCGCGCGGCCTCGAGAACGTCGAGATCCTGAAGCTGCCCGGCGCCCACCCGTACGTGTACGCCGACTGGCTGCACGCCCCGGGCAAGCCGACCCTTCTGCTGTACGCGCACCATGACGTCCAGCCCGCCGGCCGCGAGGAGCTGTGGAAGTCCCCGCCGTTCGAGCCCACCGAGCGCGACGGCCGCCTGTTCGGGCGCGGCTGCGCCGACGACAAGGCCGGCGCGGTCGCCCACACGAGCGCCATCGCCTCCTGGCTCAAGACGCACGGCTCGCTGCCGGTCAACGTGAAATTGATCATCGAGGGCGAGGAGGAGTGCGGCTCCGACAACCTGGAGCCGTTCCTCGAGAAGTACGCCGAAAAGGTGATGGCGGACGTGATCGTGCTGACCGACACCGGCAACTTCGACCATGAGACGCCGTCGATCACCGTCGCCCTGCGCGGCATCGTCGCGCTCGACGTCACCGTACGCTCGATGGACCATCCCCTCCACTCCGGCATGTGGGGCGGCCCCGTCGTGGACCCGGTCCTGGCGCTGTCGAAGATGATCGCCTCCGTCGTGGACGCCAAGGGGCGCATGACCATCCCGGGCATCTATAAGGACGTCGCCAAGCCCGCGAAGGCCTCCGAGGCCAGCCTCAAGTCCCTCAAGCTCTCCGAGAAGACCTTCCGCGAGCAGAGCGGCCTGTTCAAGGGCACCAAGCTGATGGTGAGCCCCAAGGACATCCTTCGCTCCAACTGGTACATCCCCTCGTTCTCGGTGAACGCGATCCAGGCTTCTTCGAAGAAGGACTGCGCGAACATCATCAACGACTCGGTGTGGGCCCACATGGGCATCCGCGTGGTCCCCGGCATGAACCCGAAGAAGACGCTCGCCGACCTCAAGAAGCACCTGGTCAAGAACGCGCCGTGGGGCGTCAAGGTGGAGTTCTCCGGCGAGACGGCCAGCCCGTCATGGACGACGGACACGGACGCGCCCGCCTTCACGGCGGCGCGCACGGCGCTCAAGAAGGGCTACGGGCGTCCGGCGGTGGACATGGGCTGCGGCGGCTCGATCCCGTTCGTGGGGCCGTTCGCGAAGGCGCTCAAGGGCGCGCCCGCGCTGCTGATCGGCGTCGAGGATCCGCTCTCCAACCCGCACTCCGAGAACGAGAGCCTTCACCTGGGGATGTTCCAGAAGGCGATCGCGTCGGCGGTCCACCTGTACGCGGAGATCGCGGCCTTGCCTTCGGTCAAGTAGGAAACCGGAATTATCGTTGCAGGACCCCCGTTGAGCTCTTCCTTTAGAGCCCAACGGGGGTCTTCATGTATCCAGTCTGGGAAGTTCCGGGGCTGACCGCGGGCGGCGTGCTCGCGTTGATCGCGACGTTCCACATCCTCCCGTCGCACCTGTCGGTGAGCGCGATGTGGCTCAACCTCTACCTCGAGAACAAAGCCTACCGCGAGGAGCGCCCCGACCTGCTGGAGTTCGTGCGCAAGTACTCGCGCATGCTGCTCATCTTCGCCTACGTGTTCGGCTCGATCACCGGGGTCGGCATCTGGTTCTCGGCCTCGGCCGCCGCCCCGCGCGCGCTGTCCGGGCTGATCCACAACTACGTCTGGGGCTGGGCGACCGAATGGTGCTTCTTCCTCATCGAGGTCGCCGGCATCTTCACCTACTACTACACCTTCGACAAGGTCGACCGGAAGACGCACCTCAGGATCGGCTGGATCTTCGCGCTGGGCTCATGGACGACGATGGTCGTCATCGTCGGAATCCTGACCTTCATGCTCACCCCCGGGCGCTGGCTCGTCACCGGCGGCTTCTTCGACGGCTTCTTCAACCAGACCTACTGGCCCCAGCTCTTCCTGCGCACGACGGGCATGTTCGCGATCGCGGCCTCCTACGCCGTGGCCGTGGCCAGCCGATTCAAAGACGATAGGACCCGCGCCGACGTCGTGAGGATCGCGTCCGTGTGGGGCCTGGCCGGGCTCGTCCTGGGGACGGCCTGCTTCTTCTGGTACCGGGCCTCGCTGCCCGAGGCCGCGCGCGCGACCTTCGACGTCCTGCTCACGCCGGGGCTGAAGAAAGGGATGTGCGTCCCGATCGGGCTGATGGCCGCGTATTTCGCGTTCCTGCGGCGGCGCCCGCTGGCGGTCGGCTTCACGCCGGCGCTGGCCGCGATCGCGGTGCTGTTCGTCTCGATCTTCTCCTTCGAGCGCGCCCGCGAGCTGATCCGAAAGCCCTACCTGATGCCTCAGTTCATGTACTCGAACCAGATCATCGGCGGGGAGCTCCCCGCCAAGGGGGTCGCCTCGGAGACGGCCGCGATGAACGAGAAGGGCCTGCTCCGCTTCGCCCCGTTCGTCCCCGACGGCCTGCGCGAGGTGACCGACGCCAACCGCCTCGAGGCGGGGCGGATGGTGGCGCTGATCGAATGCAGCGCCTGCCACACGCTCTCGCCGAAGGGCCTGCGGCCGCTGCCCCAACGGGTGGCCGCCCTCGGCTTCACGGACGCCGAGTCCATGGCCGCCTTCATCGACGGCCTCGGTTCCTATCCCTTCATGCCGCCTTTCGTCGGCACGGAGACGGAGAAGAAGGCCCTGGCCGCGTACCTGGTCTCGATCTCGAAATAGCAGGAGAACACCCATGGAAACCCCCGCGATGCTCCAGCTCCTGAACGACCCGATGGGCGTCCCTTTTTACCCGGTCGTCTTCCAGGTCCTGATGGTCCTCACCTTCGCGCTGCACATCCTGTTCGTGAACCTCTCCCTGGGCGCGACCTGCCTGACCGTCATCGGCCGCCTCAAGGGCGGGGAGCGCTGGACCCGCCTGGCCGGAGGCATGGGCCAGGCCGCGACGGCGAGCGTCTCCGGGGCGATCCTCCTGGGCGTGGCCCCCCTGCTCTTCGTCCAGGTCATCTACGACCCCTTCTGGTACGCCTCGAGCAACCTGTCCGCCGCCTGGGCGATCGGCTTCATCTTCATCCTGATGGCGGGCTACGCCTCCCTGTACCTCGCCCGGGACCGGAAGGGCGACGCCGGCTCCGCCTTCGCCGGGTTCTCGCTCGCGATGTTCCTGACGGCGGGCTTCATCATGCACGTGCTCGGCTTCCAGCTGCTCCAGCCGGAGAAGTGGCTCGGCTGGTACACCAGCCACGGCGCCGCCTCGACCGCGGGGACGGTGCTCCACGATTTCTCCGTGCCGCGCTTCCTTCACTTCGTCGTCCCCGCCTTCGCGGTCACCGGGGTCTTCCTGATGCTGTACTCCTGGTACTTCCGCGCGCGCGCGGACGCCGACGCCGCCTACCTCGATTGGGCCGGACGAATCGGCGCCAAGATGGCGTTCCACGCCACGACGATCGAGGTCCTCACCGGCCTTCTGTGGCTGATCGTGCTGCCCCGGGACCTGCGCTTCCACGCCCACCCGCTGTTCGCTCTGGGCGCGGCGCTGGGGCTGGGGCTGCTCGCGTTCCTGTACCACGCGCAGGACCGCGAGACGGGCCACCATCGGTACGCCTGGCCGGCCGCCGCGGCGATGCTCGCGGCCGTGCTGGAGATGGCGGCCGCGCGCGAGGCGCTGCGGGTGCGCTATCTCGCCCGGTTCGGCTACGCGATCGCCGACCACCGCC
The DNA here is from genome assembly GCA_016191335.1 of Elusimicrobiota bacterium. Taxonomy (GTDB): domain Bacteria; phylum Elusimicrobiota; class Elusimicrobia; order UBA1565; family UBA9628; genus GWA2-66-18. The sequence continues at coordinate 12,775 of JACPOW010000037.1, read as the reverse complement.
TGAACATCGATTGGGGGAGCACCAGCCTCTTCTTCGTCACCTTCGTCCTGTGCCTGGTCGTCCTCGCCTGGATCCTGGCCGTGGCGTTCCGGTCCGGCCGCGTCGCCGGGAGATGGGAGGCGGGGCCCGGGATGAAGGCCTGGGGCAAGGCGAGCATCGCGCTGCTCGTCTCCTGGCTCGTCGTCGTGGCCGGCCTGGGCGTCGCGATCACTTTGCGCAACCGCGGCCTGTAGGCGGACCTACTCGATGTTGACGAGGGTCACCGGCAGCGACAGCGGCTTGCCCGCGCGTTCGATCTTCACGCTCACCGTGTCGCCGGGCTTGAATCGGTCGAACGCGTTGTAGAGATCGTCGAAGTCCCTCACGGGGAAGGACTCCACGCCGACGATGACGTCTCCGGCGGCGACGCGGCCGCCCGGCAGGCGACGCAGCCCGCGCAGGCCCGCCTTCGCGGCCGGGCCCCGGGGAGAGACCTCGTTGACGACGACGCCGGGACGGTCTCCGATGAGGTAGTACTTCTGGCCGGTGCTCAGGATGGTGATGCCCATGCCCGGCCGCACCACCTTGCCGTACTTGATCAGCTCCGGGACGATGCGCGCGATGAAGGAGACGGGGACCGCGAAGCCGATCCCCGCGCTGCCGCCGGAGCGGGTGAAGATCATCGTGTTCATGCCGATCAGGTTCCCGTCCGAGTCGAGGAGCGGCCCGCCGGAGTTCCCCGGGTTGATCGCCGCGTCGGTCTGGATCATGTCCCGGATCGTGATGCCGCTGATCCCCTGGACCTCGCGGCCGAGGGCCGAGATGACCCCGGTCGTCAACGTGTGGTCCAGGCCGAACGGGTTGCCGATGGCGATGGTCTTCTGCCCGACCTGCAGCGCCTCGAACTTGGCCACGCGCACGGGCACGAGCTTGTCGTGGCTCTTGTCGACCCGCAGGACCGCGATGTCCTTCGTCGGGTCCGCGCCGACGAGCCGGGCTTCGAGCTGGGTCTGGTCCCCGAGGGTGACGAGGAAGGCGTTGCCGCCCTGCACGACGTGGAAATTGGTGACGATGTGCCCCTGGCGGTCCCACACGAACCCCGAGCCCGTCCCCTGCGGGATCGCCTGCTCGTCCATGTAGGGGCTTTGCGTGATGGCGACGTTCGTGACGTACACGACGGAGGCCGAGGCGGACTTGAAGACCTTGATCGTGTTCTCCTCGTCGGGGAGGAGGCCGCGGGCCGTCGTCGACCCGAGGGCCAGCGCGAGGCAGACGGCGAGCGATCGGTTCAGCATGGTCGAATTTTATATAATTTCCCCTCGTGACCACCTCCGCCACCCGCTTCCAGCCCGAGCTCTCCGACCAGGACAAGCGCCCCACGCGCTGCCCGGCCTGCGGCTACGACGGCCCCGAGAAGTCCTCCCCCTCGAACGAGGAGGGGTTCGAGCTGCTGACCTGCCCGGACTGCGGCTTCGGCCGCACCTGGCCCCCGGTCCCGGGGGACGAGATCGGGAAGTGGTACCCCGAGCAGTACTACGGCAAGGAGAACGTCCGCTTCAACCCGGTCTTCGAGGCGATGGTGCGCTGGTTCCGCAAGCGCCGCGCCGCCGTCCTCTACAACCGGGTCCCCCGCGGCCCGGTGCTCGACGTCGGCTGCGGGCGCGGCATGATGCTCTCCTACATGCGCGAGCTCGGCTACGAGGCGCACGGCCTGGAGCTCAGCGAGACCGCGGCCCATCACGCGCGCCGCGTCCTCAAGCTCGAGGTGGCCACCGGGGACTTCCTCACCTCCCCCCACGAGAAGAACCGCTACAACGCGGTGATCTTCTGCCACACGCTCGAGCACTTCGCGAACCCCGTCGCCGCGATCGCGCGCGCGCACGAGCTGCTCAAGCCCGGCGGCGTCCTCTTCATCGCCGTCCCGAACTACGGGAGCTGGCAGGCCCGCCTGTTCGGCGGCAACTGGTTCCACGTGGACGCTCCCCGCCACTATTTCCATTTCACCATCAAATCCCTCGACTCGATCCTCGCCCGCCACCGCTTCCGCGTCGTCCAGCTCGACCACTACAGCTTCGAGCAGAACCCCTACGGCCTCCTCCAGTCCCTCTTCAACGCGGCCGGCTTCCGCTTCAACCTCCTCTACTCCCTCCTCAAGAACTCGACGGCCCGGACCGACACGGCCGTGCGCTACCCTTTCCAGACCGCCGCGCACGTCGTCCTCCTCCCCTTCCTGGTCCCCCTCGTCGTCGTCGCGACCGCCCTCGAGACCCTGTTCAAGTCGGGCGGGACCTTCGAGATGTACGCGTTCAAGGAATGATCGGGACTCTCCTCGAACGGCGAGGCGCCTGCCTGGCCGCCGTCGCGTTCCTTTCCCTCCTCGTCCACGCGAAAGGCCTCACCGCCCCGCTCCTCGACTACCACTTCCACCGCCAGGTCAACACCGCCTCGATCGCGCGCGGCTACTGGCGAGCCGCGCACCCGATACAGCAGCCCCGCATCGACTGGGACGGCGGAGAGGACCGCCTCGCCGCGACCGAGCTCCCGGTCTACATGTGGGTCTACGGGAAGCTGTGGCCGGTCGCCGGCCTCGGCGAGAAATGGGGCCGCCTCATCTCCGTCGCCGCGTCGCTGCTCACCGCGCTCCTCCTGTTCGCCTTCTTCGACAAGGAGCTCGGCCGGGAGGCCGCCTTCTGGGGCGCCTCGATCTTCTCCCTTCTGCCGGTCGAGGTCTACTTCGGCCGCACCGTCCAGCCCGAGGCGACCGCGCTGCTCGCCTTGATCGCCTGCCTTTTCTTCTGGAGCCGCTCTCTCGACGACGACCGTCCCTGGGGCGCCTGGGCGCTCGCCGTGTTCTGCGCGTTCATCGCGGTCGGGCTCAAGCTCCCCTACGCCCACCTCCTCGTTCCCCTCGCGGGCCTGACCTGGCGCAGGCTCGGACGCCGGACCTTCTCCTATTGGCGCATGTACGCCGCGGGGCTCGTCTCGATGGGCGGAGTGATCGCCTGGTACCTCCACGCGCGCCAAGGCGTCTATGTCGTCCCGACGCACGCCGACGAGTACACCAAGCTCCTCTCCTATTCGCGCATCCCCTACTTCATCCAGTTCCAGGTCTTCTCGCGCTTCCCGGAGGTGGTCATGACCTACGGGGGCGTCGTGCTCCTGGCGGTCGGTGCGCGCAAGGTCCTCTGGGAGAAGAGGGACGCGTTCTGGCTGTCCTGGTTCTTCGGCGTGGTCCTCCATCTGTTCGCGATGTCGGGCTATTCCCACGCGCACGAGTACACGGCGCTGCCTCTGGCGCCCGTCGCCGCCGGGCTGATCGGCGCCGGGGTCGCGCGCCTGCGCGAGAAGGCGTCCGCGGCCAAGAACCGGGCGCTCGCCCTCGCGGGCGTGGCCTTCCTGCTCGTGGCGATCCCCGCGCACTCGGCCCTGCGCATCAGCCACTGGTACCGGCAGGGCTACGAGTATCTCGAAGGGGCCGGGAAAGCCGCCGCCGCGGTCAGCGTCCCCGGCGACCTGTTCTACACCAACTGCCAGGCCTCCTCCGTTCTCCTGTACTATCTCGACCGTCGCGGCTGGTCCGGCGAGCTGGATCTGCAGGAGCCGGCGGCCGCCGCCGCCGCCATCGACGAACACATCGCGAAGGGCGCGCGCTTCGTCGCCTCGGAGAAGCGGGGGATGTTCGCCGAGCCGGACGGCGCGATGTGGAAGCGCTTCCGGGCGCGCGGAAAGCCGGTCTGGGACGACGGCAAGCTCGTGATCTTCCCGCTGACCCGCTAAGGGATCGTCAGGCGCCCGCCCGCGATCGTGAGGCCGGGCAGCTCGATGGCGAACGGGGTCTCGGGGTTGGGATACAGCGGGATCGTGAGCTCCTTGATCTCCTTGAACATCGAGAGCGGGACGGTCAGCCCCGCGAGGCGCACGGACTTGATGTCGATCTTCAGGCGCCGCGGAGCGTCGAGGAGCTGGAGCCCCGCTTCGGCGGAGACCGGCTTGCCGTTGTAGGAGCCGCTGATCCGCACGGTCTTGTCGAGGGACAGCTCGTCGACGGACAACCCCTTCACGCGCTCCGAGAGGAACGCCTTCAACTCGTCGGCGCCGACGTCGAGCGACTTGATCCGCAGCCGCTCCAGGCGGAGCAGCCGGATGTCGACCCAGTCGTCCTCGCGCTCCTTCTTCATGATCGGGATGAAGCCGACGTTGACCAGGTCGATGTCCGTCCCGTTGAGGATGAGGCCGCGGATGTTGAGCTGGCCGACGTTCAGGCTCATGGTCGTGTACACCGACCGTTGCGGGTCCCAGGGGCCGAAGTTCGCCTTGAGGTCCTTGACGACGACCTTGCCCGCGGCGTAATGCTGGTAGACGAGGAACTTGCCGTCATACGGCTTCTTAAGGCCCCGGCGCTGGCGGTAAAGGATCGCGTTGTTCGAGTCGGGCAGCGGCCAGCGGGCGATCTCCTCGTAGGCGCGGCTGAACCAGGTCCTCGGGTCGCGGATCTCCGCCGCGGCCTCGGGCAGGCCCGAGACGACGGAAGGCGGCCCCACCTTCGGGTCCTTGAGCAGCACGAACTCCGACAGCTCGGACAGGCGACGGTTGACGCCGCGCATGCGCGCGTGCTCGAGGCCGAGCCGGCGCTGCATCCAGTGGAAGGTCGGCGCGTTGAAATACTCGTCGTTGGCGACGAGGGTCACGTTGCTGATCGGCGTCGCGGGGTCGCGTTCCGCCTCGATGCGGCGGAGGATCTCCTCGGTCTTCCAATCCTCCTTCGCCGCCGGCCGGTTCACGAAGAACTGGGGGCTGATGAAGGGGAGGCTCAGCGTGACCGGGCCGACCCAGCCGCCGAAGAAGTTGAGCAAGGTCACGAGCTGGAAGGCCGCCACGCCCCAGGTCACCGGCTTGGGCCAGGTCGAGATGAAGCCGACGGCGATGGGGACGAGGCCCGGCAGAAGGAAGCGCAGCTGGCGGTTCGGGACCACCGTCCAGAAGATGTAGCTGGTCGCGAACCAGGCGAGCAGGACCCAGCCCTGGTCCCGGTTGCGCTTGTGCTGCGGGGCGAGCAGGCCGATCGTGCCGAGCAGCCACACCATCGGCCCGATGGCGTTGGACGCCTGGCTGGCGTAGACGAACCACGCGCCGGGGGTCCACACCGAGATCGCGAAATCGCTGGAGGCCTGCACGAGGCGCGAAGGAAGGAGCGCGAGGTGGGCCGAGTACCACGGGACGATGAGCCCGGCCGACACGGCGGCGGCCGTGAGCATGACCACGGCGCTGCGCTTGTCCCGGAAGGCCCTCAGGGCGAGCAGATAGGCCGGGAACATGTAGCTGAAGAAGGACCACTTGTGCAGCATGCCCGCGGCGTGCAGCACGCCGAAGATCAGGGCGGGGATCCACCGCATGAACTCGTCGGAGGCGAGGAGCGCCCAGTACGCGGCGGCGGCCAGGGCCACCATCGGCAGGTCCACGAGCTGCGTCGTCAGCAGGTCCTGGACCGCGGGCGACGCGACGAATAGGACGGCGGCCGCCAGAGCGGTCTCGTCGGGGCGGAAGCGCCAGGCGAGGCCGAAGATCGAGACCGACAGGAGGGCCAGGTAGAACCAGTTGACCCAGAGCGCCGCATGCGCCGGGTCGGACGAGCCATAGGCGCGGGTGAGAAGGAGGTGGTAGGCGGGCGGGAAGGGCGGCATCCCCGGCTTCGGGGCGAGATACCAGGCGTCGGAGAGGCGGCCGTCCTTCAGCGCCTCGCGGTAATCGAGCGCGATCTCCATGTGGATCGACTGGTCCCAGGACGGGGGCCGCGTGTCGGTGCGGATGTAGGACCGCAGGAGGAGGGCTTCGGCTCCCAGGAACAGGACCAGGCCGAGCAGGCTGAAGACCAAGGTCTTGCGGTTCGTCCCCTGGGACGGCGGGACATAGATGTTCTGGGCCATATAAGGAGCGCTCATCATAATAAATATGGACCGGGAAGCCCGACACCTTGTTAATCTATTTTTGTAGAATCCGGCCTCATGCGAGCGGTCATCCTCATCGGCGGCATGGGCACCCGGCTGCGTCCCTTCACTTTGGAGACGCCCAAGCCGCTCCTGCCCGTCATGAACCGCCCCTTCCTTGAGTACCAGTTCCAGATCCTGAGCCGTCACGGGGTCCGGGAGGTCGTGCTCTGCACCTCCTACCGCGCGGAGACCTTCCGGCGCGCCTTCGGCGACGGCCGGCGCCTGGGCCTCAAGATCACCTACGTGCGCGAGCGCATCCCCCTCGGCACCGGCGGCGCGATCAAGAACGCCGAGCCGTACCTGAAAGGGACGACGCTCGCCCTCAACGGCGACGTCCTCAACGCCTTCGACCTGGGGGCCTTCCTGCGGTTCCACCGCTCCCGCCGCGCCGAGATCTCGATCGCGCTCACCCGGGTGAAGGACCCGACCCGCTACGGCCTCGTGATCACCGACGACAAGGGCATGGTGCGCCGCTTCCTCGAGAAGCCGTCCTGGGACGAGGTGACGACCAACTCGGTCAACGCCGGCGCCTACCTCTTCGAGCCGTCCGTGTTCGCCCATCTGCCCCAGGGCAAGCCCTATTCCCTCGAGCGCGGGCTCTTCCCCGAGCGCCTCGCGGCCGGAGCGCGCATCTCGGGCTACGTGGCGCCCGGCTACTGGATCGACATCGGCTCCGTCGACGCCTACCTCCAGGTGCACCTCGACCTGCTCCAGGGCCGCACGCCTTTCAAGCCCGGCTCCGGCGCCCGCCCGCTCAAGAACGCCGACGGCGCGCGCGTCACGGCCGGCCCCGGGACGAAGGTCGCCCCTTTCGCGCGCTTCTCCGGCGCGGTGAGCCTCGGCTCGAAGGTCGCCATCGGCCGCGGCGCCCAGCTCACCGACTGCGTCGTCCTCGACGGCGCGGCGATCGGCGACGGCGCGCGCCTCGAGCGCTGCATCGTCGGCCCCAAGGCGCGCGTCGGCACGCACGCCGTGCTCGGCCCCGGCACGGCGCTGGCCGGCGGCTCCACGGTCGGGGGCTACAGCCAGCTATGAGCGGCGCGACGAACGGGAAGGTGGAGCGGATCCCCAAGCCCTGGGGCCACGAGATGATCTTCGCGCGCACGAAGAAGTACGTCGGGAAGATCCTCGTCATCGAGAAGGGGCACCGCCTGAGCCTCCAGCTGCACCGCCGCAAGCACGAGAGCCTGATGGTCCTGCGCGGCCGCCTCAAGCTCCTGCTCGGGAGGAAGTCGAGCACCGTCGGCCCCGGCGCGGCGTTCACCATCCCGCCCCGGACGATCCATCGCTTTGAAGCGCCGAAAGGGCGCGTGACCCTCATCGAGGTGTCGACGCCCGAACTGTGGGACGTCGTTCGCCTGCAGGACGATTACGGACGGAGAGGCAAATAACATGGCAGACCCCATCAAGTTCGGCACCGACGGCTGGCGCGGCGTGATCGCCCGGGATTTCACCTTCCAGAACTGCCGCCGCGTCGCCCAGGCGATCGCCGACTACGTCAAGGAGGAGCAGATCAAGGACAAGAAGGGTCCGCTCTCCGGGCCGATGGTCATCGGCTACGACAAGCGCTTCCAGTCCGACGCCTTCGCCCGCGAGATCGCCAAGGTGCTCGAGGCCAACCAGATGCACCCGATCCTCATGGCGGAAGCCCTGCCGACCCCCGCCGTCAGCTTCATGACGAAGAAGCTCGGCGGCGTCGGCGTCATGGTGACCGCGAGCCACAACCCGCCGTCGTACAACGGCGTCAAGATCAAGATCGACGGCCGCGCCGCGCTCGAGCCCGTCACCCGGGGCGTCGAGGCCTGGGTGGACCGCACCGCGCCGACGCGCGCCGCCGAGATCAAGACGAAGTCCTTCCGCGACGTCTATCTGCAGTACCTGAAGGCCCGCGCCGACCTCCCGAAGATCAAGGCCAAGATCAAGAAGCCCATCGTCATCGACTACATGCACGGCGCCGGCTCCGGGCTGATGGCCGACGTCATCGGCCCCAAGAACCTCGTCGAGATCCGCGGCAAGCACGACCCGCTGTTCGGCGGCGTCCACCCGGAGCCGATCGAGCAGTACCTCGGGGCGCTGATCGACGCGGTCAAGAAGAACAAAGCCTCGGTGGGCCTGGCGCTCGACGGCGACGCCGACCGCTTCGGCCTCGTCGACGAGAACGGCAAGTACCTGACCCCCTGCCAGGTCTTCCCGATGATCGCGCTCTACCTCGTCGAGAAGAAGAAGTACTCCAAGAAGATCGTGCAGTCCGTCTCGCTCGGCTACCTCGCCGAGCGCATCGCCAAGGAGAAGGGCATCCCCTTCGAGCAGCTCCCGGTCGGCTTCAAGCACGTCGCCGAGCGCATCGCCACGGGCGAGGCCGACATCGCCGGCGAGGAGTCCGGCGGCTACGCCTGGGCCACCAAGGGCGGCATCGCGGAGCGCGACGGCATGCTCACCGCGCTCCTGTTCCTCGAGATGATGGCGGTCACCGGCAAGACCCCTTCGCAGCTCTGGAAGGAGGTCGAGACCCGCTTCGGCGCCTCGCACTACAAGCGCATCGACTACCGCATCCACAAGGCCGTCGCCGACAAGGCGCTGTGGACGCAGAAGCTCATCAAGAAGCTGCCGAAGAAGCTGATGGGCACCGCCATCAAGGAGCTCATCTCCATCGACGGCCTCAAGATCGTCCTCGAGGACGGCCACTGGCTGCTGATGCGCCCGTCGGGCACCGAGCCCCTCATGCGCGTGTACGCCGAGAGCGACAAGGCCGAGCGCACCCAGGGCCTGCTCGACATGGCCAAGAAGTGGGTCGCGCCGAACCTCAACGCCTAAGGCCATGTTCCCCAAAAAGGCGATGCTCCTGGCGGCCGGCGCGGGCACCCGCCTGCGCCCGCTGACCTACGAGACGCCCAAGCCGATGGTGCCGGTCGTCAACCGGCCCGTCATCCACCACGTCCTCGACAACCTGCTCAAGCACGGGGTGCAGGAGGTCATGATCAACCTGCACATGCACCCCGAGCAGGTGCGCGGCTACTGCGGCGACGGCTCGCGCTGGAGCCTCAAGATCCACTACTCGCACGAGCCCAAGCTGATGGGCACGGCGGGCGCGATCAAGAAGCCCGAGTCCTTCTTCAAGGACGGCCCGTTCTTCGTCATGTCGGGCGACGGCCTGTCCGACATCGACCTCACCGCGATGTGGAACTTCCACCGCAAGCGCGGCTCGATCGCCACGATGGCGACCAAGCGCGTCGACGCCCGCTTCGAGTACGGCGTCACCTTGACCGACGCCAGCCAGAGGATCAAGGGCTTCATGGAGAAGCCGTCCTGGGGCGACGTGTTCTCCAACAAGGTCAACACCGGCATCTACCTCTTCGAGCCCGAGGTCCTGAAGCTCATCCCCAAGGGCAAGGTCTTCGACTTCGGCCACGACCTGTGGCCCAAGCTCCTCAAGATGAAGAAGCCGATCTACGCGTACGAGACCGACGCCTATTGGTGCGACGTCGGGAACCTCGCCGAGTACCGCCGCGCGCAGGCCGACTGCCTCGAGCGCAGGGCCAAGATCAACATCCCCGGCGTCGAGATCCACAAAGGCGTCTGGGTGCAGGAAGGCACCGTCGTCGACCCCAAGGCCAAACTCATCGCGCCGGTCGTCATCGGCAAGGGCTGCCGCATCGCGGCCGACGCGAAGATCGGTCCGGGCACCGTGATCGGCGACCGCGCCAAGATCGGGCAAGGGGCGAGGCTCGACACCTGCCTGCTCTTCGACAATGTCACCGTCGGGGACAACGTGCAGCTGACCAACTGCATCATCGGCCCGAACGGCCAGGTCAAGGAGAACATCTCCGTCTTCGAGGCGGCCGTCCTCAACATCCGCTCCTAACGCGATGCGCCGAGCGCTCCTGCTCGCGCTGGTCCTCGCCGGGGCGTTCTTCTGGTGGAGGAGCGCGCCGAGAGGCATGAAGCGCCTCGACGCCGGTTCGGACAATGGCGGCTTCGCTCTCGGCGACGACAACCGCCGTCTTTTCTATGTCACCCGCGGAATGGCGCACGACATCGTCAATTCAGTCGACCTCGCTACCGGACGTACGGCTTCAAGGCGGCTTTGGGGACGGCGCCTCAAGGTCATCTCCCCCTCTCTCTCGGGCACTCGATTGAGGATCATCGCTGACAAGGGCGACCAGGCGCCGAGCGAGGAACGATATTCCCTCGTCAGCATGAACGGGGACGATTTGACGATCCGCCGAGAGGAATCCCGCCCGGATCAGGACGAAGCGCAACTGATGCTCTTCGACACGCCGTATCAGGCCAGCACGGCCACAACCAAGACGCCCGGAATGCGGGACGACTACGGCGTCTCAGCGGACATCACACAGGCCGGGCTAGAGGTTCGCTTGCGCACAGGAAACACACTCGGACCCGCGAAAGAATATCCGACGGCCAGCCGCCCTTCCGCGTTCACATACGCTGACACCGGAGACATCGTCGTCGCCTATCGCATGCCGATGAACCGGACGCGCCTCGAGAGGATCGCCCCCCTCACCGGCAAACGCAGGACGATCCTCGATCTTTACGGCACCGTCGAGTCGATGGGTGCCGCGGGGGACGGCTTGGTCGCGGTCCGCGCGGTGCCAGGAGGCACACGACTCTCCTTCGTGAGCCTGGCCCGATCAGAGGAGCTTCTGAACCTCGATTGGTCGAAAGGCGGCAGCACTCTGCTGGGTGCGGATCCCGTGGGACGGAAGCTCTTTTTTTCGATCGCCGTCCGCGGGCCCGACGGCTGGATCCAAGAGACTGGCTGGGCCGTGCCGATGGACCACGGCTCTCTCCGAGAGGCGGCGGAGTTTTTCTCGGCGATGCACGAGTGGCCCGAGTTGCGCTGGAAGCTTGTCGGGCATTCCGTCGAGATCCTGATCGCGGTCTTCATCCTGTGCACCGGCTGGTATTTTTACGGGACCATGCGTGAGATCTAGGATCCTCGCCGTCGTCGCCCTGCTCTGCGCCTGCTCGGCGCCCCTGCCGCCCGGCGTGGAGCGCCTCGACGGGTCGTACGCCGCGCAGGGCTTCGTCTGGAGCCCCGCGTCCCGGCGCCTGGCCTTCGTCGACGGGCGCTTCCCCGACCGCACCTACCTGGTCGTGCGAGGCCGCGACGGCGGCCCGCGCCTGCGCAAGCGGCTCAAGGGCTTCGTTCTCGGCGACCGCCTCGCCCTCTCGCGGGACGGCGGAAAGGTCCTGATCGACGCCGGCAAGATCGCCGCCAACGCCGCCTCGCGCAGCGAGCCGTCGCAGCGCGTCATCCTCATCGTCGACGCCGGGGACGGCCGCATCCTCTCCGAGGAGCCCATCGGCGTCTCCGGCGCGGTCGCGTTCGGCCACCCGGCCTGGTCGCCGGACCCGATCGCCGCCTGGAACGCCAAGGACGGCATCCGCTGGAGAGCCTTCGGCCGGACCGTGGCGGAAGGCTTCCTCAAGGGTCCCGGAGCGTGGCGGGCGCTCCTTCTCGACGAGCCCTATCTCGTCGTCGCCGAGCGCCAGACCGCGCGGCCGCGCATGACGGTCTACGACCTGCGCGACGGCCGCCAGGCCGCCGAGTGGCGCGTGGCGCTCAACGGGGCGCCGCTGGCGGTCCGTCCCGACGGGAGCGCGCTGTCGGCGCGCTGGATGTCGGAGAGCGGGAGCTTCGTCCTCGAGTCCGGCGACCCTCGGACGGGACGGCGCTCGCCCCTGCTCGAGGCCGACGGCGAGATCGAGACCGCCGTCGAGAACGACCGCGGCCTGTACGCGGTCGCCAAAGACCCCTCCCGGCGCAACGATACGGGCAAGGACTTCCTGTCCCCGCGCGTCCTGCTCGTGGCCGAGAAGGGCGGCCAGCGCTGGAGCGTGCCGTGGACCGCGCACGAGGGCCGCTTCCTCGGGACCGACCCGAAGGACGGGAAGTTGCTCTTCGCCGTCACCGACCGGGACCAGCCCGCCGCCTGGGCGATCGCGCCCACCCGCGAGGCGCTGACGGCCGCCGGGCCCGCCATCGACGGGCAAGCGAACTAAGACTTAGCGATTCACTCGGCTACATCACGACCCCCAAGCACCCTTCAACCGTGCCCGACGATCCCGATGGAACTCCGGTCAGCCCGCGCGGCGAACTCCTCATCGCCGAACGGCTCGCGAATCCGGGCTACCGGCGCGCCTCAATCCGTCCGACCGCTTCCAGCAGCCGCCGCTTCTTTTCTCCGGACAGCCGTTCCGAGTCAATGAGGAGCGCCGGCACAAGAGACTTGGGGGCAAAACTTCCAAGCCAATCGATGGCAGCAGAGAATGTTATCTCATCGTGGTCCGCCAGCAGCCTTCTGATCGAACCAGCCAACGATGGATCCGCTTCGCGTTGCAGTCGAGGCAAGAGTAGATTGCGAATATGCGGATCCAGGCCCCTCTGCAGATTCAAAGTGAAGTACTCGAGCATCATGGAGAATGATTGCTTGTCCTTTGCCTCGGAGATGGAAATGATGGCTGAGAAGCGGTCATGTCAAGTTTCGAGGTGTAATTTCGGGAGCATGAGCGCATCCGATCAGGCATGAGCGACCTCTTGAATTTTCGGCACGCCGCGAGCCTTCCACGCGTATTTCCAGCGAGCCTGTTGAGCCTGCGAGACGCTCCAAACGAACTTGCCGACCTCCAACTCCGAGTGCATGGCCCCGGCGCTGTCGAGCCGGCGTCTCATCTCACGATTGAAGCGTTCGATGAGGTTGCTGCTGCGCAGCAAGATCCAAAGATACTCCGGTTCTTCGAAGAAGCGGACGTGATCGTCGAATCGACGCGTGATCATCTCGACGGCC
>JACPOW010000036.1 GCA_016191335.1 Elusimicrobiota bacterium | reverse complement strand
TTGCGGCTTTTCTTCGGCATGGCAGAGGTCCTCTCTCTGCCACGTATCCCCTCGGCGTGGGATACTCGGCGCGTGGCGACCTGACTATATCAAGTCAGCCGGATACTGAGATAGGCTCTTAGGCGGTTTGGCCATCGGCCGGGACCCTTTCGACGCGTTTTGGACCGCCGTTTTGGAGAACGACGCGATCGCCTTGACGCGCGCGAACTCCTCTGGAGGTTTGCTCTCGTCTTCAACTTTGCAGGACGCGACGGCCGGTTTCCCGTGGTCGGTGTTCTTCGGCCCGGACGGCCGCGCCTACGCGGTCGGCGGCGCCGCCGGGCCGGCGACGCAGGCGTTGGACCTCGCAGTGTACAAGGCCTCTCCTGAAGGCGACGCCATCGAGTCTCGGACTCTCTTCGACAGCGGCTACGCTAACAACGACATCGCCTTCGACGCCAAGGCGCCGGGCTGGATCGTAGGCGCGGCGCAGACAAGCGGCCCGACCGATCTCGAGGCGGCGGGGGGCGATTTCTCGATGGCTCTGTGGCGCTTCGACCCGGCGCTCGGGACGGTCCAGCTCAAGACGACCTACGCGCGGGCGGGCTTCGACCTCGGCGCGGGCCTCGCGGTGGACGCGGACGGCAGCCTTTGGATCGCCGGCTATTCCCTGAGCCCCGCAGCACCCGCCGTCGGCGGCTTCGACCTGGCGCTGTGGCATTACGCGGCGGACGGCCAGACCGTGCTCGGCGGTCCCTTCCTGCGCCCGGGCTACTTAAACGACATCGACGGCGGCTTCACGGCCCGGGTCTTCGTGTCGAGCCAAGCCGTCTATGTCGCTACGCCTCGCGCGAACGTCTCCGGCGGCACGGACATGGCCTTCCTGAGATACGATAAGGCCTCCGGGCTGCCGACCTCTGAGATCGCCTGGCGCTCGGCCGACGGCGCTCCGTCTTATCCCATCGCCGTGCTGCCCGAAGCCTCGGGAATTCTCGTCGCCGGAGGCATCGGCGGGGAGTTCACTGAAGCCGGCCTGTGGCGCTTCAACTTTGACGGCGCGCTGCAGAGCGTCACGACGGCCGACGCCGGAGGGGCCGCGGGCGCGGTGTTCCGGGGCAGCGAACTGTGGCTGTCGGTGGACGGCTCGACGGTTCCCTACCGCGTAGACGCCGAGGTCGCCGCCGCCGGCTCGCTGGTCGACCTCGCGCCGCCCAGGACGAGCCTGTCGGCAGGCACACCCTCGTTCTCGGAAGCGCAGACGGTCTACGTGACGAGTGTTGCGCCCTTGGGCTTTGCCGTTATCGATGACTACCTCGCCGCGGGCGACGGTCTCGGCGTCGGCGCCACGCAGACCTTCTACGCGGAAGCCGGCGGCGCTTACTCCCGGTTCACGAGCAGTTTCATGCTCGTGGCGGAGGGAACGCATACGATCTCGTTCTACAGCATCGACCTGGAGGGTCGCGTTGAGGCGGTCAAGACGCGGTCCGTGGGCGTCGACTTGACGGCGCCGGTGGTCACGCTCGTCTCGAGCGGGAGCATCTTCTCGATCGTCGCCGTCGATCCGGTCGTCGGCGGCGCGGCCTCCGGCGTCGGGCAAGTCCAATACCTAGTCGATCAAGACCCGGAATGCAGCGTCGCGCAGAGCACCGCCGCCCCGCCCGGCACCTGCGAAAACCTGTCCTACGCGGGACCTTTCGAATTGGCCGTCGGCACGCACACGGTCTACTACGCGGCCACTGATCGTGTTTTGAACGGCGCGGAAGTCACCAATTCAAGCTTCGTCACGGTCGGCCAGCCGGTCCTCGGGCCGCTCGTAGCACCCGCGACCGGCCCGATCGGTATCCCCTTCACGATCGCGGGCAGTGGCTTCGGTCCTTATAGCGGGAGTAACACGCGGGTCAAGTTCGGGACTTTGGCGGCACCGCTGTCAGTGTGGAACGACACTCAGATCAAGGGCACCGTTCCGGGCCTGTCCACCGGCGTCTACGCGGTCTTAATCGAGCGCCAGAATGTCTCGAGCGTGACGGCCGTCTCGGCCGGGAACTTCACCGTGACGGACCTTAACTCCGCGACGCTGAACGTGTCCTCGGGTCCCATCGGCGTGCCGTTTACCTTCACGGGCACGGGCTTCGGGCCTTACGCGGGGGCGCTCTCCCGTGTGTTGGTCGACGGTGCGACGGCGCCGCTGTCGGTGTGGAACGACACCACGATCACGGGAACGATCCCCGGCGTGACGCCGGGTGCTAAGACGATCGTGATCCAGCGCGCGGCCGGCACGGCCTTATCGACGAGCGACGGCTTCGTCTTCGAGGTAACGGTGCCGTCGGTGACGGGGGTGAGCCCTTCTTCGGGACCGATCGGCGCGGTCTTTACCTTGACGGGCTTCTCATTCGGGTCCTACGCGGGCACGAACACCCGCGTACTCATCGGCGGCGCCACCTCGGCCTTGTCCCTTTGGAGCGACCGGGTCATCAAGGGCACGGTGCCGGGCGCGCTGCCCCCCGGCGTACAGACCGTGGTCGTCCAGCGGCTCACCTCCGGCGGCGGCCTCGTCGAGTCTGGCACGGCCTACTTCCAGGTGGCGGGTTTGGCGCTCGGAGGCCTTGCGCCTTCCTCAGGCCCGATCGGGATACCCTTTACGATCAGCGGAGCGGGCTTCGGTGCCTATGATGGCTCCAACACGCGGGTCAAGTTCGGCGTGAGCACGGCTGCGCTCTCCCTGTGGAACGACACCACGATCACCGGGACGGTCCCCGCGCTCGCACCGGGCGCGTGGCCCGTTGCCGTCGAGCGCCAGCAAGGAAGCGCCATCTCGGCCAGCTCGAACGCGACCTTCACGGCGACGGCGCTGAGCATAGGCTCGATCTCACCTTCCTCCGGACCGATCGGTACCGCGTTCACCTTAACGGGTCCCGGCTTCGGTCCCTATGCCGGGTCCTTGAGCGTCGTGCTCGTCGACGGAGCGACGGCAGCGTTGTCGGTGTGGAACGACGCGCAGATCGTCGGCACCATCCCCGGCTCGGTCCCGTCCGGCTCGCGATCCGTGGTCGTGCGCCGCACCTCGGGGTCGGGCGAGAGCGTGTCCGCGCCGGTGTATTTCGAGGTCGCGGGGCCCACGGCCGAGGGGATAGCGCCTTCCTCGGGGCCCATCGGCGCGCCGTTTACGATCACGGGCTCCCAGTTCGGCGCGTACGCGGGCGCCAATACGCGCGTGAAGTTCAACGGAATCGTCGCCCCTTTGTCGGTCTGGAACGACACGACCATCACCGGGACCATCCCGGCGCTGTCCACCGGCATCGTCGAGGTCGTCGTCGAGCGCCAGCAGGGCGCCGACGTCGCGTCGAGCGCGGTCGCGTCGTTTACGGTCGTCGAGATCGCGCCCAGCGGGATGAGCCCCGAGTCGGGCCCCATCGGCACGGCGTTCACGATCACGGGCAGCGGCTTCGGGCCCTACGCGGGGGCCAACACCCGCGCCCTCATCGGCGGGGCGACCGCGGCCTTGTCGGTGTGGAACGACACTCAGATTACCGGCACGATCCCCAACCTGCCTCCCGGCGTCCAGCCGGTGTGGCTCGAGCGCAGCGCGGGGACGGGCGTGCAGTCGAGTGCCACCGCCTACTTCACTGTCACCGTGCCTGCCGTCGCGGCGATGACGCCCTCGTCGGGACCGATCGGGGCACCCTTTACGATCACCGGGACGAGCTTCGGGGCCTACGCGGGGGCCAACACGCGCGTCAAGTTCAACGGCATCGCGGCCCCGCTGTCCGTCTGGAACGACACTCAGATCACGGGCACCGTGCCGGCGCTGCCGGTCGGGAGCGTCGACGTGGTCGTCGAGCGCGCGGCGGGCACGGGCCTGGCGGCGAGCGCGGCCTCCCCGTTCCTGGTCCTGGCCTTGAGCATGACGGACGTGGTCCCCGCCTCGGGGCCCATCGGCACCGCGTTTACGATCACGGGCAGCGGCTTCGGGCCTTATGCCGGAACATTGACGCGCGTGCTCGTCGGCGGGAGCACCGCCGCGCTGTCGCTGTGGAACGACACTCAGATCAAGGGGACGATCCCCAACCTGCCGTCCGGCGCGCAGCCCGTCTGGGTCGAGCGCAGCGCGGGAAGCGGCGTCTCGTCGAGCGCTACGTCCTACTTCAACGTCACCACACCCGAGGTGGCGGGGCTGACGCCGTCCTCGGCGCCGATCGGAGCGCCCTTTACGATCACGGGCACGAGCTTCGGCGCCTATGCGGGCGCCAACACGCGCGTCAAGTTCAACGGCGTCGTCGCGCCCTTGTCGGTCTGGAACGACACGCAGATCAAGGGCACGGTGCCGGGTACTCTGCCGCCGGGCGAGGCCGTGGTGGTCGTCGAGCGCGCGGCGGGGACGGGACTCATCGTCAGCGCCACGCAGGCGTTCTCCGTGGTCGTCCCCGCCATCTCGACGGTCTCGCCCTCGTACGGGCCGGCGGGGACGGTGGTGACGGTCACGGGCTCGGGCTTCGGGCCCTACGCGGGTGCCGCGACGAAGCTGCTCGTGGGCGGGAGCACGGTGGCGCTGTCGGTCTGGAACGACACGACGATCCGCTGGACCGTGCCCGCGTTCCTGGCCGACGGGGAATATCCCGTAGTCGTCCGCCGCGAGCCTGCGGGAGGAAGCGTCGAGAGCTCCTCGGCCGCCTTCACGGTGGGCACGCCGTACTCGGGAGGCGAGACGTTCGCCTTCTCGGCGACGCTCTCGCTGGCGGCCACACCCGACTCGTACTTCGAGGGCGACATGAGCCTGTCCTCGGCCACGGGCGGGCGCATCGACACGCCGGCCAAGGCGGCCGTCGACATACCGCCCAACGCGATGGAGGAGGACACCGCGATCACGCTCAAGCGCCTGCCCGGCGACGGCCGGCGCGAGGACGCGGCCGACGAGATCCACAAGCGTGCCGCGGGCGAGCCCATCGAGTTCGGCCCCGAGGGCACGCGCTTCGCGACCCCGGTGACGATCGAGCTGCCCTACGACCCGGCGCTGACGAAGGACGAGACCAAGATCGCGATCCACTACTTCAACCCCCTGCGCCGCGAGTGGGAGGAGCTGCCGAGCGTCGTCGACCGCGCGCGCAAGGTGGTGACGGCCAAGACCGACCACTTCTCGATCTACCAGCCGATGGGCCTAGCACCCACGACCGCGGCTCAGGATGAGTTCTATTTCCGGGACGTCTACGCCTTCCCCAACCCTGTCCGCGGCGGGTCCTTGGTGACCTTCCGCATCCAGCCCGGCCTGGCCGAGACGGTCGAGGTGCGCGTCTACGACCTGTCGGGACGCAAGATCCACGAGTCCTCGGACTTCACCTTCCGCGGCGCGATCGACGACGGCAACGGCAAGGGGGCGCAGAACACGTACGACCACGCCTGGAGCGTCAGCGGCGTGGGCAGCGGCGTGTACAACTTCGTGATCAAGGCCAGCCAGCGCGGCAACAAGCCGATCACCAAATCCGGCAAGGTGGGAGTGATACGATGAAGATCACTCTCGTCGCCGCCATGATGCTCGCCTTCGCCGCTCAGGCGTCCTGGGCGGCCGAGACGGCGTCGTTCCTCGACATCGGGGTGGGCGCGCGCGGCTTGGGCATGGGCGGGGCCTACACGGCGTTGACCGACGACGCCGGCGCGCTGTACTGGAACCCGGCCGGGCTGTCCAGGCTTGAGAAACGCGAGTTCACGGCCAGTCATGCCGAGATATTCGAGAGCACGCGGCTCGACTTCCTGGCCTACGCCCATCCGACCAGCCAGGGGACCTTCGCGGCGGGGCTGACCTACTTGAGCCAGGGCACGGTCGACGGCCGCGACAGTTTGGGGCGGCAGACGACGGGCTTTGACGCCTCGGACGCGGCGATAAGCCTTGGTTACGCCCGCAAACTGGAGATCGCCGACTTGGGAGCCGCCTTCAAGTATCTTCGCAGCCATATCGGCGGGACTGAGGCTCAGGGCGCGGCCTTGGATATCGGCGCCAAGCGCGCGTTCGACCGGGTGAGCGTTGGCGCGGCGCTGCGCAACCTCGGCCCAGGCCTCAAGTTCCAGGATCAGCGCAACGACCTGCCGTTGAGGCTCGCCCTGGGCGCGGCCTACGCGTTCGCCGGCGGCCACGCGGCGGCGGCCGAGGTGGTCAACGGCCCGCGCGGCGCGGGGACGGACGCCTCCTTCGGCGGCGAGTACCAGGCGATCAAGAACGTGTACCTGCGCGCGGGCTACACGACGCGGACGGCGATCACCGGCGGCTCGGGCTTCGACGCGGCCCGTGGCTTGACGATGGGTTTGGGCCTGCGCAACGAGAAGTGGAGCCTCGACTACGCCGTGCTTCCCTCGGGCGAGCTTGGCAGCTCGCACCGGTTCAGCCTCGGCGCGCGCTGGTGAAAGTCATGAAGCTCACCTTTGACGACCTCGAGATCACCGCCGTCCTGAAATACTATCGGCCGATGCCCGGCGACATGGAGATCGATTGCGAGTTGACGGCGCGGGCGTTCGTGGACGGTGCCTGCCCGGTCGAGGAAGAACTCCGCGGCCTCGAGGCCTTCCGAAAGGCCCTGATCAAATTGACCGAGGAAGGGCTTTCCCGTCCTCCAAATAGCGGACCTTCTCAGGCGCCTTTCGTTGGATTGACGCTGACGGCGGGAGAAGAAGGCCGAGAGAAACCGGACCTTGATTTCTACGTGAGTCTTGGCCGGGAGCAATTGGGCGACCTGGATGTTTGGGTGCTTCGTTGGACCAACGAGGAGGGAGTCTACGTTAGCCCGATATTCGTGGATGTAGGTCGGGCGTTGAAAATTTTGAAGTACCTCCTCGACAAAAAGACCGGGCAATGGGCCTCCCTCGTGGCTTTCCAAACCAACCACGTCGATTCCTAACACGGCACGCCGGCGGCGAATAAAACCCCAGGGCTTCACGAACGGAATTCACCGCTAATTTCTTGTCCCGCCCCCAGTCTTCCTCGGGCGACAGCGAAGATAACCAGGCGTGCCGAGACGCAAAAACTCAGGCGCGAAATGTCCGCCAGGGTGTCTGCCGGCACAGACACCCCCGCCAACAAAACCGCCAACGTGTTGGCGGGGGTGGTACGCGGAATGGCCCTGGGGAAAACGCCGGTTTTCCCATCACTCTAGCGCCCGCTTCAAAATCGGCTGCGCCGATTTTGCCTCCCGACCACTCACTCCCAACCATATGGGTTGAGATTGAGTGGTCGGGAGGACAGCGGGCTGGGTGGTTGAGAAAAACCAAGTCATGGGTCAAGAAAAATCGAACAACAAAAACGGAAAGAACTGGCATGTTGAAGCGGGGATAAGCAGGCATGTCGATGAAGAAAACTCGGGCGGAAAAGTCGGAGGAATTCCGGCTTGCCGAGGCAGAACTGACGCGCCGTGGCAAGTGAAACTCCGAGGCCGGACGGACAAAACCTCCAAGCCGAATTCTTGTACTGACGGCACCCCCCTCGGGCAACCCCTCGGGCGTGTCCGAGGAGTTCCGCAAATGAGCGGCGCAGGAAAAAGCGCGCTTTCCCCGACCCTTTATCATCTGCCTCGAAATCGGCTTCGCCGCTTTCGCCTCCTGACCTCACCCCCCCAACCACTATGTGGATGTGGTGCTGAGGTCAGGAGGACGGCGGGTGAGTCGGATTGAGGAAAGCGGAAAGGGTGATAGGAAACTGGAACGGAGAACGGAAAGAGCGGAAGAATATGGGCGAGGATGAGGACGGGAGTTGTCAGGGTTTCGATGAAATCAACGAGCGCGCCAAGGCGGAGGACTATGCGCTCATTAGGTAGAATCCCTGTCATGGAGATAAAACCTCTGCTTGCGAGCGAGCATCAAAAGCTGCCGGTCATGACACCGAGGCAGGTGCTGGACTTCTTCGCGGCGCGCAAACAGGACGGCAAGGCCGAGCTGGCGCGGGTCCTCATCGAGTTGGAAGGCTTCATCGAGATGCTTGAGGCCGTGGGCGGCTTCACGCTCAATCGGCGCGCGTTGCTCACCTACAGCTCGCCGCGCGTGGGACTCATCGAGCCGCCCGTCCAGGCGCAAGGCAAGACCTGCTACATCTTTCCAGACCACTTCGACCGCATGGGGATCATCCTCACCCTGCGGCAAGCCTATAACCTTCCCCTCCATGCCATCCGTGAGCTGGTCGAGCGCTTCCCGCGCGACAACTACGAGCTGCTGATGGAGCGCAAGCTAAAGATCTCGGACGTGCTGGACCTGGCCAAGATGCTCAAGGGCGGCTACGGCCTCGCGGACCTTGTGATGGCCAAGGCGGGCGACGTTCTGCTGATGGACCTGCTCTCCTCAAGCAAGGCGCTCTCGGCTGCGGCGGAGCCTGGGGATAGCCTTCGCAAGCTCCAAGAGAGGCTGCTGCTGGCCCGATTGGACGAGATGAAGGTCTGGATTACCTCCGGGCGCTGGCAGGAATTCATGCGCGCGGAGTCGGCACAAGGCTTCAAGGATTTGGCGGCGCGGAAGGCTCTGCACAAGCGCATTGTCGCCAAGGAGACGGTCAAGCGGGCGCGACGGCGGGCGGCGTAAGGGGCTGCGGATGAACCGGCTCCTGACTGTGGACGAGGTAGCGACCTGGCTACAGGTCAAACCTCGGACGATTTACCAATGGGTCCACGAGGGCTATATCCCGGTACTCAAGCTCGGGGCCTTGGTCCGTTTCGACCAAGCCAGTGTTGCCGCTTGGCTCAAGAAGCGGGAAATCCCAGGGAGATCGCGACAACGGATCGAGCTGGATATCAACTAGTGACACCTGCATAAATAAAAACATATACTGTCCGGCGGAGGTGTACCATGAGAACCGCCGGCAGCCCGAAGTTGCTTGAGAAGCGTCGCCTGGATGCGATCGCCTTGTTTGAGGACGGCATGGCACAGGTCGCCATC
>JACPOW010000070.1 GCA_016191335.1 Elusimicrobiota bacterium | reverse complement strand
TGTGGCGTGAGACGGGCGCCAAAATGGCTTTACAAGCCGCCTGACCGAGCCGAAGGTCTGATTTCCCGTCCGAAAGATCAACGTCGCGACTTTCATGTCGCCGGTGATCATCGAAAACAGATTACTCGGACGAACTCCTAGGGGGAACTTGTTTCCTTAACATAGATGGGCTATCCTCCATGACGATGCGCCGCGCTTTCCTCGTCTTCGCCGTTCTCGCGTCCGCCGCCTGCCGGGGCACGGTCCCGGAGCGCAACGCCCCGCCCGAGCAGGCGATCTCCGCCATCCTCGTCGGCTGCAAGACCATCCTCCCGTCCGGGGAGACCCGCAACGGGCGGATCACGGTCAACTTCGAGAGCGAGGGCGGCCGCCAGGCCGAGGTGTACCGCCTGCCCCTGACCAGCGGCGAGAACTACCTCTACCTGATCGAGCCCGGCATCTACCGCATCGCGCCGACGCGCTCGATGTTCGGGTTCTACAAGCCCGTCATGACCGTCGTGATCGAGGGGCGCTCGTACATGCTCCCTTTCCCGCGAGACCTGCTGCGCCAGCACGCCTACGAGATCAAGCCGGGCAAGATCACCTCGATGGGCACGCTCGAGGCGAAGGTGATGCCCGCCCTGCCCGGCCAGAAGCCGACGGTCCGCGTGCGCCTCGACGACAGCCCCCAGGCGCGGCGCAACGTCGTGCAGAGCGCGATCCGGGACATGATGGACCCGCGCAAATCCCTCGAGGTGCGCGAGAGCGCCCTCGCCTGGAGCCGCGCGCTCCAGATCAGCCTCATGGACCTGCTCGCCGAGGAAGAGCAGCGCCCGCTCTACAAGCCGGCGCAATGACCTCGCGCCTCGGCGTCGACCTCGGCGCGACCTGGCTGAGGGCCTGCCTCGCCGAAGGCGGCCGCGCGCGCTGGACCGAGCGGACGCACGCCACCGCCTGGCGCGACGCTCCCGCCGCCCTGCGGAGGATCCTCGCGAAGCGCGGCCTCCGGCGCGTCGACGCGATCACGCTCGGCGGGACCCGCCTCGGCGGCAAGGCGGGGCAGGCCGCGCTGAGGAGGATGCTCAGGCCCCTCGCGACGCGCGTCCGGGTGGTGCCCGATTTCGAGATCGCCCATACGGCGGCTTTCGCCTCCGGCCCCGGCGTCCTGCTCGTCGCGAGCACGGGCTCGATCGCCTTCGCGCGCGGCGCGGACGGAGCGTCGCGCCGGGCGGGGGGGCTCGGTCCCCTGCTCGGCGACGAGGGCTCCGGCTTCTGGCTCGGCAAGACCGCCTCGCGCGACGAGGCGCTCCGGCGGGAGCTGCGCCTTCCCGCGCCGCTCGACCTCGCGCACGCGGCGGACCCCGTGCGCGCGACCGCGGCCCTCGCGCCCAAGATCCTGCGTGCCCGCTCCGCCCGCGCCCGCCGCCTGCGCGAGGACGCCGCCGGCCGCCTCGCGGCGCTCGCCGCCGAGGCCGTGAAGGGACTGCACCTGCCCCGCCCGGTCCCTCTCGCGCTGCACGGCAGCCTCTTCAAGAACGCCGCCCTGCGCAAGGCCGTGCTCCGCCGCCTCGGACGCGTCGTCCTCGTCGCCCCGCGCGTCCCCGCCGAGCAAGCCGCCGCTGGCCTCTAACTGGCCTAGCCGGGGTCAGACCTCCCGTTGTTGCGTTGTTTGATTGGAGAGGCCTCGCGCCGAACAACGCAACAACGGGAGGTCTGACCCCGTCCCATCGTCCCCGCCGAGCGGGCCGCGGCTGGCCTTTAACGGCTCCCGCTTTTTGTAGAATCAGGGCATGATCATCGCCCTCGGCTGCGACCACGCCGGCTTCCCGCTCAAGAAACTCCTCCACGCCTGGCTCGAGAAGAAAGGCCATCAGGTCCTGAACCAGGGCGTCGACACCGACGCCGTCCCGGCGGATTATCCCGACTACGCGCGCGCCGTCTCCGAGGCCGTCGCCGCCGGCAAGGCCGAGCGCGGCGTCATCGTGTGCGGCTCGGGCGTGGGCGCCACCATCGCGGCCAACAAGGTCCCCGGCGTGCGCGGCTGCATGTGCCACGACACCTTCTCCGCGCGCCAGGGCGTCGAGGACGACGACATGAACGTGCTCTGCCTCGGCGGACGGATCATCGGCCAGGAGCTCGCCTACGAGGTCCTGGGGGCCTTCCTCAACGCGCGGTTCTCCGGACTCGACCGCCACCAGCGCCGCAAAGACAAAGTCACCGCCATCGAGCGGACCTATTCGAAATCGGGAGCCATCAAATGACCCAGAAAAACCCTCTCCGCGACCTTCACCGCTTCGGCGTGTCCGTCTGGTACGACTACGTGTCCCGCTCCCTGATCTCCTCGGGCGAGCTCAAGCGCCTCATCGAGGCGGACGGCGTGCGCGGCGTCACCTCGAACCCGACCATCTTCGAGAAGGCGATCGGCGGCTCGTCCGACTACGACGACGCCATCCGCGCCCACGCCAAGCCCGGCGCGACCCCGACCGAGCTGTTCGAGAAGCTCGCCGTCGCGGACATCCAGGCCGCCTGCGACCTGTTCCGCCCGCTCTACGACGAGACGAAGGCCGGCGACGGCTTCGTGAGCCTCGAGGTCGCGCCGTCGCTCGCGCGCGACGCGGCCGGCACCGTCTCCGAGGGCCTCCGCCTGTGGAGCGCCGTCAACCGCCCGAACCTGATGGTCAAGGTCCCGGGCACGATCGAAGGCCTCCAGGCGTTCGAGGACCTCACCGCCGAAGGGGTCTCCGTCAACGTCACCCTCCTGTTCTCGCTCGAGCGCTACGCCGCCGTCGCCGAGGCATATCTTAAAGGTCTTGAGCGAAGGGCGGCGGCCGGAAAAGATCTGTCCAAGGTCGCCTCGGTCGCCAGCTTCTTCGTGAGCCGCGTCGACAGCGCCATCGACGCGATCCTCGAGAAGCGCCCCGAGCCCGAGGCGAAAGCCCTGCTCGGCAAGGCCGCCATCGCCAACGCCAAGCTCGCCTATCAGCACGGCAAGAAGGTCTTCGCGTCCGCGCGCTTCAACGCCCTCAAGTCGAAGGGAGCCCTGGCTCAGCGCCTGCTGTGGGCTTCCACGGGCACGAAGAATCCGGCCTACCGAGACGTTTTGTATGTCGAAGAGCTCATCGGGCCCGACACGGTCAACACGATGCCGCCCGCGACCGTCGACGCATACCGCGCCCACGGCGCGGGCCGCTTCAGCATCGAGGAGAACACGATCGAGGCCGGCGAGCAGTGGAACGCGCTGCCCAAGTTCGGCGTGGACCGCGCGGCGGTCATGGCGAAGCTCGAGGAGGAAGGCCTGGCCTCCTTCGCGAAGTCCTTCGAGACCTTGATGGGCAAGCTGACGGCCAAGCGGGCGCTGCTCGAGGCGGAGTTCGCCGCCGTCGACGCCGGCCTCGCCGAGCTCGAATCCGCGCGCTTCTCCGAGCGCCTGTGGGCCAAGGACCCGACGCTCTGGAAGGACGACAAGGAGCACCAGAAGCTGATCAAGCACTCGCTGGGCTGGCTCGACGCGCCGATCGTCTCGGGCGGGGCGCTGTCGGCCGTGAAGGGCTTCGCCGACGCCGCGGCGGCCGAAGGCTTCCGCCAGGCCGTGGTGCTCGGGATGGGCGGCTCGAGCCTGTGCGTGGAGGTCCTGCGCTCCGTGTTCGGCTCCGTGCCGGCCCGCCTCGAGCTGCTGACCCTCGATTCGACGCATCCCGAGGCCGTCGAAGCGCTCGCCAAGCGCCTCGACCTCGACAAGACTTTGTTCATCGTCGCGAGCAAGTCCGGCGGGACCGTCGAGCCGAACGCCTTCTTCGACTACTTCTGGGACCTGTGCGCGAAGCGGCCCGGCGCCAAGCCCGGCCGGCAGTTCGTCGCCATCACCGACACCGGGACCTCGCTCGACAAGATGTCCCGCGAACGGAGCTTCCGCAAGACCTTCCTGAACCCGTCCGACGTCGGCGGCCGCTTCTCGGCCCTGACTTTGTTCGGGCTCGTGCCCGCCGCCCTGGCCGGCATCGACGCGGGGGAGCTCCTCTCCCGCGCGCGCCAGGCCGCGGGATCGTTCTCGCCCCAGACGCCGACGCGGGCCAACGCGGCCCTGCGCCTCGGCGCGTTCATCGGCCGCCACGCGCTCGACGGCCGCGACAAGCTGACCCTCGTCCTGCCCCCGTCTCTCGAGTCCCTCGGGCTGTGGATCGAGCAGCTCGTGGCGGAGTCGACCGGCAAGGAAGGGCGCGGCGTCCTCCCCGTGACGGGCGAGCCCCTGGGCGCGCCCGCGGTCTATGGGCGCGACCGCGCGTTCGTGCGCGTGGCGCTGAAGGACCGCCCCGAGCCCGCCGTCGAGGCGAGGCTGGCCGCGCTCGAGCAGGCGGGCCATCCCGTGCTGCGACTCGAGATGAACGACGCCCTCGACCTCGGAGCCCAGTTCCTGCTGTGGGAGGTCGCCACCGCGGCCGCCGGCTTCCTGCTCAAGGTGAACCCGTTCGACCAGCCCGACGTCCAGGCGGCGAAGGACAAGGCCAAGGAGGTCCTCAACGGCCTCAAGGACGCGGCCCCCGACAAGGCGAGCCTGCGCGCGGGCGGCCTGGCCGCCTTCGCCGACGCCGGGCTCGTCTCGGCGCTGAAGGCCGACGCGGGCCAGGACCGGCCCCTGCGGGAGGTCCTCGGCGCGCACCTGTCGCGCGTCAAGGCGGGGGATTACGTCGCGGTGCTGGCGTTCCTCGCCGAAACCGACGAGAACCGCCGCCTGATCGACGAGATCCGGCTGCGCGCGAGCGCGCGCTCGACCGCTCCGGTGACCGTGTCCTGGGGCCCGCGTTATCTGCATTCGACGGGGCAGCTCCATAAGGGCGGCCCCGCCAAGGGCGTCTTCCTCGTCCTCGGCGATTCCGCGAAGGGGGACCTGGCCGTCCCGGGCAAGCCTTTCTCGTTCGGCGAGCTGTGCCGTGCCCAGGCCAAGGGCGACGCCGCCGCGATGCTGGCGGCGGGCCGGCGCCTGCTGCGCCTCGACCTCGGCGCCAACTCGACCGAGGGCCTGCGCGCCCTGTCGAACGCGCTGTCCGACGCCGCGGCGGCCGCGCGGTGAGCAAGCTCTCGCCGAAGGCCCTGCGCGCCCGGACCGCGAAGGCCCGCATCGTGCTGACCGACATCGACGGCGTGCTGACGGGGGGGACGATCTACCATTTCGTCGACACCGCCGGAGAGCTCGTCGAGTTCAAGGGCATCCACGCCCAGGACTCGATCGCGATGGCGTGGCTGACGGAGTCCGGGCTGATCACCGGCGTCATCAGCGGCCGCGTTTCCAAAGGAACGGACCAGCGTCTCAGACTGCTCAAGGTGAAGCACATCTACCAGCACCGCCTCGACAAGGCCGCCGTCCTGGCCGAGATCATGGCCGCCGAGAAGCTGACGAAGGACCAGGTGGTGTACGTCGGCGACGACATCCCCGACCTCGCCGTCATGTCCCGCGTCGGCCTCGCGGTCGCCCCGGCCAACGCGCGGCCCGAGGTGAAGGCCGCCGCGCACTTCGTCACCAAGGCGAGCGGCGGGGACGGCGCCTTCCGGGAGCTCGTGGAGGTCATCCTCCGCAGCCAGGGGCTCTGGGACGCGATCATCGAGCGCTATCGTTAATGCGTTGACGCGGGCCTCGAACCACGCTAGAATCGGAACGGACACTCCATGATCGATCTCTTCGGCCTCGGCAAAAAGAAGGACCCGCAGGACGACGCCGCGCCCGACGCCGCGGAGGCGGCCCCCGAGACCGCGTCCTCCGAGGCCGCCGCTCCCGCGCCGCGCGGCTCCCATAAGCTCTGGGCTTTCCTTCTGGTCCTCGATTCGGCGGTCGTGATCGTGTTCGCCGGCGTCGTCGCCGCGAAGGTGTACCAGCACTGGCAGACGCCCGTCCTCGCGCCGGTCCCGGCCCCGCGCAAGCGGCCCGTCAAGGCCGCCGAGGCCCCCGTCGCCTCCACAGCGCCCGCGCCCGCGCCCACGCCGGAGCCCGCCAAGGCCCCCGAGCCGCCGAAGCCGGCGGCCGCGGCCAAGCCGGCGGCGGACTCTCCTCGTCCTCCGAAGCCCTCGATGCTCGCGGAAGCGCCGAAGCACCGCGAATCCCCCAAGCCCGCCGACGCCGGGGGGAAGTCTCCCGCCCCCAAGCCCGCCGCCGCCCCGGCGGCGCCCGCCGCCGCGGACGGCAAGGTCAAGGCGCTGCGCACCGAGTTCAAGCTCCACTCGCCCAAGGCCAAGAGCGTCGAGCTCGTCGGCGCCTTCATCGTCCGCGGGGGACGCAAGGACATGAGCCGCGAAGGCGACGGCACCTGGACCGTCACGCTGTACCTCAACCCCGGCACCTACCGCTATTTCTTCTCGGTGGACAAGAAGAAGCAGCTGGACCCCGAGAACCCGAACTCGGACAAGGGCGCCTCCCTCCTGACCATACCTTAATAAGCCGGGCCGCCCGGGCCTGTGACTTGAGTTGCAATCGGGTAAAGGCTTCTGTATTGATTTCGTAACAGGTCCTCGTTACACTCTGACCAACGCGGGCCACGGAGTCTGACGCGGCTTGGCGCAACCTTGATGACCGGCCTCACGATGCGACGCCTTTCGACTGCACTGGCAGCGGCCCTCCTTTTGGCCGCGCTCCCGGCCGTTTCAGAGGCCGCGGACCAGCGGACGGCCCACACCGCGACCCTGCTGACGACCGGCGACCTGCTCCTCGCCGGCGGCGTCAACCAGGCCGGGACCACGCTCGCCACGTCCGAGATCTTCGCGGCCTCCATCGGCCAGTTCTTCGTCGCCACCGGCGGCATGGGCATCGCGCGCGCCTCGCACACCGCGACTTTGATGACCAACGGCTGCGTGCTCGTCGCGGGCGGCAATTCCGCGGCGAGCGACGCCGTCGCCCCGGTCGCGGAGAACACCGCGCGCATCTACAACCCGGCCACCAGCGCCTGGACCGCGACCTCCGGGAACATGGGCGCGGCCCGCTTCAACCACACGGCGACTTTGCTCAACGACGGCCGCGTCCTGATCTGCGGCGGCCAGGACGCCGCGGGGACCGCGCTCATCGGGGCCAACTCCTGCGAGTTCTATACTCCGACGAGCTGCACCGCCGGCGCCTTCAGCGCCGCGCCGAACATCCTTCAGGGCCGCTACAACCACACCGCGGTCCTGCTCAAGGACGGCAAGGTCTGGTTCGCCGGCGGCCGCAACCCCGCCATCGCGGCGACGGGCGGCTACCTGGTGACCACCGAGCGCTACGACCCGGCCAGCAACTCCTTCCAGTCCGCCTCCCCGATGATCGAGGCCCGCGCGCACCACACGGCCACCTTGATGGGCGACGGCAAGGCCCTCGTCGTCGGCGGCTACAACGCCCGCGACGTCCTCGCCAACAAGGGCATCACGGAGAGCGCCGAGATCTACGACCCGATCTCGAACAGCGTGACCCCTGCGGCGACGATGAGCTCGCGCCGGCAGTCCCACGCGTCCGTGCTCTCCGCCAACGGAGAGGTCACCGTCTTCGGCGGCCTGGGGAACATCACGACCACCTATATCGCGGGCTCGGCCCTCAGCCTGGGCGCCAACGTCTTCGGGGCCGGCAGCACCCTCGTGACGGACACGTCGGGGGGCGTCGTGATGCCCACGACGACGATCACCAACGCCAGCACGGGTCGGCTCGCCCTCGATTTCCTGCTCAACAAGCCCGTGGTCGGAGAGATCGCGGACGGCGAGATCTGGCTGTCCTCTCCGTCCGTCATGGCCTCGTGGGGCGCGGTCCGATTCCTCCCGGCCAGCGAGACGAACCCCGCGGTCGGCCTGAGGATCAACCTCGCCGGCGCCGAGGTCGGCTGCCGCCTTCCCTCCGACGCGGGCAACGTCGTCGCCAACTGCGGCAACATCCAGAAGACCTTGCCGCAGGCCGCGCTCTCACAGATGCAGGGCCAGGTCGTCTACTACCCGCGCGTCGGGGTCCAGCTCACCGGCACGCCGATCGTCACCTCCGGGAACCTGCAGTTCGCGGGAGCGATCAGCGACGCCAGCAACAACTCGACCCTCGTCCCGGCCGGCTCCCAGTTCACGACGACCGGGAAGATCTCGATGGACAACGCGTTCCTCCTGCGCTCGCTCATCGACGCCACCTTCACCTTGACGGACGCCACCCTCGTGCAGCCCAGTTCGTTCACGGTGAACATCACGAACGCCGTCGGAAACATCGCCGGGCCCATCGCCGTCGGCCAGGACGCCACCGGCAACGCAGAGATCACCGTGACGGTCACCTTCACGGGCCTGACGGGCACCGTCGAGTTCACCGGCGCGGTGCCGCAGACCTTCGGGCCGGTCGTCGCGTCCATCCCGCTGGCCGGGGCCGACATGGCCGTGACCGCGGCGGGGAACATGTCCTACCGCATGAACGGCGTGTCGCTCGAGGGCCAGACCTTCCAGGTCGACACCGCCACGGTCGTCATCCGCAAGATGCTCTTCGCCGACAGCGAGACCTACAATCCCAAGGCCAACTCCTGGGTGCTCGCGCCTCCGCCCGGCGTCGCCCCTTCCGATCACCGCTTCGGCCACACCGCGACCCTGCTGCCGAACAACGACCGCGTGTTCATCGGCGGCCGCGCCTGCAACGGCGCGACCTGCGCCACGCAGGTCGCCTCCCCGGTCCTCGGCTTCCAGATCCTGTTCTCGGAGAAGAACTTCGCCGCGACGAACGGCTCGCTGGTCCAAAAACGGGCCTTCCACACCTCGACCTTGCTGCCGGACGGGGACGTCCTTGTCGCCGGCGGCACGAACGGCCCCAGCATCCTGAGCAACGCCGAGCTCTTCACGCCCGGCACCGACCTGTTCACGCCCGTCAACGGCTCGATGCGCTACGTCCGCGACCTGCACACGGCGACCCTCCTGCCGAACGGTCGCGTCCTGATCGCCGGCGGCTTCACGACCAACGCGGCGAGCACGGGCTCCACGAACACGGCCGAGATCTATTATCCCGAGACGAAGCGCTTCATCGAGACCACGCCGATGATCAGTTCGCGCAGCAACCACAGCGCGATCATGCTGCCGGACGGCAGGGTTTTCGTCGCCGGCGGCTTCGGCACGGGCGACGTGATCACGGGAACCTCGGAGATATTCGTCTCGACCCAGAGCCGCTGGATGTCGGAGCCGTCGATGACGATGCCTCTGGGCTGCGAGCGCGCGATCCACGCGACGGTCCAGCTCCGCGACGGACGGATCCTCCTCATCGGCGGCGTCAACTCGAGCGGCCCGCTGAGCACGGTGGCGCGCTTCGATCCGGCCACGAACAGTTGGGACTGCGGCTCGGTGTCGCCGATCGGAACGGGGACGCCCGGCGGGCCTTACGCCCTGCGCTCGCACACCGCGACCTTGCTCTTCGACGGCCGCGTCCTGGTCGCGGGCGGCAATGACGGCCTCGGGGAGGCCAACCGGTCCTTCATCTACGATCCCGCCGGCAACGCCTGGACGGCGACCGACACCTTGCCCCTCCTGGAGCCCCGCTTCAACCACACCGCGACCGCGCTTCCCAACGGCACGGTCATGATCAGCGGCGGCTCGCAGCGCTTCGGCAACGTCCCGCGCTCGATCGAGACCTATCACATCAACGCGAGCTCGTGGGTGACCGGCGGCGGCGTCGAAGGCGTCCGGTTCGCGGCCGGCGCGCGCGCCTTCCATACGATGACCCTGGCGCTGAACAACAAGATGTACGGCATCGGCGGCAGCGACGGCGTCATCGGCGGGGCCGGGGTCTCGCTGTACAACTCGGCCGAGGGCGGCTACTTCACCGCGACGCCGGACGGCTTCTCCAAGGACGCGCCTCCGAGCTTCCGCCAGGCGACCATCTCCTCGACGTTTCTGGGCGCGGTCTCCACGACCGTGTTCCTGCCGGGCCAGAACATGACCGTGACCGGCACCCGCTTCCGCGGGGGGACCGAGGCCTCCGGCGGCGGCGCCGCCTCGGCGAACTCCGCGTTCAGCTTCCCGCACATGGTCCTGGCCCAGGTGGACGGCTCCGGCGGCGCGGCGTCCCAATCCAACGGCGGCTTCTCCGTCGACCTGACGACGCAGATCTTCCTGAACGCGGCGAACGCCGCCACGCTCGACACGTCTTTGACGGTCACGCTGCCGGCGACGTCGGCCGGCCTGCCCTACGGCTGGTACACCCTGCGCATGGGCGCCAACGACATCTATTCCGACGCGAAGATGGTCCAGGTCGGCCCCGCGAAGCCCACGCTCGCCCCGTCGAACATCACGGGCGTCGCCGCGGGCATCTCCTCGATGACCTGGACCTGGAGCGTCATCGGCGGCGTGGACGGCTACAACGTCTACAACGCGACGACGGGCGTGTTCATCACCTCGATCC
Source organism: Elusimicrobiota bacterium (assembly GCA_016191335.1). GTDB lineage: Bacteria > Elusimicrobiota > Elusimicrobia > UBA1565 > UBA9628 > GWA2-66-18. The sequence goes on along the minus strand of JACPOW010000070.1, from coordinate 9,540 downwards.
CGGCGACGGGCGCGCCGACCTTCGTCCAGACGGGCCTGGCCCCGAGCGCGACGACCTCCATCATGGTCGCCGGATACACCCTCACCGGCGACGGCCCTCTGACCAATGGGCCGACCACCTACACGGTGTCGACCTGCCCGGTCAACGTGACGATTGCCTCCGTGACCTTCTCCGACCTCCTCCTCTACTGGGGCGACAACGGCAACGCCGCCCCCGGGACGATCTACGAGGTCACGCAGTCCAGCAACGGCTTCACCACCGACGTCTCGACCCCCGTTCCGAGGCTGTTCAACCTGTCCACGACCTCCACGACGATCACGAACCTGTCCGCCAACACGACCTATTACTTCCGCGTGCAGGCCTTCAACCTCATCGGCCTGCCCTCGAGCTACAGCGCCATCGTCTCGACGCGCACCCGCGCGCCCGTGACGCAGCCCGTGGTCAGCGGCCTCACGACGACCTCGATCGACTGGGGCTGGGCCGATCCCGGCGGCGTGACCAACTACCGCGTCTACAACGCCACCAACAACGTCCTGCTGGGAACGCCCGTCACGAACGTCTTCACCGAGGTCGGCCTCGGGACCAACACCGAGCACTCGATCCGGGTCTCCGCCGTGACGAGCGCCGGCGAGGGCCCCCTGTCCCCGTCCGCCTCCGCCTACACGGCCGCCGCGACCCCCGGGCCGTTCATCCCGGTCATCAGCCAGCTGACGACGGGGAGCTTCCTCATCAACTGGACCAACAACGGCAACCCGCTGCAGACCCCCTACCGGACGACTTTGACCCAATACGCCCCCGACGGGTCGGTGGTCGGGGTGACGACGGCGCCCGCGCTCGTCGCCGCCTTCAGCCAGGGCTACGGCGGGCTCATCCCGTCGACGCTGTACGGGTACGATATCGTCGCGGAGAACGGCGACGGGATCGACTCCGACACGCCCCCGGCGCTCTTCGGTTCGACCTACACCTTGCCCGCCGCTCCCGGCACGCTCGCCGCGCTCGGCACCACGCCCACCACCATCACGGTCGGCTGGGCCGCGAACAACAACTCCTCCTCGGCGACCTACGAGGTCACCTACTCGACGGACAACTTCACGCTCAACGTCTCCACCGCCATCTCCTTCGCGGCCAAATACGGCGGGACCGGCGCGACGATCACCGGCCTCGTCACCGGGGCCACTTACACGATCCGGGTGCTCGCGAGCAACCCGTACGGCCAGCTCTCCCAGTTCTCGAACTACGTGACGACGCGGACGTTCAACGGAGGCGCCCCGGTCGGCTCGCTGCAAGGCCCGCTGCTGTCCGCCGCGGACTCGATCCTGTTCGGCTCCCTCGGCAACGGCCGCTCGGTCACCCTGCGCGCTCCGGCCCGCACCTTCCCGACCGACGTGCTCGTCACGATCTCGTCCTTCGTGCCCACGGGCACCTTGTGCCCGAACGCCACGAACATCGCCTTCTCGATCGTGCCCACGCCCTCGCTGCAGCCGATCGGCAGCCTCTACCTCACCTTCGACTACCTGCCCGCCGAGCTCGGGACCATCCCGTCGAACCGCGCCCTGCTGCTGCGCTACGACCCGGGCAGCAACACCTGCGTCCCGCTCGAAACGGTGATCGACACCGCGAACGGCCGGATGACCGCCCGCATCAACCACTTCTCCCTGTTCCAGGTAGGCCAGGTCCCGCTCTCGGCGTCGGCCGAGAGCGCCCGCATCTTCCCGAACCCCTATTACACGGGCCGCGACGGCTTCGTGACCATCGACAACGTCCCGCCCGGCGCCCGGGTGAGGGTCTTCACGCTGCGCGGCGAGCAGGTGCTCGACGTCAAGGCGAACTCCACGGGCCTCCTGACCTGGAGCGGCACCAACGGCTCAGGACGCTCCGTCGCGAGCGGCGTCTACCTTGTGATGATCGAGTCCGGCGGCACCAAGAAGATCCTCAAGCTGGCGGTGATCCGGTGAGGATCCTCCTCGCCGCCGCCATCGCGCTCCTGATCGCCCTTCCCGCGGGCGCGTCCGACTTCGGACGCGCCGCCGTGGGCACCACGGGCTCGGAGTTCCTGCTCTTCGACACCAGCGCGCGCGGCATCGCGATGGGCGGCGCCTACTCCGTGGCGACGAACGACGCCTCCTCCCTGTATTGGAACCCCGCCGGGCTCTCGCAGGTCCCGCGCCTCTCGGCCACCTTCCTCTACACGCAGTACGTCGCCGGCATCACCTACAACGCCGCCTCGGTCGCCAAGCGCGTCAACGACAGCTCCGTCCTGGCGTTCGGCGTGCGCTACCTCGACATCGGCCCGATCGCGCGGACCGACATCAACGGCCTGACCCGCGGAGATTTCCGCCCGCGCTCCTATCTCGCCGAGCTCGGCTGGGGGCAGTCGATCTACGATCTGTCGGACAGCGAGGTGGACGTCGCCATGGGCGTGACCGTGAAGTACCTGCACACCGACCTCCTCGCGCACGCGAACGCCTACGCCGGCGACTTCGGCGTGCATTCGCGCTTCTACGGGACCTCCCAGACCTACGACATCTCGATGGTGGTCCAGAACCTCGGCGTCGGCCAGAAGTTCGACCTCGTGCGCGACACCTTGCCCACGCGCCTGCGCTTCGGCGGCGGCGTGCGCCCGGTCAAGCCCCTCCTGCTCACGGTCGAGGCGATCGCCCCGATCAACAACCTTCCCTACGGTGCCGCCGGCATGGAGTACACCGTCGACATCCAGAAGAGCATGCAGGGCGCGGTGCGCGCCGGCCTCAACTCGATGACCTACGATTCGCTGGGGCTGACCTCGATGCTGAACTTCGGCTTCGGCGTCAAGCTGTCCGACCTGAGCTTCGACTACGCCTTCGCGCCGACGGGAGACCTCGGGGCGCAGATCCACCGCGTGTCCGTCAGCTTCAACCTGCCCGCGAAGATCTCGCGGCGCTACCGGGAGAGATAGCGTGGACCCCCTCGAGCCCCAGCCGCCCGTCCCGCCGCGCCCCGTGCCTCCGGCTCCGCCGCGCCCGGAGCTGATCGCGCCGCCGCCGCGGCCGGCCGCCGCGACGCCGATGATGGACTTCTTCCAGAAACGGATCGAGCTGCTGGAGCGGGAGCTCGTCTCCGAGCGGGAGCGCGCCACCGCCGCCTCCAACCTGCTCTCCCAGCAGGAGGCGTTGAAGACCGAGGTCGAGGGGCATCTGAAGGCCCTGACCGACCAGCTGCGCCGCGAGAAGGCGGAGCGGGACGGCGAAGAGGCCAAGTCGCACGCGCGCGGCCGGGTCGAGGCGCTCGAACGGCGCCTCGACGAGATGAACGCGACGTTCGCCCAGCTCCTGAAAGAAGCCGTCTCCCGCCAGTCCCCGGCCGCCGCGATCGTCCCCGTCGAGGCGCTCGGCGCCGAGCTCACCGTCTTCCGCCGCACCATCAAGGACGTCGCCGACCAGGTGACCCGCTGGCGCGAGGAGATGAAGGAGCTTCCCGCGCTCCTTCCCGAGGTGCGCAGCATCGCCTCGCGCATCCCGGAGGACGAGCGCCGCTTCGAGGACCAGATCTCGCGCCGGCTCGACGATTTCGCCTCGAGGCTGCAGGGCACGCTCTCCGATTGGGAGCGCCATCACGACCTCGAGCTGCGCAAGCAGGACGACCGTCTCCAGTCGCTCGTCGACGAGCGCGCCGCGCTCTCGAAGCTGTGGCTCGAGCAGGGCCAGTCCCTGCGCCAGGAGTTCCTCAAGGAGCGGATCCATCGCGAGACGGCGGTGTCCGATCAGATCGCGGAGCTCGCCAAGCGGCTCGACGCGGTGAACCTGGGACAGCGCGAAGCCGGCGCCGGCTCCGCGTCCGTCCGCGAGGGGCTCGACCATATCCTGAAGGTTCTGACGGCGACGCCGAAGGCCAAGGACGAGGTCATCGTCGAGCTCGAGGCCGAGAAGGCCGAGCTGCTGAAGGCGATGCGCGAGCGGCACCAGCAGCTCCGCGCCGTCCTCGACGAGCGCCGCGAGATCGAGAAGACGATGGGCGACAGCCTCGTCGCCCTGTCCGGAGAGCTCGAGCGCGAGCGCGCCGCGACGCGCGCCGCCGACGCCCGCACCGAGGGCGTGAAGGGGGACGTGGAGACCCTCAAGAACCGGATCGCGGACCTGGAGCGCTCCCTGTCGGAGCGCGACGCCCGCGCCGAGTCGCTCGGCGCCGAGCGCGACTCGCTCACCCGCGCCCTCGTCGCCGAGGCCGAGAAGGTCCGCCTCGCGATCGCCGAGCGCGCCGCCGCCGACGAGCGCTGGCACCAGCGCATGCTCGAGCTCCAGCGCAAGGTCGAGGAGGAGAACGCCCGCGCCTCGCAGGAGGCCGCCTCGGTGAGCGACCTGCGCGCCAAGGTGGCGACCCTGTCCGAGCACATGGCCCGCGCCCTGCAGGAGCGCGACGGCATCGTCGCCCGCTTCGCCGATTGGGAGCGGGAGCGCCAGCGCCTGCTCGAGGCCCTCAAGCAGAAGGACGGGATGGTCGCCATGCTCTCCTCCGCCTTCCAGGGCTCGCTGAAAAAGCCCTGAGCCATCTAGTAGAATGACCGCGTGAGAGCGGTCATCCTCAAGGCCTTCGGCGGCGTCGAGAACCTGGAGCTCCGGACCGTCCCCGACCCCGTCCCGGGCGCCGGAGAGGTCCTCCTGCGCGTGCGCGCCTGCGCGCTCAACCACCTCGACCTGTGGATCCGGGAGGGGCTGCCCGGCTCGAAGGTCAAGGTCCCGCACATCCTCGGCTCGGACGTCGCGGGAGAGGCCGGCGGCCGGCGCGTCGCGGTCCACCCCGGCCTGTGCTGCGGCGCCTGCCCGGCGTGCAGGGACGGGCGCGAGTCCGACTGCCCCGAGTTCGGGATCATCGGCGCCTATGGCGGCTCGCAAGGGGGCCTCGCCGAGCTCCTGGCCGTGAAGGCCCCGCATCTGCTCGACATCCCCGCCGGGATGTCCTTCGAGGAAGCGGCCTCCCTGCCTCTCGTCCTGCTCACGGCCTGGCGCATGCTCGCGACCTTGGGCGGGGTCCGGCCGGGGCAGACAGTCGTCGTCATCGGGGCGGGCTCCGGCGTCTCCGCCGTCGCCATCCAGGTCGCGAAGGCCTTGGGCGCGGCCGTGATCGCGACGACGAGCGACGCCGCGAAGATGGAGCGCGCGAAGGCCCTCGGCGCCGACCACGTCCTGCACGCGCCTCCCGCGGACCTCGCGCGCGAGGTCCGCCGCCTGACCGGCGGCGCGATGGCCGACGTCGCCCTCGACCACGTCGGGCCCGCGCTGTTCATGGACGCCCTCAAATGCCTACGGCCCTCGGGACGCCTCGTCACGTGCGGCTCGACGTCGGGGCCGGAGGTCGAGCTCGACATGCGGTACGTGTTCAGCCGCCAGCTGATGATCATCGGCTCGCGGATGGGGAGCCTCGCCGAGATGCGCGAGGCCTGGAAGCTCGTCGAGTCCGGCAAGGTCCGCCCCGTCGTGGACAAGATCTACCCGCTCGCCGAGGCGGCGGCCGCGCACTCCCGGCTCGAATCCCGCGGCCAGTTCGGGAAGGTCGTCGTCGCGATATGAAGGCCGGCGCCGCCGTGCCCGCCTGGCTCCTCGCCGCGGCCCTCGCGCTGCCGCTGCTCGTCCTGGGGTCGCCCCTGATCGAGATCGACGACGCACGGTACGCCGAGGTCCCGCGGGCGATGTCGGCCTCGGGGGACTGGGTCCTGCCGACCCTCAACGCGATGCCCTACGTCGAGAAGCCGCCGCTCTGGTACTGGCTGGGCGCGGCCTCGATCAAGGCGTTCGGCCCGAGCGAGGCGGCCGCGCGCCTGCCGATGCTGCTGCTCGCCCTGCTCGGGGCGGGGGGGGTCTTCTGGCTCGGCTCGTGGCTGTACTCGCCCAACATCGGGCGCTCCGCCGCGCTCGCGGCCTCGACGGCGGGGCTCTGGCTGTTCCTCGTCCACAACCTCACGCTCGACCTCCCCGTCAGCGTCTTCCTGCTGTGGACGACGGCGCTCGTCCTCCGGACGCTGGAGAAGCCGGCCGACGCGCCCTGGGCGGCGCCGGCGGCCTGGGCCGCCGCCGCGCTGGCGTTCCTGAGCAAGGGCCTGATCTCCTTCCTCTTCCCCGTGCTGTGGACCGTCGTGCTGATCGGCCTCTTCCCGAAGTGGCGGCGCCCCGCGCTGAAGCTGCTCTCGCCGCTCGGCGCCGTGATCGCCCTGGCGCTGGCGGCGCCGTGGTTCCTCGCCGTGCAGGCGCGCAGGCCCGACTTCTTCCACACCTTCTTCATCGAGCAGCACTTCCAGCGCTACCTGACCCCGAAGTACTCCCGCGGCGCGCCGTGGTGGTTCTATCTCGCGGTCCTGCCCGCCGGGCTCCTCCCCTGGACGGCCCCGTTCCTGTCGGGGATGGCGAAGACGCTGCGCAGGCCGTTCTCCGACCCGCGCGCCGCGGCGCTCGCGCTCTGGGTGCTCGGCGTCGTCGCGTTCTTCACCACCTCCCACTCGAAGCTCGCCACGTACGCCCTGCCGGTCCTGCCCCACGCGGCGCTCCTGGCGGCCCTCTCTCTCGAGGACGGCCCGGCGAAATGGGCCTGGCGGCTGTGCCGCGGCCTGGGCGTGCTGCTTCTCGCCGGCGCGGCGGTCGGCGTCCTCCTCTATCTCCGGCTGCCCCACCTGTCGCTGCCGCCCATCGGCGCCGACGCCGTCCTCCTCCGGAGGCTCGTCGCGCTCGGGACCGCGCTCCTCCTCATCCTCGGCGCCGCCCAGGCGTACGCGCCCTCCGCGAGGCGCCCCGCGCTCGCGCTGGGCCTCGGCGGGGTCCTCGCAGGCGCGCTCGCCTATGCCTGCGTCACCGTCGCCGCCCCGCTGATCAGCGCGAAGGAGCTGTCCCTGGCGGTGAAGGCCTCGGCGCGCCCCGGCGACCAGGTGTGGACGTACGACAGCTACCTGCACGGCCTGCAGTTCTACACCGGCCGCCCCGTCGACAAGATGGTGTACTTCGTCGGGGAGTTCCACTACGCCAAGCGCGACGAGGCGAACGCGGAGCGCTTCGGCGACGACGACGAGGTGAGGGCCCTGCCGCGGAAGGAGGGCCGGACCTTCGTCGCGATGAAGACGGCCCGCCGCGCGCACTTCGAGACCGTGCCGCCGAAGGGCGCGATCACGGCCTGGCGGGAGTTCGGGCCGTGGTCCCTGGCCGAGGTCCGCGCCCGTTAGGGCGTGGGGCCTTCGCGCACGACGGGCGTGCGGCGGCGGTCGAAGGCCGCCGCGCGTATGCGCCAGCCGCGGTTGCCGGCCTCCATCTTGAAGGGCTCCGCGCGGAACAGCGCGGCCATCGCGGTGCGGAATTCCGCGGGGTCCCCGCTGACCTCGGCCAGCTGCTCGATCGAGGCCGCGTAGGTCCCGTGCTTGGCCTTGTACGCCTCCTGCACCTCGGCGATCACGGCCAGCCCTTCGTTGGCCTTGGCGACGGCGGCGCGGTCGCGCGGCGTGGGACGGGACCAGCCGGAATAGACCTGGAAGGCGAACAGGCCGATGACGGCGAAGGCCCCGACGAGGAACAGCGCCCTGCCCTCGGACGCGGACTTCGGGTAGGCCTCGACCACGACGGTCCCGGAGGCGTAGTCATGGAGGGTCCGGTTCTCCCGGTTGAACAGCGCGACCAGGAAGCCGAAGCTGCCGGCGGTCGTGCCGACCAGCCACACCGCGGCGCGGATGAGGCTGGCCCCGAAGCCCGGCGCGCCGCCGTCGCGCGAGACGACGCGCAGCCCGAGCAGCCGCTTGCCGATGGTCGCGCCCTTGAGGTTGCCGATCAGCTGATAGGCGAAGACCATGGGGCCCCAGGCGGCCCCGACGAGCGCCAGAAGCTCGGGGGTGGGGGGCTTCTCGAGGGGGCCGAGCAGGACCCACACGGTCCCCGCCGCGCCGGCGGCGAAGGGCACGGCGTCGAGGAGGTAGGCGACGAGGCGGTCGCTGAACCGCGCGGCGCGGGCCTCGATGGTCTCCATGGCATCAAGTATAGGTGTCGCGGCCCGCTAAATCAAGAACACTCCTTCGGGCCCAGACGGGCCTAGGCCGTTTGTCCGGGACCGCCTAGAGCCAAAGCCCATGAGCGCGCCCGGGTCCGCCTCCTATAATAGGCTTACGATGAAAACCAACTCCCGGCCGATGCGCATCACAGCCACCCTCCTCGCTCTCGCGCTGATCCACGGCGCCTTCGCGCCCGAGGCCTGGGCCCAGGTCGTCTCCATCGGCGCGGTCAACGCCCCCGTGGGCGGATCCGCCGCCGCGGCGGCCGGGAGCGTCTCCTCGCCGGTGAACTCCGCCGCCCCGTCCCTCTCCCTCTCGAACGCCGGCCTCACCGCGACCTTCTCCGCTCCCGCGATCGCGCCGGCCCCGGCGCACGCCGCCCTCGCCGTCAACGCCTCGGTGCCCGCCGCCGCCGCCCCCGCCGCGCTCTCCGCCCGGACCTCCGCCGTCGTCCCCGCGGCGCTCGCGCCCTCGGCCGTTCCCGCCGCCTCCAAGGAGTCGGCCCCGAAGACCGGCGAGGTCGCCGCCGCCCAGGCTCCCGCCTCCGAGACCGCGCCCGTCACGCTCCAGGCCGGCCCGCGCACCGGCCGCATCGCGAGCAAGGCCGCCTCGATCATCTCCGGCGTCCGCGCCTTCTTCGGCGGCAAGTCGGTCGAGACCGTCCCCGCCGCCAAGGAGGCCATCGTCTCCGGCAAGCTCTCCGCGGCGCACGCCTCCGAGCTCGAGCCCGCGAACGAGACCCCGGCGGTCCGCCCTCAGTCCGGCGTCAACGAGCCCCCGGCCCCGCAGCAGCCCAACGAGCCCGGCAAGAAGGGCAAGGGCTGGTTCGGCCTCGGCGCGACCGTGGCCGCCCTCATCGGCGGCATGCTCACGATGCAGCTCGGCCTCGAGGCGCAGGGCGCCGCGATGGCCCAGCTCACCGAGGACGCCTTCGGCGACTTCTCCATCCTCGCCCAGGTCGCGATCTTCGCGAGCATCGGCAGCATGGTCGGCCAGCAGCTCGCGAAGTTCTTCAGCGACCGGTTCGGCCTGACCAAGACCTTCTACGCCGCCCACGTCTTCCGCGCGGTCTCGCTGGCGACGATGGTCATGCTCCTCGGCACCGGCCACATGGCCCTGCCCCTGATGTTCGTGTTCTACGCGCTCAACGGCATGGTCACCGGCATCGCGGCCACCGCGCAGGGCACTTTGCAGAAGTTCCTCCTGGCCGAGCAGGGCGTCAGCCAGCAGAAGTTCCGCACCTGGTGGCAGTTCCTCGCCGAGGTGTTCGGCGTCCTCGCGCCGATGGTCCTGGGCGCTCTCGTCGTCTCGGTCGGCGCCGGCTGGATCACCGCGATCTACCCCGCCACCATCATCCTGGCCCTGATGCTCTTCCTGATGCTCAAGGTCATCCCGCTCAGCACGGCCAAGCGCATCGAGAACAAGATCGCCGACGCAGCCAAGGCCGCGTCGGCGGTCCCCGACGCGAAGCCGGAGCCGCTGAAGTCCAGCGCCTGGGAGAAGGTCAAGAACGCCTTCAAGCAGATCTTCAACAACATGGAGGAGGG
>JACPOW010000043.1 GCA_016191335.1 Elusimicrobiota bacterium | reverse complement strand
CCGCGGCGGCGCCGAGCCCCAGCCACGCCCCGCGCGAGCGCGCGAGAAAGAGGCAGAGCAGAGCCAGCGCGAGCACGCCCGCCGCGGACGCGGCGTCGCGGCCCCGCGCGCCGCGCGGGTGCAGGAGCCACGCGGCGCAGGCGGACGCCGCCGCGGCCAGCGCGAACGCCGTGTAGTTGTAATAGGGAGGCATCAGCCCCGTCATGCCGTTGCGGAAGCCGACGCCCGAGCCGGTGAGCAGCGCGGCGACGGCCAGAGCGGAGGCGACGAGGAGGAAGGACTTGAGCCAGTCCGCGCGCTCGCGCGCGTTCCAGGAGGCGGCGAGGGAGGCGCAGGCGAGGACCGCGGACCAGCGCGCGATCACGGGCAGGCCCGCGAGAGGCTGGGCGGAGACGATCGTCGACAACGCGGCCCAGCCGAGCCAGGGGAGCCACGCGGCCGCGGGGCCGACGGCCGGGCGCTCGAGCCAGACCGCGGCCCACGTCGCCGCGCCGGCGAAGGCGAACAGGCGGGGGTCGCGCAGGCCGCCGAGGGCCAGGCTGAAGACGATGAGACGGGGGACCAAGGTCATCCTAACGCCGGTCGGGCTTGGGCGCGGGGGCGAGCTTGGGCTTGGGCTCGGGGCGCGGCGAGTCGCGCACGCCCTGCTTCTTGAGCCAGTACTCCATCTTCGGCACCTGCCAGCTGTAGTCCACGGGGCCGCCGCCGGCCTGCTTGAGGGGGAGGATCTTCTCGCCGAGCCAGGACAGCTCGGCGGAGTCGGGCTTCAGGGCGTCGAGGACGCGGGGCCGCAGGACGGCCGCGCCCCAGTCGGGGAACCACGGAGTCCCGGCCTCGGGCAGGCACTCGGCGTAGGGGATCAGCCGGCCGTCGGGCGACTCGCGGAACGCGCGGCGCGGGTTCCAGCGGTCGTAGGGCGAGACCGTCGCCGCGGAGTCGAGCGCGGGGTCGTCGAGCAAAGTCTGCACGCCCGTGTCGATGAGCGCGGTGTTGACCGCGCCGGTGTTCGCGAACAGGAGCACGAGCAGCTCCAGCTCGCCCTTCTCCGCCTTCAGGTCGTCGACGATCTGCCGGTAGCCGGAGAGGACGCGCGCCGTCTCCGTCGGGCGGGGGCCGTCCTCGGGATGACGGGGAGGGTCGATGATGATCGCGCCCAGCTGCACGGCGATGCGGCGCACCGGGTCCGAGGAGGTCTGCGCGTACAGGCGCCGGGCGTGCTCGGAGCCTTTCGCGGCGAGCAGCGGATACGCCGCGAGGGGGCGGCCGAGGACCTCGGCCTCGTTGCCGGGGAAGTCGATGCTGTCGTCGGGGTCGACCAGGAGCGCGCAGATCATGCCTTCACCTCCAGCGTCTCGACGGCGTCGAGCGCGGCGGCGACGGTGGCGTCCCACGAGTGGCGCTCGACGGTGCGCACGCCCTCGGCGATCAGCCGCAGGGACAGGCCCGGCGTCGTGTTCAGGGTGATGATGTGCTCGGCCAGCGCCGCGGCGTCGCCGGGGGGGAAGAGCAGGCCGTTCTCGCCGTCGCGGATGAACTCGGGCAGGGCGCCCGCGCGCACGCCGAGCACCGGGCAGCCCTCGGACAGCGCGTGCAGCGCGAGCGACGGGAAGCCCTGCCGGCCCGTCGGCTCCACGAACGCCTTCGCGGAGCGGAAGTACTCCATCTTCTTCGGGTGGGGAAGCTCGCCGAGGAAGGTCACGCGGTCTCCGAGCATCAGCGCCTGGGCCTTCTCCTTCAGCGCCGGCAGCGCCGGGCCGTCGCCGATCACGGTGACGTGGACGTCCATGCGCAGGCGCGCGACGCCGGAGAGGACCGTCTCGAAGCCGGGCAGGGACGCCGCGTCGACGACGCCCGCGGTGACGACGGTGAAGCCGCGCGCGCGGGAGGAGCGCACGGTCACGAGCGCGATCTGCTGGGCGAAGATCTGGTCGTACGCGTAGGGGATGACGCGCATGCGGCTCGGGGGCACGCCCCAGCTCGCGACGACGCCGGCCATGTGCTGGCTCGGCAGCAGCAGCAGGCTCGCGGCCGCCGCCAGGCGCTTGACCTCGGCGAGGGAATCGGGCGACGCGCCGGCGTAGGACTCGATGAGGCGCAGGACGGTCGGCTTGGACGCGGCCTTCGCGGCGATCAGCGCCGCCGGCTGGAGGCTGTTGATGACGACGGCGTCGCTGTCGAGCGCGAAGCCCTGCGCGGAGAGCAGCTCGGCGGCCGCCACGGGCGGGCCGTTCGGGACCATCTGCATCGCGGCGGAATGGCCGCGCGCGGGGGCGCGCTTGACGATCTCCCGGCAGAAGGCGTCCTCGCCGTTGGGGGAGGTCGGGTCGGGGATCAGGAGGAGCCGCATCCGTCAGCTCCGCGCGGCCGCGGCCGCGGAGGCGCGCAGGATGGTCGGGGGCAGCTGGCCCATCGAGTGCTCGAAGCGCTGGGCCGGGCGTCCCGCGTTGAACGGGATGTGGAGCGCCTTGCGCACGTCGCGCTCGACCTGGTCGCGCAAGGTGACCAGCTTGGCCGCGCTCAGGTGATCGGTGTACACGTACGCCTTGTAGCCGCCGTCGGGGTCTCCCTTGTAGTAGTCGGCGACCAAAGTGTAGTCGACTTCATAGCCGTACAGGCGGTCGCCGGTCTCGGGGTAGGTGTAGACCCAGACGTTCTTCATCGTCGGGTGCTGGACGGCGCGGTCGTAGTAGGGCGTGCCGGGGTAGGTGGTGATGATGGTGACGTCGAAATCGTCGGGCTTGGCCTCGAGCAGCCAGTCGCGCGTCTCCATGATCGTCTGCTCGGACTCCCCGGGGTGGCCGATCGACATCAGCGCCTTCACCTTGAGGCCGTGGCGCTTGGCGATCGCGACACAGCGCGTGTTCTCCTCGCGGGTCGCGCGCTTGTTGATGTTCTGGAGGATCCTCGGCGAGCCGGACTCGAAGCCGGTCAGGATCCAGCGGAAGCCGGCGCGGTACATCGCCTCGGCCTGCTCGTCGTTGAAGAGCTGGGATTTGATGAAGCCGCGCAGGCGCCACTCCACGCCCCGCCGCTCCTGTTCCGCCGCGATCGCGTTCATCAGCTCGACCATCTTCGGGTTGACGTTGAGCTCGTCGTCGTACAGCATGAAGCCCTTCGTCCCGTAGGCGTCGGCGAGGTGCGCGATCTCCTTGACCACGTTCTCCGTGCTGCGCGTGCGCACGCGGCGCAGCATCGGCGACTCGCGGCCTCCGCAGAAGCCGCAGGCGAACGGGCAGCCGAGCTGGGCGATCAGGCTCATCGCGGGCACGTTGTCGATCGAGTAGTGGTAGCTGCTCGCGTCCACGAGGTGCCGCGCGGGGAACGGGAGCTCGTTGAGCATCTGGTTGGTGAGGAAGAGCGGGGACTTGGGGTCGTCGCCGTCGACGATCTTCGGCGCGTCCTTCTTGATCGCCTCGAAGACGGCCTCCTCGCCGTCCCCGGGGACCAGGACGTCGTAGGTCGCGAGCATCTTCTCCATCGCCTTGGCGGCGCGGCCGGGGGCCTTGCGGGCCAGCTCTCCTTTATAAGCCGCGTTGATGAGGGTGATGTGCGGGCCGCCGAGGATGATCTTGGCGCCCGGCAGGGCGGCGCGCAGGGCCTGGGTGACCCGGAAGGCGGCGGGCATCTGGGGCGTCGTGGAGGTCAGGCCGAAGACCTCGGCCTTGCTCGTCTTCGCGTGGAGGCGGATGACCTCCTCGTAGTTCTCGATGCCCGACAGGTCGAGCATCTCGACCTCGTGGCCGGCCTGCTCCAGGGCGGCGGCCACCCGCAGGATGCCCAAAGTCATGAACACCCGCTCGTCGAGCAGGAAGATGGAGGGGGGGGTGATCAGGCAGATGCGCATCGGGCTCATTGTAACAGGGGTCGTCGGGGCCGTCAATGTCGGTCCGGTTACGGCCGGGGGCCTATTCGCCGAAATGCTTCTTGGCGCATTCCGGGCACACGCCGTGGGAGAACTGGGCCGTCGTCTTGTCGGACACGAAGTCCTCGAGGTTCTGATAGGCGCCCCGTTCGTCGCGGATGCGGCGGCAGTAGGCGCACATGGGCAGGATGCCTTCCAGGGTCCGCACGCGCTCGGTCAGCTGGACGATGCGCTCGGCGACGCGCAGCCGTATGCGCAGGGCGTCGACGTCGAGGGGCTTCGTCAGGAAGTCGTCGACGCCCTCCTCCATCGCCTTGGCGTAGTGGCCCGCCCCGAGCATCTTGCCCGTGAGCAGGATGAAGTACACGTAGGGCGCGTCCTTGCGCGAGCGCACGCGGCGGCACAGCTCCAGGCCGTCGATGTCGGGCATGACCCAGTCGCTGACGACGATGCGCGCGCCGGTCCGGCCGAGGGTGTCCCAGGCCGAGGCGCCGTTGACCGTCTCGATGACCTCGTAGCCGAGCTTCGTCAGGGACCCTTGGAGCAGGGCCCGGTTGGTGCGGTCGTCTTCGGCGATGAGGACCTTCATGCCTTGGATTTTAGCAAAAGCAGGAACTCATGGTTGCCCTTCGGACCGACCACCGGGGACTCGAGCAGGCCGCCCTCGACGAGCCCGAGCTCCCGGGCCGCCGCGCGGATCTTGCCCACGGCCTGGAGCCGGACGGCGGGGTCGCGCACGACGCCCTGGGGGGCCAGCTTCGGGCCGACCTCGAACTGCGGCTTCACGAGGACGACGAGCTCGAAGGGGACGGCGAGGCACGGGACCACGAAAGGCAACACCTGGGCCGAGGAGATGAAGGAGACGTCCATCACGGCGAGGTCGGGCTTGGGGTCGAACCACTCGGGCCGCAGGAGCTTCGCGTGGGTCTGCTCGCGGCTGACGACGCGGGGGTCCTTCTTCAGGCGGCTGTCGAGCTGGGCGGTGCCGACGTCGATCGAGTACACCTTCGAGGCTCCGGCCTGGAGGAGGCAATCCGTGAAGCCGCCGGTGGAGGCGCCCACGTCCAAACAGACGCGGCCTGCGGCCGCGATGGAGAACTCGTCGAGGGCGGCCTTGAGCTTCAGTCCTCCACGCGACACGTACGGACACGGATCGGCCTTCAAACTGAGAACGGCGTCCGGGCCGATCATTTCGCCGGCTTTGCCGGCGGAACGGCCATCGACTAGAATCAGACCGGCCATGACCGCGGCCTGGGCCTTCGTCCGGGACTCGAACAGGCCCCGTTGGACGAGTAATAGATCCAGCCGCTCGCGTTTGGCCATGACTTGTTCTCGTATGATAGTATAAGCCCCCGATGAAGCGCTTCCTCGTGATTGCCGCGGCCTTGGCGTGCCTCGCGGGCCGTTCCGCCGCCGCGGGGCCGGTGTTCACCGGCGACTGGGCGACCACCTACGGCGACATGACCTTGACCGAGTCGTCGTCCGCCGTCGCCGGGACCTACATCATGGAAGGCGCGGTGTGCGCGCTGGACGGCAATCGCGGCAAGGACGGGGTCCTGGCCTTCACCTACCGCGAGCCCGAGGCCTCCGGCGAGGGGCGCTTCCGTCTGTCCGCCGACGGGAAGACCTTCGAGGGCGAGTGGCGCGCGCAAGGCTCCGAAAGATTCATCCCCTGGCTCGGCCGCCGGCGCCAGCCTCCCGAGCCCGGCTCCGGGTTCGGCGGCCTGTGGGAGACCAACTTCGGCCGCCTGAGGCTGACGGTCTCCGGCGGCGCGGTCTCGGGCTATTACTCCTTCTCCGACGGCACGGTGACCGGGCGCGTCGAGGGCGACCTGCTCAAGTTCCGCTACAAGGACCAGAAGGAAGGCGACGGCGAGTTCCGCCTCGCCCAGGACGGCCGCGCCCTGCGCGGGCGCTGGCGCGCCGACGGCGACAAGCAATGGCGCGACTGGACCGGCCTTCGCGTCGACCCCGTCGCCGGCCGCAAATGGCTGGTCGTGCTCGAGTCGCGCTGGGAGTCGAGCCTCGCCGAGCCCGAGTACACCTACGGCGAGATGCTCAAGATCTTCTTCGCGCGCACGCCCAGCGTCCAGGTCCGCCAGCGCTTCTACACCGACCGTTCGAGCCTTCTCAAGTGGATGCGCGAGGCCTCCTTGCTGGCCGAGCCCGTCGTCCTCTACTTCTCCGGCCACGGCACGGCCGAGGGCCTCGAGACGGAGACCGGCCCCGCGACGGCGGCCGTCCTCGCCGACCCGCTCAAGGCCGGCGGCAACGTCTCCCTCGTCCATTTCGGCTCCTGCGACGTGATGAAGGGCAAGGTCCCCTCCGAGCTCCAGCGCCTCGCCGGCGCCGGGGCGCGCTTCCCGGTCTCGGGCTTCGCCCAGCCGGTGGACTGGGCGGCGAGCGCCGTCACCGACTTCATGTACCTCGACCTGATCCTGTCCCGCGACCTGACGCCCGCGAAGGCCGCCGCCGAGCTCAAGCGCCTGATGCCGTTCACCGCGCGCGAGAGCTCCGCGACCGCGTACGACGGCGTCAGCTTCCGCCTCCTGCCGGCGGCACCCCTGTGACCACCCGCTTCCTCGACTGCCGCGGCACGGCCGCCCGCTACTTCGACTGGGTCGAGCGCGAGGTGGCGGCCATGCGCAAGAAGCCGCATCTGGCCACCGTCCTGTTCCGCCCGAAGCAGAACCCGGCGTCGCTGCAGTACCGCGACCTGATGCTGCGCGACGCCGCGCGCCTGGGCATCCCCGTCGACGGCCACGAGGCCGAGGACGAGGAGTACCTGCTGGCCCTCGTGCGCCGCCTCAACGCCGACCGGACCGCCTCGGGCCTGATGCTCCTGTACCCCCTGCGCTGCGCGCTGAAGGACGAGGACGTGATGGACCTCGTCTCGCCGGCCAAGGACATCGAGGGCCTCAACTCCACGAACCTCGGCTACCTGATCAAGTACAAGCGCTTCCTCGACGAGGCGCGCGGCATCAAGTGCGTGGTGCCCGCGACCGCCAAGGCCGTCGTGAAGATCCTCCTGGCCTACCCCGAGATCCCGGTCGAGGGCGCCTTCGCCGTCGTGGTCAACAACTCCATGCGCGTGGGCAAGCCGCTCGGCCTGATGCTCGAGAACCTGGGGGCCACCGTGGTGAAGTGCTACGACAAGACCCCGCGCGCCCTGCTCGAGGAGCAGGTGCGCCGCGCCGACATCCTCGTCACCGCCGTGCCGGACCCGTCCTTCAAGCTCGACCCGTCGTGGGTCAAGAAGGGCGCCGCCGTCGTCGACGTCTCCTACCAGGGCAACGTCGACGCGAAGGCGCTCGACGGCGTCGCCTCCTTCCTCACCGCCCCCGACAACCGCATCGGCGCGATGACCCGCGCGATGACCTTCGTCAACCTCGTCTACTGCGCCAAGAACACCCCGGCGCGCGGCTCCCGTGTCCCCTCTCTGGGCTGACCTCGGTCTCGTCTACTGCGCCGCGGTATGGGGCGCGACGTTCTATATGGTCAAGGACGCCCTTCAGGGCGTCGATCCCGTGGCCATGGTATGCCATCGTTTTCTGCTGTCAGCGCTTCTTCTGGCGCCGTGGGCGCTCGTCCGCCCCGGACGAGGCCGTCATCTGAAAGAGTCCCTGATCCTCGCCGTTTTGTTGTTTTTGCTGTATACGACGCAGACCATAGGCCTCGGCTTCACGTCTGCGTCGAATTCGGGGTTCATCACGGGTCTATTCGTCATCTTCGTCCCGTTATTCCTGTTGATGTTCTTCCGCAAGTCCCCGACCATCGTTCAATGGGTGTCATCCGTTCTCGCTCTGTTGGGGTTGTGGATGCTGACCGGGGGCATCTCTTCCGTTAATTTCGGTGATGTTATTACGTTGGTCGCCGCGGCCACCTACGCCGGCCACCTCCTCGCGACCGATAAATACGTCCGCGCCGACGCCGACGCGGTCGTCCTCGCCTTCCATCAGTTCTGGATGACGGGCCTGATGGCCCTCGCGTATTGCCTCGTCTCGGGCCGTTCCCTCGCGGTGCGCGGCGACAGCGCCGCCGGCACCATCGCCTTCCTCGCCGTCGTGCCGACCCTGTCGGCCTTCTTCATCCAGATGTGGGCGCAGAAGGTCACCGTGCCCATCAAGGTGAGCCTGATCTTCTCGCTCGAGCCCGTGTTCGGCGCCGCCTTCGCCTGGACGCTCGGCGGCGAGGCCTTCGTCCCCGCGCGCGCGGCCGGCGGCGGCCTCATCGTCGCGGCGATGATGGCCGGGGAGCTCTCCAAGCTCGACCTGCTCAAGGGCCGGAAGAAGGAGATCCTGCCGACCTGAACTCGCACCGGTGCGAGTCCGGCGGACTGTTTCCGGAAACAGTTCCCGCTACTTCTTCGGCGGCCCGAAGGCGTTCAGGAAGAAGGTGAACTTCTCGAGGTCGTAGCTCTGGCCGGATTCGAGCTCGGCCGTGTTCTGGGACTGGATCAAGGTCCCGTTCTCGTCGAGGACGTACAGGTGGGGGAACCCGGCGGGGGCGGGGTAGGACGCGAGGGCGGCGGGCACCGGCCCGCCGGACTCCACGCTGACCTTGACCGTGACGAAGTTCTTGTCGCGCAGCGCGGCGAGCTCGGCGTGGTCGTCGAAGAACCGGTCCATGATCTTGCACCACGAGCACCAGTTCCCGCCGGCCTCGATGAGCACGCGCTTGTGCCCGGCCCGGGCCTGCGCGAGGGCGTTCTTGACGTCGGCGGCGGCGTCGCGGGAGGCGTCGTAGCCGCCCTTGCCCCCGGCGTTCCCGCACGCGGCGAGCGCGAGCGCGGCGATCAGAGCGATCCGTTTCATAGTCCCAATGCCCCCAGTCGTTTCTTCAGGTCCTTGGCCCCGCGGTAGCGGATGGCGTGCAGGCCGGCCTTGCGCGCGCCCGCGCAGTTCTCCTCGAGGTCGTCGATGAAGACGGTCTCCTCCGGCGCGGTGCCGGAGAGCTTGAGCGCGGCCTCGTAGATCTCGAGCTGCGGCTTGCGCAGCTTGAGCTCGTGCGAGAGGATGGCCCCTTTGACGATCGCCGGGAACGCGTAGCGCGCGCGGATGTGCTCGATGTGCAGGGCGTTGGTGTTGGAGAGCAGGTAGGTCGGCAGCTTCCCGGACAGGCTCTTGAGCACCGCGAAGGAGCCGCGGTCGAGCGTGAAGTGGTCGCACCACAGGGTCTTGAACCGGGCATAGTCGCCCTTGTAGCCGAGCTCGCTGACGAACAGGGCGTGGATCTCCTCGCCGGTGACCTCGCCTCGCTCGATGCGGTCGACGATGCGGCCCTTCCAGACGAGGCGGGCGACCTTGACCGGGTGGCGGCCGACGGCCCAGGCGAACTTGCGCAGGATGCGCTTGTTGGAGAAGCGCAGCAGCACGTTGCCGATATCGAAGAAGACGGCCTTGATCGCCATGGGTCCGAGATTATAGCGCTTCGCGCTCAGTGCTTCCCTTTGATGAAGGGCATGACGACCTCGATGCCGATGAGGATGATGACGATCCACTCGAGGAACTCGAGTCGCGCCGAGGAGAGCGCGGACTCCATCTTGTCGTAGATGCTCTCCAGGGTCTTGAGCTTGCGCTGGATGCTCTTGTCCCAGGCGTTGAGGTGGTAGCGGCGGGCGGCCTGCTGGTACAGGCGCGCGAGGTACTGGTCGCCGAGGAGCTTGATGGCGTTGTTGATGTTCTCGAAGAGGACGGCGCTCTCCACCTGGAGCTGGCCGATCTCGCGCAGCTTGTCGTCCGCCTTGGTGAACAGGCTGAAGGGCCCCTTCGGGCTGTGGGTCAGCGCGTCGTAGTAGCTCTCGAGCGCGGTGTCGAGCTGGTGGTCGAGGTGGCGCAGCTCGAGGAGCTGCACCGTCGCGAACTCCAGCACCGCGCGCGTGTCGTCGGCCGTGGTGGCGAAGACGATCGCCGCGACCCAGTCCACGAGGGTCAGGTCCTCGGAGCCGTAGGAGACCTGGACGGAGAGGGCGTCGACCACCTCCTGCTCGGAGCGCAGGTCGACGTCGGCGCGCAGGACCTGCGCGACCGAGGTCGGGGCCTCCGCGAGCAGGCGCGCGTGCGCGCCGTGGTCGTCGAAGGCGCGGATCTGGAAGACGACGTAGTCCTCGTAGAACGCGGAGATCTGCGGCCGGTTCACGGAGGGGTGGATGGTCTTGATCAGCTCCTCGACGAGGCGCCGGCTGTCCTTGAGGAGCGGCTCGTTGTCGTAGAGCAGCTCGGAGAGGCGGGCCAGGTCGGAGAAGGGCCCGGAGAGGGGGATCTGGTAGGTCACGCTGACGGCGCCGAAGTCGAAGACCACGGTCTCGACGGCCGGCAGGGTCCGCCACTCGCCGATCTCCTGGATCCCGGTCGTCTGCGTCACGCGCAGAGGGTAGGGCTGGAACTCGAAGTACTTCGGGGCGCGGCGCTGGTGGCGGATGGGCGCGCGCTCCGTCGAGGCGGTGACGCTCTTCTCCGCGGCGTCGAGGCCGATGGAAAGCCCCACGTCGTAGGCGAACTGGACGTAGGCGACGCCGTCCTTGATCACGGGGTTGTAGCCTTTGTGGGCGGCTTTCATGAGGGCCTCAGGGGGAAGTCGGCGGGGACGGGCGCCTCGAAGGAGAGCGGGCGGCCGTCGCCGGGATGCTCGAACGACAGGCGCCAGGCGTGCAGGAGCTGGCGGTCGGCGCCGAGCGCGTCGAGGTCGGCGCGGGAGACCTCCTTGCGCACCGCCTTCATGTACACCTCGCCGTCGCCGCAGTACAGCTTGTCGCCGACGAGCGGATGATCGATGTGGGCCAGATGCGCGCGGATCTGATGGAGGCGTCCGGTGCGCGGCAGGGCCGAGACGAGCGAGAGCCGCCCATCCGTTTTGATCCGTCGAAACTCGGTGACCGCGCTCTGCCCGTTGGCCCCGCCCACGGCTCGGCGTACCCGGATCGCCTTGCCCTCCTCGCCGAGGGGCGCGTCGACGGTCTTGTGGTCCCACTCGACCGCGCCGAACACGACCGCGAGATACTCCTTCTTCACGCCGCGTCCGACGAACTGCTCGTAGAGGCTCCGAGCGGCGTCCACGTCGAGGGCCAGGACCATCGCGCCGCTGGTCTCGCGGTCGAGGCGGTGGGAGAGGTACACCTTCCGGCCGAGCTGCTTGGCGAGGAGATGCGTCACGGTGTTGTGGAGCACCTTGTCGGTCGGGTGGCTGAGGGTGCCGCCGGGCTTGGAGATGACGACGATGCGGTCGTCCTGGAAGAGCACCGGCATGGTCTCGTGCGGGACCGGAGGCTCGGCCACGCGCCGGTAGCGGATGAGGACGGTCTCGCCCTCGCCCACGCGGGCCGACGCCTTGACCGGGCGCGACGCCCGGGTGACGAGGCCGTCGTCGATGAGCTTCTGCACGGCGACGCGCGAGTATTTCTTGCCCAGGCGCGCGGCCAGGAAGGTATCCAGGCGCAGGCCCTCGTGCTCCTTGAGGGCGCGGAATGGAACCTCGATCCAGTCGGGGGCCGGGGTGGTCGCGTCGGGCATGTGACTCCCAGTATAACACCTGACCGGGGGCCCGACAAGGCGAGAAAGCGTATGCTCCATATGCGCTTTTTGTATACTGGCCGGGATGAAATGCCCGAACTGCGGCGTCGAGGCGGCGGCCGGCGCGACGGACTGCCCCGCCTGCGGGGTCATCTTCGCCAAGTTCAAGAAGAAGCTCGAGAGCCTGACCTTGCCGCCGCCCACGGAGTTCAACCCCTGGATCGGGCGGGGAATCGCGGCCGCGATCGTCGTGCTCTGGATGATCGCCTTCGGCGTCTACTACCGGCGCGCCGTCTCCGAGATGCCGGTGCGCAACCCCGCCGGGCCCTTTCGCCGCCGGTGATCGGCCTCGGGGATCCTACGGCTGAGGTTTGGGATGCGACAGGGCGTCGCCCAAACGCGTCGCCGCTTTCTCGGCGAGGCGGTCGAGTTGAGCGGCATCGTCTCCTCGCTCCGTGACGCCGCCCACGACTTCGCCCGTTTCCACCTTGACCAGGCGCATGGCGACGATGGGCGAGCCGCCCAGGACCGAGAAGCTCCCGAGGGCGATCACGTTGGCGCCCAGCATTCCGCCGATCCTGACGGCGGTCTTCTGGTCCACCGGGCCTACGTCGCCCAATTGAAGCTCCTTGAATATGTCCTCGATCCGTTGGCGTTCGACCAGCTTGAAGTGCCGGTCGGGGGCCAATCTCGCCGCGATCACATCCGCGAGGGCGACGCCCCTCGAATCCAGGGCCTTATCCGAGCCGTTGTGCTGGAGCGGAAGGATGCTGAGGACGATGGGGGATTGATGCCGCTCGGGGGCCTCGATGGTCGAAACCTCGATCTTCCCGCCGGGGAAGGCATCGCGCTTGAGGAGGGGTTTCTCGGGGACCTTCGACGCGTGACAGGCGGTCATCGCGAGAACGGCGGCGGCGAGGAAGATTCGTTTCGGCATGCTAGAAATAGACCGCGACCGTCGGCTCGAACGACAGCCGGTTCAATTCGAGGACGCCGGACCCCGGGAGCGTCCGGTCGATCCCCTTCGTATTGAGAAAGTCATAATTCACGAACAAGCCGAGGCCGAGCCGCGGCTGCGGCTTGTACTCGATGCCGCCTCGGATCGAGGGGACCACGGCGGCCTTGAACTCGAGGTTGTTCGACGAGATCTGATAGCTGCTGAGGCCCGCTCCGACCATGCCCCGGACGGCGCCGCGGATGGGAAGGACGCGGTTGATCGTCGCTCGAATCTGGATGACATCGCCGCTCTGGAGTTCTCCGGAGAACGCGGCGGCGTTGCTGGTCGAAGCGAATCTCGCGCCGCCGGCGAGCGCCGAGACGCTCGCGTCGATGAGCCAACGTGAAGTAGGACTGTAGCGAACACCTCCGCCGATCATGCCCATCGAGAATGCCTGCGGCGCGATCGAAACCGGACAGGCGCCGGGCGTCACGCAGCCGACCGATTGCTGGTGCGACTGGCTGGGGAGGCGGTTCGCGTTGCGCCGATAGTTGTAAAGGAGGTAGAACCCGATCGCCTGGCGTTCGGGGACCAGGGCCAGATACGGCTTGGCTTCCTCTTCGAAGAGTCTCGCGGGGAGCTCCTCATAGCCGGTGCTCAGGACCCGGCCCGTTTCGGTTTCAACGATGCGGGCGTTCACGGAGTACTTCCCGCCCACTTTTTCGACGCTTCCCAGGACGAGGAGGCGCGCGCCGAGGAGCTTGCCGACTTTGACCGCGCTGTCGGGGTCGATCGCCGCTGCCGCCTGCAGCCGCTGTTCGGTCAGGATGCGTTCGAGCTCGGTCCTTTCGACGACGGTGAAGGCGGGAGCCGTCACGAGTTGATGAGTCAGGAGTTCCGCGACGGCGAAGCCCGTGCGCTCTTTCGCCAGTCTGTCATTGGTGTTGAATCGGAATACTGCGAGGGATTCCCGGCCTCCTGTCCCCGTCTTTTGATATCCCGAGACGAGGCTTTGCGCCAGCTTCTCCAATTTATCGGAGATCTCGGAGGGGCCCGCTTGGACGGGTCCGGGAATGCCCAAGGAGAAGGCGCAGAGGAATGCCAACGCCGATCGTCTCGATTTCATGAGCTGATAGTATAAAATTCGGTTCCCGGTAAATGCGGGGCGGGTCACGGCGGCGAAGTGGTACAATCTCCGTCGAGGAACCCCTCGCCCTCGCCCATGCGCACGAAAACCCTCAAGAAGAACAAGGTCCACGTCGTCACGCTCGGCTGCTCGAAGAACCTCTACGATTCCGAGGTGCTGATGGGCCAGCTGCGCGCGAGCAAGTTCGAGGTCGAGCACGAGACCGACTGCGACGACGCCTCGATCGTCGTGATCAACACCTGCGGCTTCATCGACAACGCCAAGCAGGAGTCCATCGACACCATCCTCGACTACGCCGCCGCCAAGAAGATGGGGAAGCTCGACAAGCTCTTCGTCACGGGCTGCCTGTCCGAGCGCTATAAAGAGGACCTGGAGAAGGACATCCCGGAGGTGGACGCGTACTTCGGGACGCGGGACCTGCCGCGTCTGCTGAAGGCGCTCAACGCCGACTACAAGCACGAGCTCGTCGGCGAGCGGATGATCACGACGCCCCGCCACTACGCGTACTTCAAGATCTCCGAGGGCTGCGACCGGCCTTGCTCGTTCTGCGCCATACCGCTGATGCGCGGGAAGCACGTCTCGACGCCGATAGAAGAGCTGGTAAACGAGGCAAAGCGGCTCGCGACCGCGGGCACGAGAGAGCTTTTGCTCATCGCTCAGGACTCAACGTATTACGGTCTGGATCTTTACGGCAAACGGCGTCTGGCGGACCTCTTGCGAGCCCTTTCCGACGTCCCCGGCATAGGCTGGATCCGGTTGCATTACGCCTTCCCGGCGGGGTTCCCGATGGACGTCTTGGACGTGATGCGGGAACGGCCGAACATCTGTAAATATCTCGACATGCCTTTGCAGCACATCACCGACAAGATGCTGACCTCGATGCGCCGCGGGACCACCAAGGCCAAGACCGAGGAGCTGGTGGCGACGATCCGGGAAAAAGTGCCCGGCATCGCCTTGCGCACGACCTTGATCGCGGGCTATCCGGGCGAGACGATCGACGATCACGAAGAGACCTTGGTCTGGGTCCAGAAGACGAAGTTCGACCGCCTCGGCGTCTTCCAGTACTCCCATGAGGAGAACACGCACGCCTACTCCCTCTCCGACGACCTTCCCGCGAGCGAGAAGAAGCGCCGCGCCGAGGCGATCATGGCCGTGCAGCAGCCGATCTCGCTGGCCATCAACGCCTCGCGCATCGGCAAGGTCGTGAAGGTCCTCGTCGACCGCAAGGAAGGAAAGCACTTCGTCGGGCGCACCGAGCAGGACTCGCCCGAGGTGGACAACGAGGTGCTCATACCCGCCGACAAGCACTTCCTGCGCGTCGGGGACTTCGCCGACGTCAAGATCACGGGCGCCGAGGAGTACGATCTTGTCGGCGAGCCCGTCTAGGCGCCTTGCGCGCGATCCTCGCTGACGCGCGCCGGCGCCTCCTCGCGGGCGCGGTCCGCGTCGCGGCGGCCCTCGGCGCGGTCCTGCTCGCCGTCGTCTACTGGCTCGTCCTCGGCCCCGTCGCGCTGACGCTCCGCGTCCTCGGCGTGGATCTGCTCGGCGTCCGCGGGAAGCCCTCGACGGCCTGGACCCCGGTCGAGAACCCCGACCCGAAGCCGCGCCTCGAGGGGGCCGGTTGAACATACTCGGCCTCAGCTTCGACTACCACGACGCGGCCGCCGCGCTCGTCGTCGACGGCGTCCCCGTCGCCGCGGCGCCGGAGGAGCGGTTCTCCCGCCTCAAGCACGACCGCCGCCTGCCCGCGCGCTCCGTCGAGTTCTGCCTGGGGCGGGCCGGCCTGACGGCCGGCGACCTCGACGCGGTCGTCTTCTACGAGAAGCCCTTCCGGAAGCTGTCGCGCATACTCGCCGGCGCCGTCTCCACCTTCCCGTCCTCGGGCGCGCTGTTCCGCCGGGCGATGGGGGCCTGGATCGACGAGCGCCTGTGGGTGGGGCCCCGGATCGAGGCCGCCCTCGGCGTGGCGCCGGAGAAGATCCTCTACTGCGAGCACCACCTGTCCCACGCGGCCAGCGCCTTCCTCTGCTCGCCGTACGAGGCCGCGGCGACCTTGACCGTCGACGGCGTCGGCGAGTGGGCGACCGCGGCGATCGGCCGCGGGAGCCGGGCGCCGTTCCGGCTCTCGCTGGACGTCGAGATGCGCTATCCGCATTCCCTCGGACTGCTCTACTCCGCGTTCACCGCCTACCTCGGCTTCGAGGTCAACGAGGGGGAATACAAGGTCATGGGCCTGGCCCCGTACGGGACGCCCCGCTACGCGGACGCCGTCCGCGGCATGATCCGTCCGTTCTCCGACGGCTCCTTCCGCCTCGACCTCGACTGGTTCGAATTCCACCGCGACCCCGCGCGGTCCTTCTCCAGGAAGTTCGAGGACGCCTTCGGCCCCGCGCGCGCCCCCGGGTCGGGCGACCCCGCCGGCGACAAGCGCCTGTGCGACGTCGCCGCCAGCGTCCAGCTCGTCTGCGAGGAGCTGATGCTGGGCCTGGCGCGCGAGGCGCGCCGCCGCACGGGCTCGCCGAACCTGTGTCTCGCGGGAGGCGTCGCCCTCAACGCGGTGTCGAACGCGCGGCTCCTGCGCGAGGCGGGGTTCGGCTCGGTCTGGATCCAGCCCGCCGGGGGCGACGCGGGCGGCGCGCTCGGCGCGGCGCTGTACGCCGCTCACGCCCTCGAGAAAAGCCCCGCGCGCTACGAGATGCGGACCGCGGCGCTGGGACCGGAGCACGCGGCCGCCGAAGCGGCCGGGGCCCTGAAAGCCGCGGGCCTTCCCTTCGTCGAGACGCGCGGTGAGGACGACCTGTGCGAGCGCGTCTCGGGCCTGCTCGCCGGCGGCAAGGTCGTGGGCTGGCATCAGGGCCGCTCGGAGTGGGGGCCGCGCGCGCTCGGCCAGCGCTCCATCCTCGCCGACCCGCGTCCCGCGGCGATGAAGGACACCGTCAACGCGAAGATCAAGTTCCGCGAGCTGTACCGCCCGTTCGCGCCGTCGGTCTGCGCCGCGGCCGCGGCCGAGTGGTTCGACCTGCCTCCGGGCCCCGCGCCGGACCCGTACCGCTTCATGCTCGCGACCGCGCAGACGCGCCCGGACCGGCGCGAGCGCCTGGCCGCGGTCACGCACGTGGACGGCAGCTCGCGCGTTCAGGCCATCGATCCCGCCCAGAGCCCGCTGTTCCACCGCCTCGCCGAGAGCATGGGCCGCGTCACCGGCGTGCCCGCGACGCTCAATACTTCCTTTAATCTGAAGGGGGAGCCCATCGTCGAGACGCCCGCCGACGCCGTGTCCACTTTCCTGGCGAGCGGCATGGACGCCCTCGCCCTGGGGCCTTTCCTGACCACGGGACGGCCGGAGAATCCGCAGCCAAGGAGGCAGACATGGGGATCGTCAAGGACGCCGCCCGACGCGTCGGCGTGGTGAACGGCCTGTTCGCCTTCCTGTGGCGCAACCGCCTGTGGTGGATGATCCCGATCTTCCTGGCCGTCCTCGTCGTCGGCTTCATCGTCGCCTTGGCGGCCCACCCCGCCGCCGCGCCCTTCATCTACACGCTCTTTTAGGGCGGGCTTGACAACATCGCCCCTTGCCTGTATAATACTGGCGGTCATGGAGTGACCAATAGTCATGACAATACTCGAACGGAAGGAAAGGGAGTTCAAGCGGCGCGAGGAGGACATCCTCGCCGCCGCCCTGTCCCTGTTCACGCGGGACGACTGGCAGGCGGTCACGATCGACCAGATCGCGGCCAAGGCCGAGATCGGCAAGGGCACGATCTACAAGCACTTCGCGAGCAAGGACGAGATCTACGCCCGCCTCGTCACCGAGTTCTTCGGGGACATGCTCGAGAAGATGAAGGCGGTCGACGCCACGGGGCCCGTGCTCGAGGTCCTGGCCGCCGTGATGCGGATCTTCTGGGACAGCTTCCAGGGGCGGCCCGATTACCGCCGCCTGGAGAGCTATTGCCGTCGGGAGGACTTCCGCCATCAGGTCGGCGACAAGATGGGCGCGGAGCTCGACGCCCTGGACGAGCGGTTCATGTCGGTCCTCGATCCGCTGGTGCGACGCGGCCTGGCGGACGGGACCTTGGAGCCGCGCCCGGTCGAGGCCATCCATTTCGCGCTGCACGCGGCGATGATCGGCCTGCTCGAGGTGTCCGGCAACCAGTGCGCCGCCAAGGGCCTGCCTCCGGAGGAGGCGTTCCGGATCGTGCGTGATTTCACGCTGCGCGGGATATCGAAACGGTGATGGAGACAGCATGATTTTTTTTCGATTCGTCGTGACCGGCGGTCATATCTTCCTCGCTTCGGCCTCCGCCGCGCCCTTGACCGTGACCGAGTATCTCTCCCAGGTCGCCGCGCGCCATGACGGCGTGAAGGCCGCGGTCCGCGCCGAGGAAGGCGCCCGGGGCCGGGCGGAAGAGGGGGGGCTTCCGCTGGCTCCCACCTTGTTCGTGGAGGGCGAGAAGTCCCTCGACGCCTCCCCGAAGAACTTCCCGGCCGCGGAAGGCCAGCGCGTCGAGCGCGGCTGGGTGAAGGCCGGCGTCTCGAAGGCGACGGCCTTCGGCGCGACGGGCAAGGTCTACTACGCGTTCTCGCGCACCGACCTGAACGGGGCCAATCCGAACTTCGTGAGGCCGCCTTCCTATTATCAGGCCAGCCCGACGGCCGAGGTGAGCGTGGACCTGTGGCGCAACGCCTTCGGCCGCGAGGTCCGGGCGGGCATCGCCGCCGCGCGCGAGGGCGCGCTGGCGCGGGCGGTGGGAGAGCGCATCGGCCGCCGCCGGATTTTTTCGGAGGCGGAGCAGGCCTACTGGAGCCTCGCCGCCGCGCGGCGCGTCGAGGAGATCGCCGCGCAGAGCCTGGCGCGGGCCGAGAAGCTCCGCGACTGGGCGGCGCGGCGGGTGTCGAGCTCGCTCGCCGACCGGTCCGAGCTGCTCGAAGCGGAGTCGGCGGCGCGCCTGCGGGCTCTCGAGCTGCGCGCGGCCTCGGACGAGCGCAGGGCCGCCGAGCGCGTCTTCGACGCGGAGCGCGGCGGAGCCGGGGCCGCCCCCGAGGAGCTCTCCGCCCTCGACGACGACGGCGCCGCGCCCGTCCGCGCGCAGCGTCCCGACGAGGTCCTCGCGGCGACGCACGAGGCCCGGGCGGCGATCGGGTCCGCGATGGCCGGGGCGGAGGCCGCGCGGCCCAAGGTCGAGGCGTACGCGGCCGGCGCGCTGAGCGGCCGGCGCGCGGGGGCGAGCGACGCGGTGTCGGACTCCGTGGGCCCCGACGGTCCGCGCTGGGCCGCGGGCGCCCGCGTGTCCGTCCCGCTCGATCTGTCCTTGCTGCGCTCCATCGGCGGCGGGCACCGGGCCGAGGCCGAGGCGGCCGGCGCGCGCGTCCAGCGCGCGGCCTACGAGTCGGCCGCGAACTGGAGGGACCTCGCGGACCGCCTCGAGGACGCCCGCCGCCGCGCGGCGCTCTCCCGCGAGATCGAGAAGGCCCAGCTCGAGCGCGTCGAGACCGAGCGCCGGCGTCACGGCGAGGGCCGGACCACCACCTTCTTCGTGCTCCAGGCGGAGCAGGACTGGGCGGCCGCGCGCCGCGCCGTCGTCGGCGAGGAGCTGCAGGTGCGCCTCGCCACGGCGCGGATGAAGCCGTACGCCCAGGAATAACCCATGGATCTCCCCGAACTGTCGATCAAGCAGCCCGTCTTCGTGACCAGCGCCGTCATCCTCATGCTCACCGCCGGCGGCCTGCTGATGACGCGCATGGGCGTGGACCTGTACCCGGACGTGACCTTCCCCGTCATCAGCGCGACGGTGGTCTACCCCGGCGCGGGCCCCGACGAGGTCGAGACCCAGATCCTCAAGCCCATGGAGGACGAGGTCGCGACCATCGCCGGCCTCAAGAAGCTGCGCGCGACCGCCAAGGAGGGCGTGGGCACCATCGTCGCCGAGTTCACTCTCGAGACCGACGCGAAGCACGCCGAGCAGCAGGTCCGCGACCGCGTGGCCCTGGCCAAGCGCAAGCTCCCCGACGACGCCAAGGAGCCCGTGATCCGCCGCTTCGACCCGAGCGACATGCCCCAGCTCGCCATCGCCGTGTCGGCGGACCTGTCCCCCGGCGACCTGTTCGACCTCGCCGACGACGTGATCCGTCCCGCGCTGCAGCAGGTCGCCCAGGTCGGCCTCGTCGAGGTCGTCGGCGGCCGCAAGCGCGAGATCCGCGTGGCGCTCGACCGCGCGGAGCTGGCGCGGCGGGATCTGTCGGCGGGCGCGGTGTCGGACGCCCTGCGCATCGCCGGCGTCAACGTCCCCGCCGGGCGCGTGACGCGCGGGGCGGGCGACCGCCTGTTCCGCACCGTGGGCGAGTTCTCCGACCCCGAGGAGATCGGCAAGGTCGTCGTCGCCTTCCGCGGCAACGAAACGCCTATCCGAGTGCGCGACCTGGGGACCGTCGGCGAGGGGCTGGCCGACGAGAAGACCCGGGCCTTCTGGAACGGCAAGCCCGCGGTGTACCTTCAGGTGTACCGCCAGTCCGGCTCCAACACCTTGGCCGTCGTCGGCGCCGTGCGCGAGCGCCTCAAGCGCCTTCAGGAGGACATCTCGCGGCACCCGGGAGCCCCGAAGCTCGAGGTCGTGATGGACCATTCGACCGAGATCCGCGACAACGTCAACGACGTCAAGGACACCATCTTCCTCGGCATCCTGCTGACCTTCGTCGTCGTGTTCCTGTTCCTCGGCAGCCTGCGCTCGACCTTGATCACGGGCCTCGCGATCCCGACCTCCTTGCTCGGCGCCTTCATCCTGATGTACGCCTTCGGCTTCACGATCAACATCATGTCCTTGCTCGCGATGAGCCTGGCCGTCGGCCTGCTCATCGACGACGCCATCGTCGTGCGGGAGAACATCTTCAAGCGCCAGGAGACGGGCGAGCCGTCGGAGCAGGCCGCCGTCAACGGCGCGCGCGAGGTGGCGCTGGCCGTCGTCGCGACCACGGCGACCGTCATCGCGGTGTTCCTGCCCATCGCCTTCCTCAAGGGCATCGTCGGGCAGTTCTTCAAGCAGTTCGGCCTGACGGTCGTCTTCGCGATGGCCATCTCGCTGTTCGACGCGCTGACGATCGCCCCCATGCTGTCCGCCTACTTCGCGGCCAAGGGCGGCGGCCACGGCGGCGAGGGCACGGGGCCGCTCTCCCGGCTGCTCAAGGCGCTCGACCGCGCCCAGGGCCGCCTCGAGGACTGGTACGGCGAGGCCCTGCGCCGCTCGCACGCCCGCCCCGGCCTCGTCCTGTCCGGCGCGACCGGGCTGTTCGTCCTGAGCCTCGGCTTCGCGGCCATGGTGCCGAAGACCTTCCTGCCGCCCCAGGACAACGGCATCTTCTCTGTCACCTTCGAACTCGACCCGGGCGCCAGCCTGGAGGCGACGGCGAAGGCCGCCGCGACGATCGACGGGCTCATCCGGGCCCACAAGGAGGTCAAGCTCACCAAGCTCACGGTCGGCAACGCCGACAACGAGTCGCACAAGGCCGACTTCTACGTCGAGATGGTGCCGCGCCGCGAGCGGAGCATGAACACCACCGCCTTCAAGACCCTGCTGCGCGGGGAGCTCAAGCCCTACGAGAGCTGGAAGACCGCCGTGAAGGACTACGACGAGATGAGCAACGGCGAGCGCCCGTTCAACGTCGTCTTCCTCGGCCAGGACGCCGAGCAGCTGCGGGCCTACGCGGCCAAGGTCTATCCGCATTTCCGGAGCCATCCCGCGCTGCTCGAGCCGGAGCTCAGCGAGAAGCCGGGCAAGCCCGAGGTCCGCGCCGTCCTCGACGCCGAGAAGGCCAAGCGCCTGGGCCTGTCCACGACCATGGTCGGCCGCGAGCTGCGCGCCCAGATCGAGGGCGAGACGCCGGTCGTCTACCGCAAGAGCGGACGCGAGTACGACGTGCGCGTGCGCCTGAAGGACGAGCAGCGCGACCTGCAGGCCGATTTCGGCGAGATCCGCGTCCCCAACCTCAACGGGCGCCTCGTGCGCCTCGCCGACGCGGCGAGCGCGGTCGCCGGCCGCTCTCCGGCCGCGATCAACCGCTCCGACCGCGCGCGCTCGGTGCGCCTCGGCGCCGACGTGGCGCCCCACGGCCCCGGCCTCGGCGGGGCCATGGCCGATTTCAGGAAGCTGCTCGGCGGGGAGCTCGCGCCGCCCCCCGGGGTCGCCTACCGCTTCGAGGGCATGGCCGAGAGCTTCGAGGAGCTCGTCGTGAACATGGCGCTCGCGGCCCTGCTCGGCGCTTTCTTCATCTACCTCGTGCTCGCGAGCCTGTACCAGTCGTTCGTGACGCCGCTGACCATCATGCTCGTCCTGCCCCTGGCGGCGAGCGGCGGCTTCTTCGCGCTGTGGCTGACGGGCGGCTCGCTCGAGATCTTCTCGATGATCGGCATGATCCTACTGCTCGGCATCGCGACGAAGAACTCGATCCTGCTCGTGGACCGCACCAAGCAGCTGACCGCGCGCGGCATGAGCGAGGCCGACGCGACCATCCAGGCGGGGCGCGACCGCCTGCGGCCGATCCTGATGACCTCGTTCGCGCTCGTCGCGGGCATGATCCCGGTGGCGGTCGGCCTCAACGAGGCCTCGGCCCAGCGCACGGGCATGGGCATCACCGCGATCGGCGGCATCATCAGCTCGACCTTGCTGACCTTGTTCGTCGTGCCCGCGGCCTACGCCTTCATCGAGCGCTTCCGCGTGTGGTCGCTGCGCCACGCGCGCCGCGTCGGCGGGCTTCCGGCGTCCTGAGGCTTCCCGCCTTCGGTTCGCCCACGTTCGGTCGACTATCCTCGAGGATAGTCGGTCGCGGGTCCAGAGTTATCCGCGGAATTCCACCGGTGGAATTCCGCGGTAATCCGGAAACGGCTTCAGTTCTCTAATCTTCGGCGGCGAAGGGTTTCTTGACGAGTTTCCCGCCTTCCTTGGACAGCGCCTCGACCTTCGTCTTGGCGTCCTCGAGGCGCTTGGACAGGTCCTTGGCGAGGACGACGCCCTTCTCGAACAGCGCGAGGGACTCGTCGAGCCCCTTGTCGCCGGCCTCGAGCTCGCGCACGAGCTCCTCGAGCGACTCCAGCGACTTCTCGAACGTCTCCGTCTTTGGTTCTTTCGCCACTAGGACACCTCGCAATCGATCTCGCCTTCGGACAGGCGCACGGTCACCGGATCGCCCTTCCTCACCTGCTTCGGGCTCGTCAAAACCTTCCCCTTGCTCGTCGCGATCGCGTAGCCGCGCGCGAGCACGGCCAGCGGGCTGATCGCGTCGAGGCGCCCCGCGGCCGCGCCGAGCCTCAGCCCGAGCGTCTCCAGGCGGCGGCGCAGCGCCTCCGGCAGGCGCATGGACAGGTCGTCGACGCGCTGCACGCGCTGCTCCCAGAGACGGCGCGGGTCCTTCAGGAACGGGTGCGCGGCCGCGTACTGCAGGCGCCGGGAGAGCGACTCCAGCGTGTCGCGCAGGTCCTGGGACATCGCGTCGACGAGTTCCGCCACGCGGTCCAGGACCGCGGCCTTCTCGGGGACGGCCATCTCGGCGGCGGCCGACGGGGTCGGCGCGCGCAGGTCCGCGACGAAATCGGCGATGGTCGTGTCGGTCTCGTGGCCGACGCAGGAGATGACGGGGATGGACGACGCCGCGATGGCGCGCGCGACGGGCTCCTCGTTGAACGCCCACAGGTCCTCGATGGAGCCGCCGCCGCGGCCGACGAGCAGGACGCCGGTGTCGGGGGCGAGCTCGTTGAAGCCGCGGATCGCGTCCGCGATCTCGGCCGCGGCGCCGGGGCCCTGCACCTTCACCGGCCAGACGCGGATGTCGAGGCCGGGCCAGCGGCGGCTCAGGACGTGGATGATGTCGCGCACGGCCGCGCCCTGTCCCGAGGTCACGACGCCGACGCTCTTCGGAAAGGGGGGCAACGGCTTCTTTCGGGCCTCGTCGAAGAGGCCCTCGGCCTGGAGCTTGGCCTTGAGCTGCTCGAGCGCGAGCTGCAGGGCGCCCTTCTCCCGGGGCTCGGCGGCGGAGATGATGAACTGCAGGTCGCCGCGGGGCTCGTAGGAGGTGACCCGTCCGCGGGCCAATATCTTGAGGCCGTCGGTGAACTTGAACCTCACGCCGAAGGACGAGCCCTTGAACAGCACGGCCTTGATCTGCGCCTTGTCGTCCTTGAGGCTCAGGTAGGTGTGGCCGGAGGGGTAGGCCTTGCAGTTGGAGATCTCGCCCTCGACCCACAGCTCGGGGAAGGACGCCTCGAGGAGCTGGTGGACCTGGGCGTTGAGCTCGGAGACCGTGAAGACGCGGCGGGTGGGCTCCACCGCTACTCCGCGCGCGGGTGCAGGTACACGGCGAGCGCCGTCGAGGCGATGACCCAGCCGGCGAAGTAGGCGATCAGGCTCTGCTTCGGGAGGGGGGCGGCCGGTCCGCCCAGCCAGGCGATCGCCGCGGCCGTCATGAGGGCCGCGACCTTCTCCACGATGGAGCGGGTGCCGAGCTGGAGCAGGAGGAAGGTCGCCAGGGCGCCGGCGAGAAGGCACGCGGGGGTGCTGCGGTCGGAGAACACCGCGAGGGTGAACCCGGCGATCAAGGTCCCGACGAGCGCGCGCTTCATGCGGCGATTATAACACTTCGCGGAAACGGATGACCCCTTGCGAAATGCCGCCCGAAAGCTACACTTATGACGACATGAGCGAATGGCGTGAGGAGAGGGCGGAATCCGCCCCCTGGGATTGGGACGGGATCAAGCTGAAGGCGCTGATCGGCTTCGGCTGCGTCGCGGCCGTCGTGGCGTGGATGATGTTCGCCAGCCCGAGCGAGGAGACGGCCTCCTCGCGCGGCTTCAACATGGGCGCCGTCGGGAGCGCGCCCGCCGGAGCGCCCGGCCGCCCGTTCGAATCGCGGCCCAAGACGAGCCTCGAGATGGTCAGCGCCAAGATCGGCGACGGCCCCGCCGGCGTGACCTCGAGCCTCTACCGGCCGACCGCCCCGTCGGACGCGTCCGTGGCCCCCGCGCCCGCTCCCGCGGCGGGCCCGGCCCCGGCCGCGGCCCCCGCGCCCGCCCCCGCGGCTCCTCCCGTCTCGCCGGCGGACGAGGCCAAGGACCTCGCCTCCGCGGGGATCCCCACCGACGCGCGAGGCCTGCAGAACCTCGGCGCGAAGGAGGGCATGCTCTCGTCGTTGGCCGCGAAGATGCTCGACCATCCGAAGGTCCTGGCGGCGGTCTTCAACAACAAGATGGTCGTGGACGCCTTCATGAGCCGCGCCCGCGTCCGGGAGAACTGCCAGAACGGCGGCGCGCTCAAGGATTATCTCTCCGATCCGAAGAGCGGCGGCATGACCAAGGTCTTCCCGGTCATCGAGAAGGCCCTGTCCCGGCCCGACAACGCCTCGTCCTTGGTGTCGGCGCTCGCCGGCACCGAGATGGTCAAGCGCCTCAGCGATTGCCCGTCCCTGAAGCAGGTCGGCAACGACTCGAGCGCCATCGTCAGCATCGCGATGGCCAACCCGAAGGCGCTCGGCCTGGTGATGGACCCTCGCGGGGCGGCCGCGCTGGCCTCGAACCCCCAGGCCGCCGCGGCCCTCGCTGGCGTGACGTCGAAGCTCGGCGGCGCGAAGTAGCGGCTAGGCGCCCGCGAGCTTCGCGGCGAGCTCGTTGACCGCCTTGAGGTCGAGCTTGCCGGTGCCGAGCAGCGGGATCGAGTCGACCTTGTGGAAGGACGACTTCGCCGGCAGCCACAGGTTCGGCACGCCCAGGGCGCGCATCTTCCCGAGCAGGGCGTCGATGTCGCCGTCCCAGCCCGCGTACAGGACGACGAGCCTCTCGCCGCGCTTCTCGTCCTTGACGCCGGTGACCACGAAGGTCATGTCGGCCAGGCCCGCGGCCTGCTGCAGCTTCTCCTCGACGGCGGTGTGGGAGACCATC
Source organism: Elusimicrobiota bacterium (assembly GCA_016191335.1). Lineage (GTDB taxonomy): Bacteria > Elusimicrobiota > Elusimicrobia > UBA1565 > UBA9628 > GWA2-66-18. The sequence continues at coordinate 49,182 of JACPOW010000043.1, read as the reverse complement.
TCGCCCGCGAGCTTCGAGAAGCGCGACAGGCGGCCGGTGATGGAGATGAACCCGTCGCGGTCGATGGTCCCGAGGTCGCCGGTGACATACCAGCCGTCCTGGAGCACCTCGGCCGTCTTCTCGGGCTGGCCGAGGTAGCCCTTCATGACGTGCGGCCCCTTGACCATGAGCATGCCGACCTCGCCGTCGGGGACGGGCTTGCCGGTCTTGAGGTCCACGGCCTTGACCGCCGTGCCCGGCAGGGCGCGGCCGACGGACCCGGGCTTGGAGCCTTTCTGTTTGCCCGCGTCCGGGGTGCCGGCGGAGGCGACCGGGGACAGCTCGGTCGCGCCGTAGCCCTCGTAAGGGCGCACGCCGAACTTCGCCGCGAACTCGTCGGCCACCGAGTCGCGCAGCTTCTCGGCGCCGGCGATCACGAGGCGCAGGTGCTTGAAGGCCTCGGCCGGGATCTTCTGAGAGTAGCGCTGCAGGAAGGCGGGCGTGGCCAGCAGCAAGGTGGACTTGAACCTCGCCGCGAGCTTGCCGATCTGCTCGGCCTGCATCGGGTGGACGTGGTAGGCCGCCGACATGCCGGACACGAGAGGCATCCACAAAGTCACGGTGAAGCCGAAGGAGTGGAAGAAGGGCAGCACCCCCAGCATCGCGTCGCTCTTCGCCCAGGGCAGGAGCTCGCGCACCATCTCGACGTTGGCCAGGACGTTCAGGTGGGTCAGCACGACGCCCTTGGGCAAAGCGCTCGAGCCGCTGGTGAACAGGATGGTCGCGGTGTCGTCGAGGTCCTTGGACGCCAAGGAGAGGAACACACGCTCCGACCAGGACGCGGGCAGGACCTTGAGCAGGAGGAAGGTCGCGGTCTTCTTCCACTGAGGGATGGTCGGGGCGACGTCCTCTAAGTAGATGATGTTCTTCCCGGCCGGCAGCTCGAAGCCCTTCTCGGTCTTCAGGGCCTCGACGAACTTCTTCGAGGTCACGACGCTTCCGATGTCCGCGCTCTTGAGGGCGTGGTCCACCGCCTCGCGGCTCGCGGTGTAGTTCAGGTTCACCGGCACGCGGCCGACGGAGGCCAGCGCCAGGTTGGCGAGCGCTCCGCCGGCCGACGGGGGCAGCAGCACGGCGGCGTTGGCCCCGCCGTCGAGCCTCGCGTCGAGCGCGCGGCCGAGCAGGAGCGCTCCGGTGAGCGCCTTGCCGTAGGTGAGGTCCGCCCCCATCGAGTCGGCGATCGCGGGCTTGCCGAAGGAGTTCATCGCGCTCGCGAAGAACTCGCGCGCCAGCGGCTTGCGGCGGGAGCGCACGCGCGCCTCCATCGAGGCCGCGCCGAGCTCGGTGACGGCCAGGCGCGCGGCCTGCGCGGTCGGCTCGGCGAGCGCCGGGCCGAAGCGCACCGACACCGGGCGCGGCAGCTCCTTGAGGCGGCTCCACAGCGACGGGCCCTTCTGCATCGAGAACGCGGAGCCCCACAGGCCGTCGAGGTAGGCCGGGATCACGGGCGCGGGCGCGCCGGCCACGATGCGCTCGAAGCCGCGCCGGAAGCCGGTCATGTTGCCCGTCAGCGTCAGCTGGCCCTCGGGGAAGATCACGACGCTCTGCCCCGCGCGGATCGCCTGGCGCGCGGCCTCGAGGGAGGCCTCGATGTCCTTCGGCGAGTCCTGGGAGGAGACCGGGATCGCCCCGAGCGCGCCCATCAAACGAGGCATCTTCTCGAAGATCTGGCGCTTCATCATGAAGCGCATCGGCCGGTCCGCGGCGAAGGAGATCAGGATCGCGTCGACGTAGGAGATGTGGTTGGGCACGATCACGGCCGGGCCGTTCGGAAGGTTCTCGAGGCCGGAGATCGCGGTCCTGTAGAACAGGCGCACGAACGGCCGCACGGCGAGGCGCAGGAGCCCGTAGCGGCGGAAGAACAGCGGGCGGTCGGCGGGCTCGGACGCTGAGGGGACGAACGACGGGCCGGGCGTCTCGCCGGCGGAGGGGGCGGACAGCGCGGGAGAGACGGAGAAGGAGCCGGCGACGGCCTCGGCCTCGGGCTTGCGGACGACGGAGGCGTCGAACGACGCGCCGACGGCGGCCTTGGCCGAGGCGGCGGGGACCCGGGCATCCGGGAGGGCGGCGGCGGCGGCCCGGACGGTCGCGATAGCCGAGACGGGCGCGGGCGCGATAGACGGAGCGGCGGCCAGGGGCGAGGCGGTCAGCGAGGGGACGGTCAGGACAGGCGCGGCGAGCGAGGGAACGCTCAGCGAGGGGGCCGCCGCGGGCGCCGTCAGCGAGGGGCCGCTTTGGAGGGCGGGCATGCGCACGACGCCCGCGACGCTGGTAACCGGAACGGCTATTAAAAGGAGGATTCGATAAATCATGGAGGCCTATTTTAAGCTTAACCTCCGTCGAGAACCTAGGGCTGAAAGACCTAAAATGACAAGGTCTTAAGCCCCTTGGAGGGATCGGGCGGCCTCCTTATAATAGGGTCATGCTTCGAGCCATGCTGGCGGCCCTGGTCCTCGCGTCCCCGCTGAACGCCCAGGTCGTCTCGCTCAAGACCTCGGTTCCCACGCTCACGGGCGCCCCCGGAGTCGTGTCCTTCTCGGCGCCGGCGCTCTCCGCCGGCCTCTCGGCCCCCGCTCTCGCGCCGGGGCTGGCGCCTTCGCTCGCGCCGTCTTTGGTCCCCGTCCTCGCCGCGCCCGCCGTCCCCGTCGCCGTCCGGCCGGCGCCCGCCCCCGTCCGGGGCGCGAGGGCGATGGAGCCTCTGCGCTCCGCGGTGAAGACCTTCGGCGAGGGCCTGCGCGCGATCCCGGCCGCGCTGACCGGGCTCTTCGACGGCGCCGCCGCCGTCGGCGAGCCCGTGGGTCCCGCCGCCTCGGCCGCGTCCCCCGTCCGCTCGCTCGAGTCCATCAAGGAACTCAAGATGGGCTCCTACAACGTCCTCAACCTCTTCGAGAACGTCGGCAAGCACGTGCCGGACCCGGAGAACCCGGGCAAGCTCAAGAAGATCTCCGACGCCCGTCCCAAGGAGGACCGGTCCCTGCGCGAGCAGGGCCAGGTCATCCTCGAGAACGACCTCGACATCGTGACCCTCGAGGAGGTCGAGAACATCGCCGCCCTGCGCGACTTCAACGAGCGCTTCCTCGACGGGAAATACTCGGTCCACCTCATCGAGGGCAACGACGAACGCGGCATCGACGTGGCCTTCCTTGTGAAGAAGGACCTGCCGTTCCTCGTCGAGCACCGCTCCCACAAGGACGAGACCTGGGTCGACCCCGTGCTCGGCGGCGGGCCGCGGACCTTGTTCTCCCGGGACCTGACCTCGCTCGTCGTGCGCGTCCCGGGCAAGGCCCAGCCGCTGTTCGTCCTGTTCGGCACGCACTACAAGTCCAAGCGCGACCGCGACGGCGGCGACCCCGGCTCCAGCATCCTGCGCGGCGCGCAGGTTCAGCGCTCGGCCGAGATCATCGCGCGCTACCGCGCCGAGTTCGGCGCCGACACCCCGATCATGCTCGCGGGCGACTTCAACGGCGAGGTGGGCAAGGACGCGGAGTTCCGCCCGCTGTTCGAGGCCGCGGGCCTCGTCGACAGCTTCGACGCGTCGCCGAACCCGCCGTCGGAGAAGGACCGCATCACGCACACCTTCCACCCCCAGGGCGCGCCCGCGCACTTCGGACAGATGGACGCGGTCCTCGTCTCCAAGGCCCTGCGCGGCGCGGTCCGCAAGGCGGAGGCGTACCGCTACAAGAACGAGGACGGCAGCGTGCGCGCCATCCCCGCGACCTACGCGGAGCGCTCGCGCAACCCCTCCGACCATTTCCCCGTGATCGTGACGCTCGATTTCGCGGCGCTCCGCGGCCCCGCGTCCTTCGCCGAGATCCCGGAGTTCGACGAGCGCTACACCGGGCCGGAGAGCCGCGCGCGCACCGTCACCATCCTCGGCAGCTCGAAGTCGGTCGACCCCATCAAGGAGCAGGTCGCCCTGTCGGGCGAGGTGTCCGGGGCGCTGATCCGTCACGGCTACAACGTCCTCACCGGGGCCGGCAACGCCGGGGTCATGGGCGCCGCGTACGCCGCCGCCGCCGAGAACGCCAACGCCGCGCCCCGTCGCGGCGAGAACCTGGTCCTCGCCGTCCGTCCGGGGTGGGGCGACGAGAACCTCTCCGACGCGCGGGCCATCGGCATCGCCGACTCCGAGCCCCGGCGCGTGGAGGCGTTCGCGAAGGTCTCCGACAATTTCCTGATCTTCCCCGGCAGCGCCGGCAGCATCCAGGAGGCCGCGATCCTCGTGGCCATGAACGCCTACCGCGGCAAGGCCCCGCTCAAGCGCATCATCCTCGTCGGCCGGGATTTCTTCGGCGGCATCTCCCAGCAGTACCAGCGCCTGTTCGCCGACGGCCTGCTGAAGGAGGCGCCCGAGGCCCTGTTCACCGTCGTGGACACGGCCGAGGAGATCCTCGCGGGCTTCCTGCCCGCCGCCCCGAAGCCGGACGCGGAGCTCGAGGCGTTCGCCGCCGAGCATCTGAAGGGGGAGAAGGACGCCGTCCTGCGGGAGCGCGCCATGGCCCTCGTGCGCGCGTACCTCTCGGCCCCCAAGCCCCGGCGCGAGGCCGCCTATGCCCTCTCGACCGCGTATTACGACGGCGTCGAGTCCCTCGAGCGGCCCGGCGCGAAGCTCGAGCCGGAGACGAAGCGCCAGCTCGAGGCCATGCTTGCCGTCCTCGACTCGGTCGTGCCCCGCGCCAAAGCCCGCCGCTATCAGGAGCCCGAGATCAACCGGCTGGTCAACGCCTTCGAGCCGCTGCTCGGCGCCTTCGACCGCCGCGGCCTGCCGCCGGAGACGCCCCCCGCGCCGCCGACGCCGTCGCAGAGCGCGCGCCTGTTCGCCGACGGGGCCCGCAACTGGTTGGCGTCCTCCGGCGCCGCGTTCGACGCCAAGAACGCGGAGTGGGCGAGGTGGACCGAGAACCCCGGCCCCGTGAGCGCCTACACCGCGGGCAACGTGCGCCCGATCCGCTCCTTGATCGACCGGCTCCAGGTCGCCAAGCTCGTCTTCGCGGCCGAGGCCGCGGCGGTGCCCGCGAACGGGGAGCTTAGCCCCGAGACGGTGCGCCGCTTATACAACGCCTGGGACCGCCTGCGCGAGGCGGCCAACGACACGCTCCGCATACTCGGCGACTCCTCGCACCCCGACCCGTCCCAGCGCGGGCTGGTCTCGAACGCCGACCAGAACACGGGACGGACCCCCGGCGGCCTGGAGCTGTTCCTCGCGCCCGGCCGAGCGGTGGACTGGGACGCGGCGCGCGTCCTCAACGAAGCCCTGCGCTAGGGCTTGAACGCGGCCAGCACGGCCGCGGCGGCGTCCTTGCCCCACTGGATGCCGATGGGGGCGAGCGCCCCGCCGTAATGCGTGCCGTCGCCTCCCGTCGCGGGATAGCGCAGGCCGGGGAAGCCGCGGCTGTCGATGAGGCGGCAGGAGTCCGTGCGCGACGCCTCGAAGGTCGCCGCTGGCGTGACCCCGTTCTCGGCCAGCGTCCCGTAGACGGCGTCCATCTCCTTCTGAGAGGGATTGCGCATGTTCGGGGGCCCGATCCAGACGCAGGCGCTGCCGGCGTCGTGGATGAGCTTGAGCGTCCGGCGCACGCTCGCGCCCGAGGTGGGGACGTTCGAGCCGAGCGCCACGACCGTCACGGTGGGGGCGTGGTCGTCGAGGAGCTGCGCCAGCGCGGGCGTCTTCACGAACTCGACCTCGCGCGTGCCGCCCTTCCCGTCGGGACGGGTCTTGCGGTAGACGCGCCCGCCGAGCCATTTCGCGGGCGCCTTCTTCGTGAAGTCCTGGAACCGCCGGCCGCAGCCGTGCTCCGTCTCGTCGAAATAGGATTGAGGGCGCGCCGAGCAGACCCCGTAGGTCGCGACGCGGTTGCCGGGCGCGGCGCGCAGCGCGTCGTCGAGCGCCCCGCCGAAGGCCCCGGCCGTGTGGGAATCCCCGACGACGAGGATGGTGTCGGCCGCGCGGGCGGACGCGGCGAGCGCGAGGGCGAGGGCGAGGGGCAGAAGGAGGAGGCGCCTCATGCGCCTAGGATAGCCCCGGAAAAGCCTTTCGTCCAGGGATGAACTCGCACCGGTGCGAGTCGGACTGTTTCCGGAAACAGCCGGCGGCGTCAGCCGCGCAGGGCTTTCAGGCGCTCGGCGATGCGCTTCTCGTCGCCCTGGTCGGTCGGCTCGTAGAAGCGCACGGGGTTCGGCATGTACTCCTGGGCCGTCCAGTGGCCGGGGAAATCGTGGGGATATTTGTAGCCCTGACCGTGGCCGCGCTCCTTGGCGTCCATGTTGGCGTCGCGCAGGGGGAGGGGGACCTCACGGGAAGGACCTTCGCGGACCTCGGCGGAGGCCTTGTCGATCGCGAGATAGGCGGCATTCGACTTGGGCGCGGACGCGACGAAGGTCACCGCTTGAGCGAGCGTTATCCTCGCCTCAGGCATGCCTAAGACTTCGACGGCCCGAAACGCCGCCTCCGCCACCAATAACGCGCGGAAGTCGGCGTTCCCGACGTCCTCCGACGCGGCGATCAGTATCCTCCGCGCGATGAACCGGGGCTCTTCCCCCGCTTCGAGCATCTTCGCCATCCAGTATAAGGCGGCGTCGGGGTCGGTGCCGCGGATGGACTTGATGAACGCGGAGATGTGATCATAATGATCGTCGGATTTCTTGTCGTACCGTATCTGCCGTTTCTGGATCGATTCCTCGGCGACCGCGAGAGTGACCCGCCGTTCTCCGTTCGTATCCGTCCCCGTCGTCAGCGCGGCGATCTCCAGTGCGTTCAATAGCCGCCGCGCGTCCCCGCCAGACTGCCGTACCAGGTGAGTCTTAGCCTCGGGCGTCATAATGACCCGTAATGACGAGACCCCCCTGTCGTTGTCGTTCAAGGCGTTGTCGAGGATCTTTTCCAACTCGGACTCCGGCACCGGCAAGAACTCAAAGGCCGTCACACGCGACCGCAGCGCCGCGTTGACGTAGAACCCCGGGTTCTCCGTCGTCATGCCTATGAGGAGGACATCCCCGCGTTCGACCGACGGCAGCAGCGCGTCCTGCTGCGTCTTGTTGAAGTGGTGGATCTCGTCGACGAGCAGCAAGGTCTTCCGCCCGAGCGTCGCCGAATACTTGGCCTGCTCCACGGCCTTCCTGATGTCCGCCACCCCGGCCGTGACCGCGTTGAGCTCCACGACCTCCGCGTTCGACTGCCCCGCGATGTACCTCGCCAAGGCGGTCTTGCCGCAGCCGGGCGGCCCGAAGAAGATGGCCGAGGTGAAGCGCTTGCTCTCCACGAGGCGCCGGAGCAGTTTGCCCGGCCCGAGGAGCGCGTTCTGACCCGCGAACTCGTCGAGGCTCCGCGGCGCCATCCTCGCCGCCAGCGGCAGGGACCCGGCGCCCGCGGCGAAGAGCTCGCTCATCCGTTCGTGTCGGAGCCGGCCTGGAGCGACTCGCGCAGCGACTGCGACAGGGACTCGGCCTTGTTCTCGAGCAGCCGGCGCGTCAGGTCGTGCGCCTGGCGCTCCTTGTCGAGCTCGGCGGCGAACGAGAGCGCCACGAGCAGCGCGATCTTCGAGGTGTCCGCCACGTTGCTGTTCTGGCTCTGCATCAGGACCACGCGCTCGGAGACCTTCTGCGCCAGCGCGTTGATCTCGATGGGCGTCCAGCCCTCCATCTCGACGACGAGCCGGCGCGTGCCGATCTGGACCTCGACTTTCTCGTTCATCCGATCCTCGCGAGCTTGTCCGTCAGCCGCGTCAGGCGGACCTTCAGGCGCTCGTGGCGGGCCAAGGTCAGTCGCGCCTCGCGCAGCTCGTCATTGAGGGACTTGTTCTCCGTCTCCAGGCGCCGGAGGACGTCCTTGAACTGGCGGTTCTCGGAGCCGAGCTTCTGGAGGGACTCGGAGGCCTGCTTGACCAGGACCTCGAGCTGCTTGAGACTCTGCAGAGGCCCCTGCACGGTCAGCCTCGCAGGCTCGCGCCGAGCTCCTTGGCGAGCGCGGCGACGATCGTCTCGACGGCCTTGGCGACCTCGGGGTCGGTCAGGGTCCGGTCGAAGCGCCCGAAGGTCAGACGGATCGCGAGGCTGACCTTCCCTTCGGGAAGGTTCTTCCCTTCATAGACGTCGAAGAGCAGCACGCTCTGCAGGTCGGGGACGAGGCAGTCCCGGATGACCGCCTCGAGGCGGGCATACGGCGTGGCCTTGTCGAGGACGAGCGCTAGGTCCCGGCGCGAGACGGGCAGCGCGGAGAAGTCCTCGTAGCGGGCCGGCGGGATCTCCCGGCCGGCGAGCCAGTCGAGGTTCGCGTCGAAGACGATCGCGCCCTCGCGCTCGAGGTCGAAGGCGCGGGCCACGCGCGGGTGCAGCCAGCCGACCGTCGCGACCGGGGTCCCGTTGATGACGGCCCGCAGGGAATTGGTCGGGTGAAAGAGCGGGTCGGAAGGGGTTTTGCCGGCAGCGGGTTCGGAAAGCTTGGCCCACGCAATGGGCCCGGCGCCCTCCAAGAGATCCTCGACGATCGCCTTTCCGTCGTAAAAAGACGCGCGGGGCGCCCGCGCCGTCTGCCAACGCGCGTCAAGCACCGGCCCCAGCGATATCCCCGCGACGCGCCATGTCTCGTCGACCTCTTTATCTCGGATCGCGTAGGTTTTGCCGATTTCGAAAAAGCGCACCGTGTCCGCCCCGCGGCTGACATTGTATTGGGCGTTCTTGAGCAGTCCGGGAAGAAGAGAAGAACGCATCACAGCCCAATCTTCGGACAAGGGCTGCGCGACACGCGGTTGACCATCCGCCGTAAGGCGGCACGCCGCCAAAGTTTTTTCGGACACAAGGTCGTAGTTGTACGCTTCCCAAAGCCCGAGGGCTGCTAATCTCGTTCGCACACGGCGCGATTTTGTCTCGACTGGCGTGAGCCGCGCCGTGCGGGTGACCATAGGGGCCATCCGGTACGGTATGTTGTCGTATCCGAGAAACCGACCAACCTCTTCAGCTAAATCATTCGCCGTCTTTAGATCGTGGCGCCAAGCCGGTGGCATGAAGCCAAGATCGGAAGCATTGCCTGACAGGTCCTTTGCGATGGATTTCAGAACTGAAACGATTTCGTCGCTTGAGAATGATGCACCCAGGATGGTATTCAGCTTGTCGGCCGAAGTGTGAATTCGAGTTCCAGTGACAAAGGGCGAGGACACCTCAACCGGCTTTGCCGCCGCCCCGCCCGCGATCTGCAGGATCAGCCCCGCCGCCCGGTCCGCCGCCGCCCGAGGCGCCTCTGGGTCCGTCCCTCGCTCAAAACGATAAGACGAGTCGGAGCGCAATCTGGTCTTCTGCGATGACTTCCGCGCCTCGGCTGGATTGAAGAAAGCGCCCTCGAGAATGATTCGCTTGGTTGCCGTGGTGACCGCGGAGTCCTCCCCGCCCATCACCCCCGCCAGCGCGACCGGCTTCTCTCCGTCGGCGATCACGAGCAGCCCTTCCGGGAGGTCGTAGGTCTTGTGATCGAGGGCCAGGAGGTTCTCGCCCTTCTTCGAGCGCCTGATGATGATCTTCCCGCCCGCCAGCTTGTCCGCGTCGAACGCATGGAGCGGCTGGCCGATGTCGTGCAAAACAAAATTCGTTATGTCCACGACGCTATTGATCGGCCGCAGGCCGATCGCCTCGAGCTTCGTCTTGAGCCACGCGGGGGATTCCCCGACTGTGACGCCCTCGATCAGCCGTCCGCCGTAGAACGGGCACGCTTCCCCATCCTCGACGGTGACGGGGAACGAGAGCTTCGCGCTCTCGACCATGCCCCCGCCCAGCGGCTTCAATTCCTTGTGGAAGTAGGCGGCCAGCTCGCGCGCCAGGCCGCGATGCGACAGGCAGTCGGGCCGGTTCGTCGTGACCTCGACCTCCAGGATGTCGTCCGCCGGGCCCAGCAAGGCGCCCACGTCGGCGCCGAGCGCCGGCCCCTCGCCCATGACCCAGATCCCGTCCACGTCCTTGGGCAGGCCCAGCTCGGAGCGGGAGCAGATCATGCCCTGGCTCTCGACGCCGCGCAGCTTGCGGCCCTCGATCTTGAAGCCGCCAGGCAGGACGGCGCCGGGGCGCGCGTAGGCCACGGTCTGCCCCGCGTCCACGTTGGGAGCGCCGCACACCACGGTCCGCTTCGTCGCGCCGTCGTCGACGACGCACACGGAGAGCTTGTCCGCATTCGGGTGTTTTTCTTTCGAGACGACCTTGCCCACCACGACGCCGGTGAAGGTCGGTCCCAGGCGCTCGTGGCCCGCGACCTCGAAGCCGATCTTGAGCAGATGCCCGGCGAGCTCCGTCGCGGAGAGCTCGAGGGGGAGGTGCTCCTTTAGCCAGTTATAAGAGATTTTCATCAAACTGTTTTAAGAATTTCAGATCGTTGGTGTAGAACGCCCGGATATCCGGGACGCCGTGGAGTAGCATCGCAACGCGTTCGACTCCGACGCCGAAGGCGAAGCCGGACCATTTCTGTTCATCGTAACCCGCGGCTTTAAAAACGGCTGGATTCACGACGCCAGCGCCGAGGATCTCGATCCAGCCAGTGTGCTTGCAGGCTGCGCAGCCGGTTCCCGGGCAGAAGAAACACTTGACGTCGACCTCGGTCGAAGGCTCGGTAAATGGGAAATAAGACGGTCGGAAGCGAGTCTTTGTCGACGCGCCGAGCAGCTTTTGGAGCAGTGTCTGAAGGTGCCCTTTTAGGTCGGCCAAGCCGATGTTCTCGTCGACGACGAGGCCTTCCACCTGGTGGAAGATGGCCGAATGAGTCGCGTCGATCTGTTCGTGTCGGAATGCTCGGCCCGGGCACACCACGCGCAGAGGCGGCCGTATCGACTCCATCGTGTGGATTTGCACGGTCGAAGTGTGTGTGCGCAGCAGCAGGGGCAAGCCCTGGAGATAGAAAGTGTCGTGGCTGTCGCGCGCGGGATGGCCTTCGGGGATATTGAGCGCCGAGAAATTGTGCCTCTCGTCCTCAACGAAGGGGCCTTCTGCCCAGGAATAACCCATGAGTTGGAAAGTGCGCGCGATCTCGTGCAAGGTCGTCGTGAGCGGATGCAGGCGCCCCTTCGGCGGGCGGATGGCCGGCAAGGTGAGGTCGATGGCGTCCTTCTCGAGGGCGGCGGCGTCGCCGGCGTCCTCCAGGGCGGCCTTGCGCGCGTCGATCAGGGCGTCGAAGCTCGCCTTCAGGCCCTGCGCCTTCGGGCCGAGCTCGCGCTTGTCCTCGATGGACAGGTCCTTCAGGGATTTGAGCAGCTCGGTGAGCGCGCCCTTCCTCCCCATAAATCGAACGCGGACCTCCTCGAGCTTCAGGAGGTCCGCGTTCTCGACTCCGGCGTCACGCAAGGCCGACTCGGCTGAGACGTAGGATTTCTCCCAGTCGGCGCGAGTCATGGCCGGAGTTTTACGCGCCCTTGGTGAGGGCGATGATCTTGCCGAACGACGCGCCGTCGCGGATGGCCATTTCGGAGAGCATCTTGCGGTTGAGCGTGATGCCGGCCTTCTTCAGTCCGCTGATGAAGCGGCTGTAGGTCGTGTCGTGCTGGCGGCAGGCGGCGTTGATGCGCTCGATCCAGAGGGAGCGGAAGTCGCCCTTCTTGTCCTTGCGGCCGATGTACGACTCGGCGAGGGACGCCTCGACCTGCTGCTTGACCATCCGCCAGCGCGAGCGCTTGGCGGAGTAGTTGCCTTTGGCGAGCTTGAAATACTTCTTCTTGTGGGCGCGGGTGGTGACGCCGGATTTGATTCTCATGGTGGTCTATGCCTCAGCCGTACGGGAGGAACCGGCGCATCGTCTTCGCGTCGGTCGAGTTAAGGGTGGAAGACCCCTGCAGGAAGCGGCGGCGCTTGCCGCCGAGGGGGGCCATCAGGTGACGCTGTCCGGGATGCTCGTGCTTGAACTTCCCCGAGGCGTTGGTGCGGAAGCGCTTCTTCGCGCCGGAATGAGACTTCAACTTGGGCATACGAACCTCTACTTTTATTTGAGCGGCTTGGTAAGTCAGTGCGGCTTCGGAATCAGCGTCATCACGAGGCGGTTTCGGTCAGGCATCGGAGCCTGCTCGACGGCCGCCTTGTCGACCAGCTTTTCCTGGATCGACATCAAAAGCTTGAACCCGAGGTCCCGGTGCTGCATCTCGCGCCCGCGGAAGACCACCGTGATGCGCACCTTGTCGTGCGCGTCGATGAACTCCTCGATCTGCCGGACCTTCACTTCTAAGTCATGCAGGCCGATGTTCGGCCGAAACCTCAGTTCCTTCAGGAGGCCGGCCTTCTGCTTCTTCCGGGACTCCCTTTCCTTCTTGTCCTGCTCGTACTTGTACTTCGAGTACGGTAAAACCTTGCAAACCGGGGGCTGCGCCGTCGCGGCGACCTCCACGAGGTCCAATCCGCGCGTCCGGGCCAAGGCCAGCGCCTCGGCGATCGGCTTGACTCCCACCTGCGTCCCGTCTGCGTCGATGAGCCGGACCATGGAGGCCCGGATCATTCCGTTTATCCGGGTCGTGTCCCGGCTATCCTTAAAATTCCTGTTGTAATTATTAATGAGGCTTGATACTCCTAAGGGCTGGATGAGGCGAGGGGTAATCGTAGCAATTCCCCGACGGGGGCGTCAATCGGAGAATCAGATGAGCGTGTGGATGTCGATCGCGTCGTAGAGCACCTTCAGGGGCTCCGCGGGCCTCCGCCCGCCGGGGACGCGGACGATGCCGAGATGCTTGAAAAGCATAACGTCCGTATAGACATTCTTGAAATCGCGGCCGGCGATCTTGGAGAGCTGGTTGATCGAGCGGGGGGAGTGCTTCTTGATGAGCCGCAGCAGCTCCAGGCGCTTGTCGGTGAACGCGTTGAGCGCCGCTTCCCAGCCGGTGAAGAAGACTCCCTCGTCGCCGGGATATTTCTGGCCGGTATGGGCGAGCTTGACCGAAGCCAGGAACTTGGCTTTGGCCTCCTCTTCGGTCATGAATTTGACCTCAAAGATTCGCATGCGCTTCTTTGTCCTTGTAGAAATCTTCAATCAGTTTGTTCCAATCGCTGAATTCGTAGGCGTATTCCACGCCCCGGATGTGCTTGTGATGGCCTTTCGGGTGATGGTTATCGTAGGGGACCGCCGGGCTCGCGGCCAAAGCGGGGACGAACGCCAGTCGATAACGGATCCCGTCGGGGCGGTCGTGCGAACGGGGTATCTCCCAGATCACGATCTGCACGATGCTGCCGTCGGGGTACGTGTGCTTGTACCTATGGATGGGTTGAACCATAGGTTATGGTGTAGCGTACCATAAGTAAGGGATTTCGTCAAGGGTCATCACCTCTCATACGATCGAGGGGGCGAAAAAGTTCCCTGGCGGGCCCTACTTATACAGGCGCTTGGACATCAGCTTGATGGTGTCGTCGTCTTCCCTGATGAGTTCCACGCCGATGTCGTTGGCGACGCACTCGAAGACGGAGTCGCGGAAGGTGAAGATGAAGTGCTTCTTGCGCCCCGTGCCGTCGCGCGCCTCGAGCGCGCGCGCCCAGGAGGAGTCCTTCACCTCGAAGGCGCCGTGCGGCTTGAGCCCGCGCTCCGCGAGCGGGTGCTTGCCGAGCGACTTGGCCCGCGGCTCCCCGAAGAGCGTCGCGGCGCAGACGGGGAAGGTCGCCACGACGGTCAGCTCCCTTCCCGCCACGTAGGACAGGATCACGGCGCCGTCCTTGGCCAGGACGATGGGCAGGGGATCGCCCGAATCCGGGGGCGGCGCGAGGTCGAGCACGGCGACGCGGTCGCGGCTGTCGATGTCGTACATGGGCTATTTCTCCACCCGGTCGTCGAGCATCGCGCCGAGCACCCAGCCCAGCGCGACCCAGATCCCCGTCGAGCCGACCAAGGTCGCCGTGGCCCGGATCGCGACGCGTAGGGCGGGGTCGGCGACATGGAAGGCGCGGTCGACGGGCTGTATCAAAGCGAAGGTCAGGCCCAGCAGCGGGTTCATCCAGTTGAGCGTCAGCGCCATCTCCCGCGTCGGCATCACCATGCGCAGAAGGATGCAGGCGATGTTGTACAGCGCGAAATAGGACGCCAGCCGGATCTTGAAATCCGCTTCGGTCACCTTGGTGGCGAGGAAGCCCGTCGCCAGCAGGCTCGACAGCAGCAGCACCCAGAGGTAGACGGTGAGCAGATCACCCACGGCGGGTCTCCTTCATAGCGCGTTTACTTTCGGCGAAAGTGTGCGCTGTGAATCGTGTGGATAACGCTCGGATAGGCGGCTGCCGTCTAAAAACTGTTCCCACAGTTCATGCTCGCGGTTCGAGTTGATGCGAACATCTCAAAAGGTGCAATGAGCGTATCGGCGACCGCCGATATGACGATATCGGGGATGAATAGGGGCGCAAGTGGCGTTGCGGAAGAGCCTATGAGTCTAAAATTCTCGGTAGCGCATTTAGTTCCCGAATACTTGTGCCCCCATCCTCCGTGAGTCTTCGTGTTCACCGTTGAACATCCGCTCGCGAATAAGGCCCCGAGAACAAGAGCACTTGTCGGTCTTCGCATGGTCTGCCCTAGGAGGGCATCTTCTCGCGGAAGGCGCGCGCCCCGGCTTCCGGCCCGCCGGGATGCATCAGCAGGCGTCCGCCGACGAGCCAGATCGCGTCGGTCCCGAAATCGGCCGCCATCGCGGCGGTGTTGTCCAGGTTCATCCCGCCGCCCGGAGCCGGGAAGATCGGCGCCAGGCCGCCCAGCGGCGCGCGGCCCCGCTCGGCGATGGCGCGGCACTCGGCGGGCGTGAAGGCGAAGCGGCCCCCGGCGTTGGGGAAGACGGTGATGTCGGCCCCGGCCAGGCGCATCAAAGTCCCCAGATACAACGAGTGCTCGATGCCGTGGGAGCGCTCGGCGTAGAAGGCTCCGGAGTAGGCGGGGTGGGCCATAAACACGGCCTTGCGCCGGTCGGCCAGGGCGCGCATCGCGTCGAGGCCGACGATGGCGGGGCAGATGAGGACGCCCTTGAGTCCGAGGCCGAGGACGAAGCGCAGGCGCTCCTCGAGCTCTTCCTGAGGCCCCGACAGGTGGGGGAAGTACAGGCACTTCGTCCCGGACACGGCTGAGGCGATGCGCGAGACGCGGGAGCGGAACGCGGCGAAGGTCGCGTCGACGATGTTCTGGTCGTCCTTGACGATGTCCCCGCCGCCGCGCGCGAAGGCGGCGGCGGACTCGGCGAGCTCGGCCTCGGTCGAGCCCATCGGCTTGAGCGCCGTGGCGAGCAATGGACGGCCCTGGACCCCGAGGAGGGCCCGGAGCCCGGCCGCGCCGTAGTTCGGGCCGGAGAACGCCGAGAGAAAAGATTCTGGAAAACGGATGTCGACGAGGCGCACGCCCGGCCAGATCGAGGCGTTCCCGAAGACGAGGTTGAGGAGCGCCCCGATGCGCCCGCCCGCGAGCGAGGCGGGGAAGGAGATCTCGACGCGGAAGCGCCCGTTCTCGACGGGGGCGAGGGTCCCCGTCTGGCCGACGATTCCTTCGCGGATACGGGAGGGAAGGGGGAACTCGAAAGGGACCTCGACGGTTTCTTCAAAAGCGATCGCGCGCGCGGTCTTCTCGGCCTCGGCCGCGGGACCCGGGACTTCGTAGACGGCGATCAGGCGTTCGCTCACGGGGACATCATATCAACGAACGGCGTCGAAGAGCACCTTGGCGAACAGGCCGGCGCAGACGAGGGCCACGACGGGCCGGATCACGGAGGCGCCTTTCTTGACGCCGAGGTGGGAGCCGACCCAGTGGCCGGCGACGGAGAGGAGGCTCATCGAGAGGCCGATCTTCCAGTCGAGGCGGCCGGCCCAGATGAAGGCGCCCAGAGCGCCGAGGTTGGAGACGAGGTTGAGGATCTTCGCGCGCGCCGTCGCGCCCAATAGGTCGTGGCGGCCCCAGCGGGCGAAGGCGATGGCGAAGAAGGTGCCGGTGCCCGGGCCGAAGAAGCCGTCGTAGGCGCCGATGGGGGCGGCGACCAGGACGCCGCGGCGCCGGCGCTCGGCGGCGGAGAGATGGTGGCTGTCGTCGACGGAGCCGAAGTCTTTTTTCGACCAGACCAGCCAAGCGACGACGGGCAGCGCCATGAGGAGCATCGGCCGGATCCAGGACGGGTCGACGAGGATGGCGGCGCGCGCTCCGAGCCAGGAGCCGGCCATGGAGGCCGCGATGACGGGGAGGAAGTCCTTGATGGAGAACTTGAGCGCGTTGTGGTAGCGCCAGGTGGAGACGACGGTGCCGACGGAGGAGCTGAGCTTGTTGGTGCCGAGCACCAGGGCCGGGTTGAGGCCGACGGCGAGGTAGGCGGGCAAGGTGATGAGGCCGCCGCCGCCGGCCAGCGCGTCCACGACCCCGGCGAAGAAGACGCAGGCGCCCAGGAAGATCGTCGCGCCGGCGCTCAGGTCCATGAGCCATTGTCGTCAAATCGGCCCGGAGGGTCAAGGCGCTTCTCCTTACATAAATCACCTGGCAGGACCCCGGCGGGGCTGTTATATTGGGGGTGTGAGGCCCCTCTCCCTCCGAGCCCTGCTGATTTTGGGCCTGTCCTGCGCCGTCCGCGCCGGACAGATCGAAGGCCCCGTATCCGGCCAGGCCGCGCCCGGTACGCAGACGGGCGCGATCGGGTCCTCCCTCGGCGCTCCCGCCCCGGTCCAGCTGACGGTGCCGTCGTTGTCGGCCTCCGGCGCGCCGACGTTGGCGAACGTCCTGGCGCCGGCGCCGAACCTCGTCCAGCCCGCGGCCGTCGACGCCGCCGTCGCCCGGCCGGGAGCCGTCCCGGCGACGGGCATACGCCCGACCTCGACCTTGCCGCTCAAGGCCCGGCCGCAGGCCGCGCGTCCGGGGACGCCGGCGGCGGCGGTCCCGTCGTTGCCGGGCTCCGCCTTAACGCCGGTCAAGCCCCGCGTCATCGGCGGGCATGTCCTGACCGCCCCGTCGAAGTCGGACGATTCGCCCGAGGCGGGAGGCGACGCCGGTCGGGCCCTCTTCGACCAAAGCGCGGCCCGAGAGGCCGGGGTCTCGGGCCCCGTCGCCCGGCCGGCGGGCTTCGAGCGGCGCGGCGCGGGCGTCAAGCTCGACCCCGGATTGCTGCCCGGCACGATCTACACGCCCGAGATCATGCAGGTCGCGCGGGAGCACGGCCTCGTCTTCGAGGCCGACGCGGCCTCTTGGAAACGGATGAAGCCCGGGGTCAAGCACAACTACGTGATCTTCGAGAACCCCGACGGCACGATCGGCATGACGGTCGGGCGCGTCGTGCCCGGCAACGACAGGGAGATGGGCGTCAAGCACGCGGCGCTCGGCGGAGGGCGGCCGGTGCTGTTCGCCGGCGAGGTCCTGGTGGACCCGGCCACTGGACGGCCGCGGCTCGACTTCAACAGCGGCACTTATTCGAGGGTCGGGCTCGACCCGCGCTGGAGGCCGACCATCAAGAACGCCCGGGCGCTCTCGGTTCATGCCGGGGCCATCCTGGGGACGCCCGTCGACGTCTTCGACCACATCCGCAACCGCCCGATCCGCATCCGCGGCGTCGCCGACGGCTTCTTCGACCAGAGCCCCACGAACGGGCCCTCCCGCAACGTCTCCGACAAGCGCTCGCCGCTGCGGCAGATGGAGATCTCGCTGATATCCCGCGGCGAGGAGGCGCTGTTCAAGAAGGCCGAGGAGATATTCTACACCGACGGCCTGATGGGCCTGCCCAACCGCGCCTTCATCATGGAGAAGGCGGAGGAGCTGCTGGCGGGCGTGCCGGAGCCGACGGTGGCCATGCTCGACATGAACAACTTCGGCGCGGTCAACGCGGGCCTGGCCGACGTGCACGGGCCCGTGGCGGGCAAGGAGATGGGGGATCGCATGCTCGCCTCCGCGGGGCCGAGGATCGACGCCCTCGCCAAGGCGACCGGCGTGCGCGCGGCGCGCCTCGGAGGAGAGGAGATCGTCGCCTTCGGCTCGATGAACGACATCATCGAGTTCGCGCGCCGCATGCGCGAGGCGTTCCCGCCGGAGAAGGTCCTCAGCGAGACGGGCGCGCCGGAGAGGCAGGCGATCGACGCGGCGATGGCCCGCATGAACCGCACCGGCCCGGTCGGAGACTTCACCTACGGCATCGCGGCCGAGAAGGGGCGGGGCTTCGAGAGCGCGCTCAAGGCCGCCGACGGGGTTCTCAATAAAGCGAAGGCCGAGGGCCTGCGCGGGGAGGCGGTCGTCGAGGTCCCCGGGACCTTGACCTTCACGCGCCTGCGCGAGCTCTCCGCGCTGGCGCAGGGCGTCGCGCCCCGGGACGCCGCGCCGGCCGCGCCGCGGCCCGACCGCGTGTCGGAGATCCGCGCGCTCAAGGAGAAGCTCACGCAGAAGGAGTACGCGGTGTTCCTGGAGGCCGTGTTCAAGGACCCGCTGACGCTGACGCGGACCGCGGAGTGGATCGACATGGCGCGGCCGCAGTGGGAGGCGGACTACGACGGCAAGGGCGCGGCGGCGATGATCTCGGCGCGCAACTTCAAGGCCGTCAACGACGTGCTCGGCCACGACGCGGGCGACCGGTACCTCAAGCGCCTCGGCGTGATCATGCGCGTCGAGGTCAACCGCCTGCGCAAGCTCGGCTACTCGGTGGAGGAGCCCGTGCGCGCGGGCGGCAAGGAGTTCCTTCTCGTGGGCAAGGACGCGGCCGAGGCCGCGCGGCTCGTGGAGAAGAAGTTCGCCGCGAAGCTCGCCGCCGGGGAGGTCCTCCCGTCGGACCAGCTCGAGCGCCTGCGCGCGGAGGCCCCGGGCCGGGGCCTGATCCCGGCGGACCGCGTCGACCGCCTCGGCACCCTGCGCGTCATCGACGAGCCGTTCTCCGGCGGCTTCAAGGACACCTTCGAGCGCGTGATCCTCAAACTCGAGTCCATCAAGGCCGGCGAGGAAGCCGCGCCGTAGCCGCGCCGGGGGAGATTTCCTAAGCTGTACCCGTGCTCTGGCTACTCGGCCGCCGTCTTCAAGGCAAGCTCAACATGCTCCCCAGCTTCGCGGCCGCCATGGCGTTCTACTTCCTCGTCTCGCTCGTGCCCTTCCTGATCGTCGTGTCGCGGGGCGTGGCGGCGGTGTTCTCGGCGAACCTCACGCCGGAGCTGTTGAGCTTCCTGCGCGACGTCCTGCCGCCGGAGAGCAAGTTCCGCCCCGACGCGCTCGCCGCGTCGATCCAGCAGGGCTCGCACGGCCTGGCCGCGGCGAGCACGGTGCTCGCGGTGTGGACCGCGTCGAGCGGCCTCAACGAGATGACGCGCGCGGTGCACTTCCTGTTCTCGGACCCCGAGCGCCCCAACCTCGGCGGCTGGCGCCGGCGCGGGAAGGCCTTCGGCGTGCTGGCCATCTGGGCGATCGCGATCGGCGCGGCGGCCGTCGGCTTCGTGATGCTGCCGCTCGCGCAGGGCGAGCTCGCGCGCTTCGGCGGCGGGGGCCTCCTCCCGCGGGCGTTCGGCTCCGTCATCCGCTACCCGACCGCCTTCGTGATGCTGTTCGCGGCCTTCGCCTCGACCTACGTCTTCGTCCCGCAGAAGGGCCCGTCGTGGCGCGCCGCCGCCGCCGGGGCCGCGGTGGCCGCGGCGACCTGGTCGGGGGTGTCCTTGCTGTTCTCCTACCTGCTGCCCAAGGTGTGGCACGTCAGCCTGTTCAACGGCGCGCTGAGCTCCGTGCTCGCGATCCTGATCTGGGCTTACTGCGGAGCTTGGGGCGTGCTGCTCGGGGCCGGCGTGGCCGTGCGCGTCGACGAGAAGTAGCCCGCCGCCCACAGCGCGCCGGACACGAGCAGTCCCGGGAACATCGGCTCGACGCCGAGCGGCGGCGCCCCGTTCCTCTGCGCGGCGACGACCCAGGACAGCGAGGCCAGCCAGCCCGCCGCCGACGAGGCGGCCGCCCAGCTCCCGGGCACGCGCAGCGCCGGGAGGTAGACGCCGAGCATCGGCAAGAGCAGCCCCGGGATCGCGGCGCTTCCCACCGCGTACCACAGGCCGACGATGGACGGCACGAGCCGGGAGAGCGCGTAGGAGAGGATCATCGTCGCGACGAGGCCCGCGCGCAGGCGGGACTTGCCCAGGCACGCGGCGGCGAGCATCGCCGTGCCCTGGAGCGCGGCGAACAGCGAGGCGGAGACGCCGGCGATGAACAGGCCGCGGGCGACCGGGGGCATCACCGCGTCGGCGAGCAGGGGGAAGGCGAGGGCCGGGTTACCCATGACGGGCAGCGCGGCGCGCGCGTACAGCCCCGCCGTCGTCGTCATCAGGTCGAACACGGCCCAGCACGCGATCGAGATCAGGATGCCCTTGCGCGCCACCGCCGGGCTCTCCGCCGCGGCGCAGCGCTGATGGAAGGATGGGTCGACGATGGTCCACACCGCGATCAGCCACCACCCGACGAGCTTGGGCAGCCCCATACCGCCGGTGAGGCTCATGTGGCCCGCAGGCAGCTTCGCGGCCATGGTCGAGGGGCTGCCGAGGGCATGCCAGGCGAAGGGGATGATCAGGAAAAAGCCCGCGAACATGACGACGAACTGCAGGCGGTTGGCGGCCGCGTCGGAGCGCAGGCCGCCGCGCCAGATCAAGGCGAGCGCGACGGCGGCCGCGACCGCCGACGCGGCCGCGACGGGCAGTCCCGTCATGTGGCCGAGCAAGGAGCCGGCCATCAGGAGCTCGTCGGCGGGGCTGGCGAGGAGGAACACGAGCAGGGCGCCCATCAGCGCGGTCGGGCGCCCGTAGGCCGACTCGAGATGGTCGGGGATGGTCATCCCGGCGGCCGCGCGCACGCGCCCGGCGAGGAACACGGCGTAGAGGCCGGCGAACACGTAGTAAGGCAGGGCCATCACCGTCCAGTTCGACAGGCCGGCGCTCCAGGTGAACTCGCCGATGCCGAGGACGCCGCCGTAGAAGGTGGGCACGAGGGTGGCGACGAACACCGGCAAGGTCAAGGTCCGGCCGGCGAGGATCCAGCCCTCGAGGTCCTCGCTCCGCCGCGCGCGCGCGCCGAGGTACAGGCACGCGAGAAGGAAGCCCGCGACGATCAGCGCGTCGATCATGGCTTCACGGCGACGCGCACCGGTGCGAGTCCCTCAACTATCGACGAGAACTGTTTCCGGAAACAGTCCGCGGGCATTCAATGCTTAGTGCTGATGCGCCGCCGGGAGGCGGCGCGGCGCAGGGCCAGAGCGACCAAGGTCTCGACGAGCTTCTTCGTGGGGAGCCCGGTCTCGCGCCACAGGCGGGGGTACATGCTGGCGGGGGTGAAGCCGGGCAAGGTGTTCGGTTCGTTGAAGTACACGGCGCCGGTCTTCGTGTGCACGAAGAAGTCCACGCGGGCCAGGCCGTACAGGTCCAGGGCGCGGAACGCGGCGAGAGCCACCGCGCGAACACGCGCGGAGACCTTGGCCGGGATCGGCGCGGGGATGGCGAAGCTCGCGCCGTCCGGGTCGAGGTACTTCGCCTTGTAGTCGTAGAACTCGGCGTTCGGCAGGATCTCGGCGCACAGCGAGGCCTTGAGCTCGAAGCGGTCGCCCTTCGGGGCCCAGGGGTCGCCGAGCACGGCGGTCTCGACCTCGCGGGCGGGGATGCCCTTCTCGACGAGGGCCTTGTCGTCGTAGCGCAGCGCCTCGCGCAGCGCCGCGGCGACGCCGGAAGGCCCCTTGACCTTCACGACGCCGACCGAGGAGCCCATGCGCGCGGGCTTGATGAAGACGGGGAAGCCGAAGCGGCGCGCGGCGGCGGACGCCTCGCGCGGGGTGCGGGCGACGGCCCACGGGACCTGGGGCAGTCCGGCCGACTGGGCGACGCGCTTGGTCGCCTCCTTGTCCATCCCCGCCGCCGAACCCAGGACGCCGCAGCCGACGTAGGCGACGCCGGCCAGCTCGAGCAGGCCCTGCATCGTGCCGTCCTCGCCCATGGGGCCATGCAATACGGGAAACACACAATCGCGAGGTCCCAGCGAGGTCAGCAGCCTCCAAGGGTCGACCTTGATGCCGTTCCGCCGAAGGCGAAGCACCGAAGCTCCTCCGCCATGCAGCGAGCCCGGCGTCTCGGCCAGAAGGCGCCCGGATGAGATCTCCAACCATCCGTTGTCCGTCCCGATGTGGATCAGTCTGACTTTGAATCGTTTCGCGTCGAGGTTGGCGACGACGCACTGCGCCGAGACGAGGGAGACCAGCCTTTCGGCCGATCTCCCGCCGCACAAGACGACCACGGTCGCGCGCTTCATTTGGAGGGGGAGGCCAGGGCCTTGGCGACCTTGCCGAGCAGGGCCGAGAAGTTCAAGGGCTTGAGCAGATAGTCGTCGGCGCCGGCGGCGAAGGCCTCGTCGATCTCCTTCGTGACGCTCGACCCGGTGCACATGAGGACCTTCAGGCCCTTGGTCTTCGGGTTCTGCCGGATGAGCTGCACGACCTCGATGCCGCTCATGCCGGGCATGTTCCGGTCGATGATGGCGAGGTCGATCGCCTTCCGGCGCAGGACCTCGAGGGCCTCGGTCCCGCCCGCGGCGAGCTCGAACTCGTGGCCCTGGGCCAGGAGCACTTCCTTGATGAGGTCCCGGATGTACTCCTCGTCGTCGACTATCAGCACGCGCGCCATGGGGGAATTATAGCCTTATAAAAAGAGCGCGGCGGCGGTCGCGCCGCGCGCGAAGGCCTTCAGGCGCGGGTCGCGCTCGAGCTTCTCCATCCACGGCCCGACGACCAGGACGAGGACCCAGCCCGGGAGGAAGGCGCCGGACGCGGCCGCGAGCGCGCCCCCGAAGCCGGCGGCGACGAAGCCGACGTAGGCGATCGCCATCACGATGGGGCCCGGCGTGACGAGCCCGGCGGAGACCGCGTCGGCGAACTGGGCGTCGGTGAGCCAGCTCCGGCGCACGACGGCGGCCTCGCGCACGATGGGGAGGATGGCCTGGCCGGTGCCGTAGACGAGCGCGCCCGCCTGCAGGCCGACGAGGAACAGGGCGAGGAGGCCCGCGGAGGCGGCGCCGCGCTCCTTGGCCCCGCGCGACGCCTGGAAGGCGAGCAGCGCCCCGGCCGCGAGCACGGCGGCGGTCGCGTCCTCCGGGCGGACGACGCACCAGGCCAGGGCCGCGATCGAGACGGCCTTCTCGAGCCGGCCCGTCAGCGCGGTCCGGAACAGCCTCACGGCGGACAGCGCGATCACCGGCACGACGGCGGCGCGCATCCCGAGGACGAGGCTGCCGAACCAGCCGCCGGAGCCGTAGCGCGCGTGCGCGGCGGCGAGGGCGACGACGAGAAGGAAGGGAACGAGGAGGAACCCGGTCAGCGCGGCGAAGGAGCCGAGGGCGCCGGCGCGGCGCCATCCCATGTACACGCCCGCCTGCGTCCCGACCGGCCCGGGGCAGAGGTAGGCGAGCGCCACGCCGCGGTCGAACTCGGCGGGGGTGACCCAGCGGCGCGAGTCGACGAGGTCGCGGCGCATCGCGAGGAGCTGGGGGCCGACGCCGCCGAACACCGTCGCGCCGAGCCTCAGGAAATAGAGGAAGACCTCGGCGGCCACGTCAGACGGTCGGGGCGCCGAGGAGCTGGAGGACCTTCTTGACGAAGGCGTTCTTCTCGAACGGCTTGAGCATGACCTCGTCGGCGCCGGCGTCCTTGGCGCGGGACAGGGCGTCGGAGTAGCCGGTCAGCACCATCACCGGGGGGCGCTTGTCGCCCGGCAGGCGCTTGAGGCGGGACAGGACCTCGAAGCCGTCCATGCCGGGCATCATCACGTCGAGGATGACGAGGCTGGGCAGCTCCTCTTCGATGCGCTCGAGCGCCTCGAAGCCGGAGTGCGCGGTGGAGATCGCCAGGTTCCGGCTGACGC
The DNA here is from genome assembly GCA_016191335.1 of Elusimicrobiota bacterium. GTDB lineage: Bacteria > Elusimicrobiota > Elusimicrobia > UBA1565 > UBA9628 > GWA2-66-18. The sequence goes on along the minus strand of JACPOW010000043.1, from coordinate 25,365 downwards.
TCGCGAGGAACAGCATCAGCACCTCGACGAGGTCGGGGTTGTCCTCGACGATGAGGACGCGCTTCTTGCGCACGGCCTCGGAGCCGTCGACGACGGTCGGAGGCGCGTCCTTCGCCGAGACCGGGAGCTCGAGGCGGGCCGTCGTGCCGCGCCCGGAGCCCTCGCTCTCGATCCAGATGCGGCCGCCGAGGGCCTCGACGATCTGCTTGGAGAGCGGCAGGCCGAGGCCGAGGCCGGGGTATTCGCGCGTCGGGCCCTGGTTGGCGGCGGAGAAGGTGTCGAAGATGTGCGGCAGGACCTCGGGCGGCACGCCGGGGCCGGCGTCGATGACGGACAGGCGGGCGTGGCCCTTCTCGGTCACGACGGTCACGCGCAGCGCGCCCTCGACGGGGCTGAACTTGCAGGCGTTGGAGAGCAGGTTGTCGATGACGTCGCCGAGCTTCTCCTCGTCGGCCATCACCCAGATCTCGGAGGCGGGCTGCTCGGCCGCGAGCTTGAGCTTGCGGCGGCGGATCTCGCGTCCGGCGCGCTCGAGCGCGGCGGCGACGAGGCGGTTGAGCTCGACGGGCTTGAGCAGGAGCTGCTTGCGGCCCTCGTGGACCTCGCGGATGCGCAGGATGTTGTTGAGGGTGGCCATCAGGCCCTCGGCGCGCTCGATCATCGAGCCGAGCGCCTTCTGCTGGGCCTCGTTGAGGGGGCCCATGCTGCCGTCCTTCATCGTGTTGGCGTAGCCGATGACGACCGTCAGGGGGGTGCGCAGCTCATGGGAGACGTTCGCGATGAACTCGTTCTTCATCTGGTTGACCTGGCGCAGCTCCATGTTCTGGTTGACCAGGTCGCGGATCTCGATGACGCGGCGCAGGAGCTGGCCCAGGTCGGTCTGGCGCAGGTCCCGTTGCGTGATGTAGTCCATCGCGCCCTTCTTCATGGCGGCCACGGCCACCTGCTCGTTGCCCGCGGCCGTGGTCATCACGACGGCGGTCTTCGGGTGGTGCTGACGGATCTTCTCCAATATGTCGAGGCCGTTGGTCGGGGGGAGGCGGTAGTCGAGGAAGACGAGGTCGAAAGGGGTGTCCTTGAGCTTGTTGAGCGCCTCGTCGCCGGTGCCGGCGGTCCCGACCTTGAGGGTCACGCCGGGGACCTTCTCGAGCTCGCCGCGCAGGAGCGTGCGGGCGTCCGGCTCGTCGTCGACGACGAGGACGGAGAAGGCGAGTACGGTGGGGGCGGGCATCGGCGGCATTGTAGCAGACCAATCCCATGCCGTCCACCCTCAGGACTCGGCCCCGTAACGCCGCCGCCGCGCGCTTCCTTGATAAGGAGCGGACCTAAAAGGTAAAATGCGCGTTCATGACCCCCCAAACCGCCGTCCATCCCGCTTTGAACCGGGTTTTGTTCGATGAAGAGACCCTCCGCGCCCGGATCAAGGAGCTGGGCGCCCAGATCACGCGCGATTACGCGGGCAAGCGCCTGGTGGTGGTGGGCGTGCTCAAAGGAAGCGTCATCTTCCTCGCCGACCTCCTGCGGGCGATCGGCCCCGCGGTGGACGTCGAGACGGACTTCGTCGCGGTCTCCTCCTACGCGGGCACGGCCTCGACCGGCGCCATCCGGACCTTGCTCGACCTGCGCCAGAGCCCCGAGGGCAAGCATCTGCTGCTCATCGAGGACATCGTGGACACCGGCCTGACCTTGACCTCTTTGACCGAGACTTTGCGCGCGCATCATCCGAGCTCGCTCGAGGTCTGCACCTTGCTCGACAAGACCGAGTGCCGGAAGGTCCCGTTCACGCCTAAATACGTGGGATTCAAGATCCCGAACGAGTTCGTCGTGGGCTTCGGCCTCGACTACGACGAGCGCTACCGCCAACTGCCGTGCGTGGGAGTGTTGAAGATCTAGATGGACAATAAAAACCTGAAGCAGCTCGTCATCTGGGGCCTGGGCTTCGTCCTCCTGCTGACCTTGTTCAACAGCGTCAAGACCGTCCCGCTCGAGGCCGAGATCCCGTACTCCGAGTTCAAGGCCCGCCTGCGCGAGGGCACGATCACCCAGGTCCGCATGCGCCCGGACATGATCAGCGGCGACTACCGGGACAAGAAGGGCGCGACCCAGCATTTCCGGACCCTGCCCCTGCCCGACCCGAAGCTCGTCGAGGACCTCGAGCTCCACAAGGTCTCCAACTTCCAGGGAGAGCGCGACCGCAGCGGCATGTACGCCTTCGCGCTGAACCTCGGCGGCATCCTGCTCTTCTTCTTCCTCTGGTGGTTCTTCGTGATCCGCCAGGTCCAGGTCGGAGGCAAGCAGGCGATGTCCTTCGGCCGGTCGAAGGCCAAGATGGTCGACGAGAAGAAGAAGAAGACGACCTTCGCCGACGTCGCCGGCTGCGAGGAGTCGAAGGAGGAGCTCCGCGAGGTCGTGGACTTCCTGAAGACCCCCGACAAGTACCAGAAGCTGGGCGGCAAGATGCCGCGCGGCGTCCTGCTCTTCGGGCCCCCCGGCACGGGCAAGACCTTGCTCGCGCGCGCGGTCGCCGGCGAGGCCGGCGTGCCGTTCTTCTCCGCCTCCGCCTCCGAGTTCGTCGAGATGTTCGTCGGCGTCGGCGCCTCGCGCGTGCGCGACCTGTTCGACCAGGCCAAGAAGGCCGCTCCCGCCGTCATCTTCATCGACGAGCTCGACGCGGTCGGCCGGGCCCGCTTCGCGGGCCTCGGCGGCGGCCACGACGAGCGCGAGCAGACGCTCAACCAGCTCCTCATCGAGCTCGACGGCTTCGAGCAGAACCAGGGCATCATCCTCATCGCCGCGACCAACCGCCCCGACGTGATCGACACCGCGCTCCTGCGGCCCGGCCGCTTCGACCGGCAGATCAACGTGCCCGTGCCCGACTGCAAGGGCCGCGAGGCGATCCTCAAGGTCCACTCCCAGATCGTGAAGATGGCGCCGGACGCCGACCTCGCGGTCGTCGCCCGCCGCACGCCCGGCTTCGCCGGCGCGGACCTCGCCAACGTCATCAACGAGGGCGCCCTGCTCGCCGCGCGCAAGAACAAGGAGGTCGTCGAGCTCGCCGACCTCGAGGAGGCCATCGAGCGCGTCATGGCCGGGCCCCAGAAGCGGTCCAACATCATGTCCGACCGCGAGAAGAAGATCGTGTCCTACCACGAGTGCGGCCACACCATCGTCGCCAAGATGCTCCCCGGCACGGACCCGGTCCACAAGGTCTCCATCCTGTCCCGCGGCTTCGCGCTGGGCTACACGCTCCAGCTGCCGCTCGAGGACAAGTACCTGACCTCGCGCGTCGACATCACCAACCGCCTCGCCATCCTGCTCGGCGGCCGCGCCGCCGAGGAGCTCGCCTTCAACGAGATCACCACCGGCGCCGCGGACGACCTGTCCAAGGCGACGGCCTACGCGACGCGCATGGTCACCGAGTTCGGCATGAGCGAGATCGTGGGCCCGCTGTCGCTGAAGAAGCCCGACCAGGAGATGTTCATGGGCCGCGACCTGAACAAGGGCGGGGCCTTCTCGGAGCGCACGATGCAGCTCGTCGACGAGGAGGTCAAGCGCATCGTGACCGAGGCGCAGGCGAAGGCGCGTTCCATCCTCGCCGCCAACAAGAAGGCGCTCGACACGCTGGCGCAGTCGCTGTTCGACCGCGAGGTGCTGAGCGGCGATGACATCGACGCCGTGCTGGCCTCGGCGAGAGCTTGATATCGTGACCCCGACGATGACCGACGCACGATCCGCCGACGGAATCGCGAAGCGATTCGTCAAGCCGGCGATCATGGGCGTCGTCAACTGCACCCCGGACTCGTTCCACGCGGGAAGCCGCGCGACCACGAGCGAATTCGCGGTCGAACGCGCCCTGAAGATGGTGGAAGAGGGCGCGGACATCCTGGACATCGGCGGGGAATCGACCCGTCCGGGTTCGGACGCGGTGCCGTTGGAGGTCGAGCGCGTCAGGGTCATTCCCGTGATCAAGGCCTTGGCCCGTCAGGTCAAGGTCCAGATCTCGATCGACACCACGAAGGCCGCGATAGCGGCCGAAGCTTTAGACGTTGGCGCTACGATCATAAACGATGTCACGGCCTTGCGCGGCGATAAAGCCATGGCGCAGGCCGCGCTCAAGGCGGAGCGAGTGATCTTGATGCACATGCTGGGCGATTCGCCCAAGACGATGCAGGCCAACCCGACCTACAAGGATTGTTTCGACGAGGTCTCCCGGTTCCTGCAAGGTCGCCTCCAGTCGTTCGTCGCGGCCGGAGGCCGCGCGGACCGGGTCGTCGTGGATCCGGGAATAGGCTTCGGAAAGACGCTCGATCACAACCTCACCCTCATCCGCCGCGCCGGCGAGCTCTCGGCGATCGCCCCCGTTCTTCTGGGCGTCTCCCGCAAATCGATGTTCGGAAAGATATTGAACGACAACGGATCGGAGGACCGTCTCGCGGCGTCCTTGTCCGTGGCGGCCTACGCGTGCCTCAACAACGTATCAATCTTGCGTGTGCACGACGTCCTCGAGACCCGCCGCGTCGTCGAGACCCTTCGCGCCGTTTCGGAGGCCGGGTGAGCGCCCCGTCCCTGTTCGGCACCGACGGCGTGCGCGGCATCCCCGGCGAGGGCCCGCTCAAGCCGGAATCCGTCCGCTCGCTCGCCTATCACGCGGCGAAGGTTCTGCTCGAGCGTCAAGGCGTCAAGATCAACGGCGTCGCCCCGCTCATCGCGGTCGGCCGGGACACGCGCGGCTCCGGACCTGCCCTGCTGCGCTCGATGCTCTCCGGCTTCTCCGCCGCCGGCGTCCGCGTCCTCGACCTCGGCGTCATCCCGACGCCCGCCGTCTCCTACCTGGCGCCGCGGCTGGGGTGCTTCGCCGGCGCCGTGATCTCGGCGAGCCATAACCCCGCGGAGTACAACGGCATCAAGTTCTTCGACGGCGCGGGCTTCAAGATGGCGCCCGCGCTCGAGTACGAGGTCGAGGGACGCATGAAGCGCCCCGCGCCGCCCGCGATCGCGCGCGCGCCCTTCGCGGCGGAGGACCGGGCCGGCATCTACCTGGATTTCCTCAAGAGCGCCTTCCCGGCGACGCTCGACCTCGACGGCGCGCGCATCGTCGTGGACTGCGCGCACGGCGCGGCCGCGGCGTTCGCGCCGAGGCTGCTCGCGGGCCTCGGCGCCGAGGTGGTCCCGATCGGCGTCAGGCCGAACGGCCGGAACATCAACGACGGCTGCGGCGCCACCGCGACCGAGGCGATGCGCCGCGAGGTCAAGCGCCGCCGCGCGCACGCCGGCCTCGCCCTCGACGGCGACGCCGACCGCGCCCTCATCTGCGACGAGCACGGCGACCTCCTCGACGGCGACGCGCTGATCGCGGCCGCGGCCGCGCGCCTGCTGCGGCGCGGCGCGCTCAAGGGCGGCAAGGTCGCCGTGACCGTGATGTCGAACTTCGGCCTGCTGTCCTACCTGAGCGGCCTCGGCGTCGACGCGGTCACCACCCCCGTCGGCGACCGCTACGTGACCGAGGCCATCGAGCGCGAGGGGCTGAGCCTGGGCGGCGAGAACTCCGGGCATATCGTGTTCCGCGACTTCGCCCCGACGGGCGACGGGATGCTGACCGGCCTGCAGACCTTCGCCGCCTGGCGCGAGTCGGGCAAGCCGATGAGCGCCCTTGGGCGGCTGTACAAGGCGACGCCGCAGGTGCTGCGCGCCGTCCGCGTGAAGGAGAAGCCGGCGATCGCCGCGCTCGGCCGCACGTCCGCCGCGATCGCCGCGGCGACGAAGGCGCTCGCGGGCCGCGGCCGCGTGTTCGTCCGCTACTCGGGGACCGAGCCGGTGCTGCGCGTGCTCGTCGAGGGCCCCGGGTCCGCGGAGAACCGCAGGCTCGCCGACGGCATCGCCAAGATCTATCTGACGGAGACGGGCGCAAGAGAGGAGAAACACGGATGAAGACCGAGCAGAAGCTGAAGTTGGGCGTGAACATCGATCATGTCGCGACGCTGCGCCAGGCGCGGCTCGACATCGATCCCGATCCCGTGCAGGCCGCGCAGGTCGCCCGCCAGTCCGGCGCCGACATCATCGTCTGCCACCTCCGCCGCGACCGCCGCCACATGCAGGACGCGGACATCGTCAAGCTCTGCCGCCTCAAGGGCGAGACGCACGTCGAGCTGTCCGACGATCCCAAGATCATCGCCGCCGTGCTCAAGGCCCGCCCCACCTCGGTGTGCCTCGTGCCCGAGCGCCCCGGCGAGGTCTCGACCGAGGGGGGCCTCGACCTCGCCCGCAACGGCAAGAGCCTCGCCAAGACGATCGCCAAGCTCAAGAAGGCCGGCGTCGAGGTCAGCCTCTTCGTCGCGCCCGAGGCCCCGGCCGTGCGCGCCGCCCGCAACATCGGCGCCGACATCGTCGAGCTCGACACGAGCGACTACGCCAAGACCCACAGCAAGCCCAAGCAGAAGCTCGAGCTCGAGCGCCTCGAGCTCGCCGCGTACATGGCCTGGGAGATGGGCATCGTCGTCCACGCCGGGCACGGCCTCGACTACCACAACGTGGCCCCCGTCGCCCGCATCCCGCACATGTCCGCGCTCAACATCGGCTTCTCCATCGTCGCCCGCTCCGTGTTCGTGGGCCTGAAGACCGCCGTGTCCGAGATGCGCCGGGCGATCGACTAAGGCCCCGTCATGTGCGGCATCGTCGGCTACGTCGGGCCTAAGCAAGCCGTTCCCCTGCTCATGGAGGGCCTCAAGCGCCTCGAGTACCGGGGCTACGACTCCTCGGGCCTGGCGTCCATCGTGGACGGCGTCATCGAGCGCCGCCGCGCCCAGGGCAAGCTGACGAACCTGGAGAAGATCCTGGCGGCGAGCCCGCTCGCGGGCTCCGTCGCCCTCGGCCACACGCGCTGGGCGACGCACGGCAAGCCCAGCGAGGCCAACTCCCACCCGCACACCGACCCGACGGGCACCGTCGCGGTGATCCACAACGGCATCATCGAGAACTACCTCGAGATCAAGGACCGCCTGACCGCCGCCGGCGCCAAGTTCGAGAGCGAGACCGACACCGAGGTCCTCGCGCACCTCGTCGCCGAGAAGCTCGCGCAGCTGCAGCCGCCGGGCACCTCGCCCAAGCCCGACCTCAACGAGCCTCTGTTGTTCGAGGCCGTGCGCCGCGCCCTCGGGGACGTCCGCGGCGCCTACGCGGTCGCCGTGCTCTGGTCGAAGGCCCCGGGCGTGATCGTCGCGGCCAAGACCGCGTCGCCGCTCATCATCGGCCTCGGCGACGGGGAGACCTTCCTCGGCTCCGACGTGCCCGCCTTCCTCGCCTACACGCGCAAGGCCGTGTTCCTCGAGGACGGGGAGATGGCCGTCCTCAAGAAGGACGGCGCGACGTTCTTCAATCTTTCGGGCAAGAAGGTCGTCAAGACCCCGATCAACATCACCTGGGACCGCACGATGGCGGAGAAGTCCGGCTACCGCCACTTCATGCTCAAGGAGATCCACGACCAGCCGATGTCCTGCGAGGACACCATGCGCGGCCGCCTGTTCCCGCTCAAGGGCGTCCTCGAGCGCGACTGCGGGATGAACGCGGATATACTCAAGAATATCCGTTCCGTGCAGATGATCGCGTGCGGAACCGCTTATCATTCCTGCCTCGTCGGCCAATACTGGTTCGAGACGCTCATCGGCGTTCCGACCCGCGTCGAGACCGCCTCCGAGTTCCGCTACCGCGAGACCACCGTCGGCCCCGACGACCTCGTCATCGCCGTCTCCCAGTCGGGCGAGACCGCCGACACCTTGGCCGCCGTCAAGATAGCCAAAGAAAGGGGCGCGAAGGTCCTCGCCGTCTGCAACACCGTCGGCTCCGCGCTCACCCGCGCCGCGGATTGGACCCTGTACACGCATTGCGGACCCGAGCTCGGCGTCGCGTCCACGAAGGCCTTCATCGGCCAGCTCACCTCGCTCGCCGTCATCACCCTCCACGCCGCCATCGGCCGCGGAGCGATGACCGAGGCGCAGGGCCGCGCCTTCGTCGACGACCTCGTGAAGGTCCCCGGCTGGATCCGCGCCGCGATCAAGCTCGACAAGGAGATCCTGGCCGTGGCGAAGAAGTTCGCCAAGTCCGAGCACTTCCTGTTCATCGGGCGGTACGTGAACTACCCGATCGCGTTGGAAGCGGCCCTCAAGCTGAAAGAGATCTCGTACATCCACGCCGAGGGCTACCCCGCCGGCGAGCTCAAGCACGGGCCCATCGCGCTGATCGACACGGAGATGCCGGTCGTCGTGATCGCGACGCAGTCCCGCGTCCTCGAGAAGACCTTGTCGTCGCTCGAGGAAGTGAAGGCCCGCGGCGCGCGGGTCATCGTCGTCGCCACCGAGGGCGTCGGGGACTTCAAGGACTGCGAGGCCGTCCTGCGCCTGCCCCCGGTGCCCGAGATCCTGTCGCCGATCGTGAACATCATCCCGCTCCAGCTCCTCGCCTACCACGTGGCCGACCTGCGCGGCTGCGACGTCGACCAGCCGCGCAACCTCGCGAAGAGCGTCACGGTCGAGTAGGATGGAGCTCGGGGTCGACCTCGTCGAGATCGGGCGGATCAAGTCGCTCGCCCGGCGCAACCCCAAGTTCCTGCCCCGCGTCTTCTCCGCCCACGAGATCGCCTACTGCAAGAGCAAGAAGAACCCGTGGCCGCACTTCGCCGTGCGCTTCGCCGCGAAGGAGGCCGTGTACAAGGCGCTGGGCAAGGCCGAGGTGCCGCTGACCGCGATCTCGGTCAAGCGCGGCGCGGACGGCCGCCCGTCGGTGAAGATCCACGGCAAGCCGGTGCGCGGTCTCAAGCTCTCGCTCTCCCACGGCCGCGACCACGCCGTCGCCTTCGCCGTGCTCTCGCGTTGATCGACGCCCTCCGCTTCTTCAGCCGCGGCCCCGGGCCGCGCGTCCTCCTGCTCGGCGGCGTGCACGGCGACGAGAAGCCCGGCGTCGTCGCCCTGGAGCGGCTCGCCGCGGAGTTCGAGTCCGGCGGCCTGTCCCTCGCGCGCGGCCAGCTGACCATCGTGCCCCGGGCCAACGCCGAGGCCGTCGAACGCGGGCTGCACTTCGTCGATGAGAACCTCAACCGCATCGTGCGGCCTCACGACGCCCCCGCCAACCGCGAGCAGGGGCTCGCCGCCGAGCTGGCCGCGCTGATCGCCGCGCACGACGCCGTCCTCGACCTGCACGGGACACCGGCGCCGACGGTCCCGTTCGTCTTCCTAGACGACGAGTCCGTGCCCGTGCGCGGCTGGGCCGAGGCGCTCGGCGCCGACTTCCTGGTCATGGGCTGGCCCGCGCTGTACGCCGGCTCGGACGCGCTCACGACGACCGGCTACGCCCAGACCCTGGGCAAGCGCGCGCTGACGGTGGAGGCGGGCCGCAACGACGATCCCGCGGCGGCGGAGTTCGCCTTCGACGCGGCCCGGCGGGCCATCGCCCACTTCGGCCTGATCATCGGCACGCCGCGCCGCCCCAGGCCGAAGGCCGTGCGCCTGACCGGGATGGTCCGGCGCGAGCGGGAGGGGGCCTTCGCTCGCCCTTGGAGCAACTTCGATCCCGTGAAGAAGGGGGACGTCCTCGCGCGCTGCGCCGACGGCGAAGAGATGCGCGCTCCGGAGGATGCGTTCGTCGTCATGCCCTATGAGGCCGCGGCCGTCGGCGAGGAGTGGTACTACCTCGCGGTCCCGGCCGCGCTCCCGGAAAACTATTGATAATCACTATCCCCGGGACTAGTGATTATCAGTAGTTTTCGGCCCTGACTGTTTCCGGAAACAGTCCCGCGACTCGCACCGGTGCGAGTCCTCAGTAGTCGGCGATGCGCTTCCGTTGGCTCAGGTCCTCGTGCGTGCAGTTGATGAACACGTTCCCGTAATCAGGATTGGGCGACCCGCCGGGCGTCAAGCGCTCGTTGACGTAGCCCCAGCCTCCGGCGTCGTCGGGCTGCAACCCCGGGAAGTTCTTCACTTTCCTCGAAGGGAGGTGGATGATGTTGCCGCGGCTGAGCGCTTTCAGCTCCGGCAGCTCCGTCATGTACTTCGGCATCAGCGCCGTCAGGTCCCGCGGGTAGGCGCCCTCGGTGTCCCCGTAATAGATGCTCAAGGCGGAGCGGACCGCTCCCAGGTTCCCGAGGTTGGCCTTCTCGCTGCTGCCGGCGGTCATCCCGTAGGCCGTGTACTGGACGGCGCCCTGCGCGCTCAGCATCGCGTAGGCCAGGATCACCGCCCTCGGCCCCCAGGTCCACGCCTTCGTCCGCGGGGCTTCGTCCTCTCCCCGGGGCAGAGCTTTCAGCAGGAGAGCGCACAGGAGCGGCGCCAGGACGGACAGCGGGATCATCCAGAACCGCACGTTCCGCAGGTCGATCGAGGCCCAGCCGAGCGGGGACAGGACCAGCGCCGCCGCCAGCCAGCCGAGCCGCGACCGGGCGTTCTTCTCGGCGAGCGACAAGGTCAGGGCCAAAGACCCGTACCACGGGAGCGAGAGGAGGGCCAGGAGGCCGGCGAAGTAGACGGCGAAGACGACGGCCTGCGTCGCCACCTTGACCTCGGATGCGGGCCTGTAATCCTCGGCCCGGACCCGCGGGGCCGGCGCCTCCGCCCGGGACTTCGCCTGATTCCGCGCGCCCTCGGCGAGGCACTCGGCGATGATCGCGTCGAACGCCTCCCGGCGGCGCACATAGGCGGGGTCGTCCACCGCCAGGATCGCCGCCTTGTCCTTGCCCACGGCGGATTCGACGCCGCGCGAGGTGACGACGTTCCGCGGGTCCCGCTCGACGGTGCGGTGGCGGGACCTGAGGACCAGCTTCCTGTCCCCGGACTCGAGGACGACCTTCTCGTGGTGCGAACCGGGGGTGAGGTTGTCCCAGTCCTTGCCGTCGAAGTCCGCGGCGTACGAATCCCAGAGCCGTCCCGCCAGCCCCGGGTCGCCGAAGCTCCCGCCGAGGGTGACTTCGCCGCCCGTGATGCCGGGCACGGGCGGGCCGTTGACCTCCGAGCACATGATCATGTGCCTCGGCTGCGGGGCGGCCGACGCGGGGAGGGCGAGGGCGAGCGCGGCGACGGCCGTCGCGAGCGTTCCGGCGCGGAGGTCCCGGGTTCTCATGCCTGCGGAAGTGTAAGCGTAAAACCGGGGAGACGCCAGCGCCGGACGGTCACGGCCAGGGATGGCGCGGGTAGCGCCGCTGCAGCTCCTTCTTCACCGTCGGATAGGTGTTCGCCCAGAAGGACGCGAGGTCCTTCGTCTTCTGCACGGTGCGGTGGTTGGGCGCGAGGATGTCGAAGGTCACGGGAAGGCGGCCCTCGCAGAGCGCGAGCGTGCCCGTCATCTTCACGAAGTCGCCCAGGCGCGCGGAGAGCTCCGGCGGGTGCGTCTCGTGATAGGTGAAGCGGCCGGTCTTGCCCGAGGGCAGCTTCCTGGTCGCGGGCAGGGCCCGGTCGAGGAAATCCGCGAGGCCGCGTCCCAGGTAGCCCTCGATGTGCGGCAGGAGGTTCACGCGCTCGATGTCCTTGAGCGAGTTCTTGCCCGCGCAGACCTCGCCGTAGATCAGGCGCCAGTCGTCGGCGCTCATCTCCGGGTAGCCCATGTCGGGATACAGGCGGCGCGCCAGCGCGACGCGGACCACGAGCTGGCTCGCGCGGTCGTCGAGGCCGGGATGGCGCAGCTCGCCGGAGGCGAACTTCTCGGCCCACAGGTCCGCCGCGACCTTCTTGTCCTCCTTGCGCGCGGTCACCTCGCGGCGCGAGATGACCAGGCCACGAAAGAGGAGCCGGTCTTCCTTGATGACCCTGTTCTTTTTCGCGTCGAACTCGGACGACGGAGACCAGGCGCACTCTCCGGGAAAGGCGCGCTCGATCATCTCCGGCGTGAACGGCAAATAAATATTTATCGCCACCTGCCGGGCCTGACCTCCGCCGGCGCGCTCGCGGACGTCGAGGGCGATCAGCAGCGGCGGCGGGTCCTTCATGGCGGGCAGCAAAGCCCCGCGCCCGTCGCCGAGCCGGTAGAAGGACCCGTCGCCCTCCCGCGCGGCCAGGCGGTCGGCGAAGGCGTCGAGCCAAGCAAGCGGCAGCGCGTCGAGCGCCGGCGCGCCGGCGCCGCCGCCGTCCCCATAGAGACGTTTGAATTGGCGGAACACCTCGGCCGCCTCCCGCGACACCTCCTCGCGCGCTCCGGCCAGCAGGTCGGCGGCCAGCGCCGTCAGGTCGGCCGCCTGCCCCGGGCGCAGGTCGTGCGCCGTCTCGAAGACGGCGGCCATCGCGCAGGCGCGCTCGTACGCCTCGGGGCCGAGGGCGCGCGCCGCCTCGAGGACGCTCGCCACCCGAGGCGGCGCGGGGTAGCGCAGCAGCGCGCGGCCTTTCGCCGTGACGCGGTCCCGGGCGTCGACGGCTCCGAGCGCGGCCAGCGCCTTCCCCGCTCCGGCCCAGGCGTCGGCCTTCGGGGCCGTGACCCAGTCGACCGGCGCGGGGAGCGACGCGGCCTGAAGGCGCAGCGAGCTCAGCTCGAGCCTCAGGATCTCGGGCACGAGGCTCGGGGCCATGCCCGTCTCCTCGGAGAGAGACCACAGCCGCACGCAGCGCCCGGGAGCGGTGCGGCCGGCGCGGCCCGCGCGCTGGGCGGCGTTGCTGCGGCTGATGCGCGCCAGATACAGGGTGTTGATGCCGCGCGCCGCGTCGTAGGCCGCGACGCGGTGCAGGCCGCTGTCGATGACCATGGTGACCTGCGGGATGGTCAGGCCGGTCTCCGCCACGTTGGTCGCGACGATGACCCGGCGGCGGGGGGACTCCTCGAGGACGCTCTGCTGCTCGGCGAGGTCCATGCTCCCGTGCAGCGCGTGCAGCTCGAGGTCCATCTCCCGGCAGTAGGGCGTCAGCACCGTCATCGCGCGGCGGATCTCGCGCAGGCCGGGCATGAAGACGAGGACGGAGCCGTCGAGGCCTTCGCGGGCGAGCTCCTTGAGCGCCGCGAGCGCGCCCTCGGCCGGGCCGCCGCGGGAGCCGAGCGGGTGGTGGCGGACGGCGACGGGGAACAGCCTCCCGGGAACGTCGACCATGGCGGCCTCGGGCAGATACCGGGACAGAGCCTCCGCCTCGAGCGTCGCCGACATGACCGCGATCTTCAGGTCGGGACGCCGGCCCCTGCGCAGGGCCTTGAGCCAGGCGAGGGCCAGGTCGCAGTCGAGGCTCCGCTCATGGAATTCGTCGAGGAGCACCGCTCCCACGCCCTTGAGATCCGGATCCTTCAGCATCTGGGCGATGAAGACGCCGTAGGTTTGGAAAACGACTTGGGTGTCGGCACGGCAGCGGCTGTCGAAACGGACCTGGTAGCCGATCATGGTTCCAAGACCGGAACTCGTTTCGACGGCCACACGGCCCGCGAGACTGCGCGCCGACAGGCGGCGCGGCTCGAGCACGAGGATCTTCCCCGGGATCTTCCCCAGAAGATATTGCGCGGTCTGCGTCGATTTCCCGCTGCCGGTCGGGGCCGTGAGGATGAGGCTTCCCGCGCGGGTCAACTCCGACACTATCTTGTCGCGGAACGCCGCGATCGGCAGGGCCTGGCTCACCCCGACAGTTTAGCTGTTCAGGCCCAGGCCGCGCTCGTAGCGCGCGTTCATCCGCCGGTGGGAGGCGCCGAGGAGGTAGGAGAGCTTCAGGCGCTGGTTGAGCAGGGCCTGGCGCCACGGGCCGTTGGCGCGGAAGCGCACCGCCGAGGTCTCGACGGCGAAGGGCGCGAGCGCCGGGAGCCCGCTCTCCCGCAGGATCAAGGACAGCTCGGTGTCCTCGAAGATCTCGACCGGCGGGATGGGCCGGGTCAGCAGGGCCTTCTCGAAGAACACGCAGTGGTCCAGGTAGACGATGCCCCGGCGCGAGGCGCGCACCCGGTTCGAGTACCAACTCGTGAAGCGCAGCAGGGGGTGGTCCCAGTCGAAGGCGTGGGTGAACCCGCCCCAGCCGGCCCGGCCCGCGCGCGACGCGAGCCAGCGCAGGCCCTCGGCCGGGACGAGGGAGCGCGGGTGATGGAGCAGGAGGGTCGGATGCGATGCGGCGTCGATGCCGGCCCGCAGGCGCGCGCCGCGCGAGGAGGCGTCCACGCGCACGAAGCGCGCGCCGGAGCCCTCCGGCGGCGGGGCGTCTCCCGCGCAGATCACCTCGAGCCCGGGCACCTCGGCGAGACGCGCGAGTATGCGCGGCAGCCAGTCGGCGCCGCCCGCGTGGACGGGCACGACGACGGAGACGCTCATGGCGAGCAGGACCCGCCGCCGAGCACGCAGAACGACGCGCAGTGCGGGTGCTGGAGGGCGACCGGCCGCCATGAATCGGCCAAGGTCCGGCCGAGCTCGAAGCGCGGGTCGTGCGGGATCAAGGTGCAGGCGACGACGGCGGGGCGCTCCTCCCCGCGGCGCTTGACGACCATGCGCGAGGAGGCGCACATCACCGACTCCGGCGACTTGCCGAGGAGGCCCCAGCACTCGGTCGTGATCTCGGGCAGATCGCCCGGCGCGGCCATCTCGGGGAACACCGTCAGCTCCACCTCGCGCCCGATCGCGCGGCGGTAGCCCTCTCGCGCCGCCTCCTCGCTCTCCTCGACGAAGGATCGTCCGGCGACGGAGGCGTCGAAGCCCGCGTCGAGCAGCCAGCGCAGCCCGGCCAAGGTCTTCTCGAAGGCGCCCGCGCCGCGCTCGGCGTCGTGCGCGGCCGCGGCGTGGTGGTCGAGGGAGACGCGCAGGCGCAGGCCCCGGCCCCGGCGAACGAGCAGGTCGAGAAGCTCGCGCCTGCGGTTCATCATCGGCGCCATCGCGTTGGTCAGGATGAGGGCCTCGAAGCCGCGGTCGAGGCACTCGCCCGCCATGGCGATCAGGTCCGGGTTCATGAACGGCTCCCCGCCGGTGAAGCCGATCTCGCGCGCGCCCGCGTCGCGGGCCTCGTCGAGGAAGGGCCGTATGTCGGCGAGGCGCAGGTATTCCAGCCGGTCGTTCCGCGGGGAGGACTCGATGTAGCAATGCGCGCACTCGATGTTGCAGAGCGTGCCGGTGTTGAGCCACACCGTCGTCAGCGAAGCGGGCTCGACCCTCGCCCGGGGCTTCCCCTGGGCGGTGGTCCCCGCCGCGGCCCACTTAGCAGCAGGCACCGTCGTTCCTCGGCTCCGCCGCGAACGGCAGGCTCGTCCCGCAGCCGGGAAAGATGCCGAAGTGCGTCGTCCTGTCCCCGAGGAAGTCGAAGTGCCGCGAAAAGCGGCTCCTCTCGAGCATCAGCGACGTGTTGCCGCACACCGTCATAATCCGCCCGGCCTCGAAGCGGTGATGCCCGTCGAGGCGGAACTCCCGGGGCGCGTCGGCGATCGTTCCCTTGTACCTCACGGCCTGGCCGTAGTCCTCGCACGCCGGCTCCAGGCCCTCGAGCTTGAACAGGCGGTAGGTCGCCGAGTAGAAGCCGATGTGGCCGGCGCGTTCCCGGATCGGCCCCGCGTCGAGCGCCAGCGGTCGCGACTCGACGAGCCGCGGGTCGGCGAAGCCCGCGCGCCGGGCCAGGGCCAGGAAGTCGTTCCAGTACAGCGCGCCGCCCAGGCACTCCCCGTAAAGCACCGGGTCGTTCCTCAGCTCCTCGGGCACGCGCCGGTCGGCGTAGACGTCGGAGAAGTACAGCTCGCCGCCTTCCTTCAGCACCCGGCGGGCCTCGCGCAGGACGGACGCCTTGTCCCGGGCGAGGTTGATGACGCAGTTGGACACGATCAGGTCGTACGACGCGTCCGCGAGGCCGAGCGCGTCGAGGCGCGAGATGTCGCCCTTGAGGAACTCGACGTTGCCGTAGCCGAAGGCCTCGGCGTGATGGGCGCGGTGGCGCTCGGCGACCTCGAGCGGCTCGTCGGTCATGTCCACGCCCGTCACGCGACCCTTCGCGCCGACGAGCTGGGACAGGATGTAGCAGTCCCGCCCCGAGCCCGAGCCCAGGTCGAGCACGCTCAGGCCGCTCAGCTCGCCCGGGATGGTCAGGCCGCAGCCGTAGTAGCGGGCGGTGACCTCGTCGTGGACCTTCGTCAGGGCCTCGCGCACCGGCCGCGGCAGGGCGGACGGCGAGCAGCAGGCGTCGGTCTTCAGGTCGGCTCCGCTCTTCAGGGTCTTTCCGTAGTAGTCGCGGACTCCGGTTTCGATGTCGACGGGCATGGGGTGAGCCTCCGTGGGAACGTCCCAGATTGTACTCAAGTGGGTGCGCGCCGCGCCCCGGGCGTTACAGGCCAGAGCGTTGCGTCGAAGCACAAGGACGGTTCCCCGCCGTCGGAGGTATGCGTATGACGACCCAGAACGATTGCCAGAGCTGCGGCATGCCGCTCAAGAACGATCCCAAGGGCGGCGGCACCTACTCCGACGGGGCGAAGAGCCATTCCTACTGCAGCTACTGCTACGCCGACGGGCGCTTCACCCACCCGGACATGACGGTCGACCAGATGAAGATCCTCAGCGCCGCGAAGCTCCGCGACCAGGGCTACCCCCTGTTCGTCGCGCGGCTCCTGGTCCGGAACCTGCACAAGCTCGAGCGCTGGAACGCGGGCGCCTCCCGCCCGCTCGCCTCAGGCGCGCGGGCGAAGTAAGCAGGCCTTCGCGACGGAGAAGAGCGTCCCGCACGCGCCGAGGAGGCACAGGCCCGCGCCCGGGATCGCGATGAAGGACAGGTGTTCCTTGGCCGCTCCCGTGCTGCCCATGCCCGGCGCCATGAAGCCCGCGATCATCCAGAACGACGCGTAGATCAGCGCTCCCGCGCCGAAGGCCAAGGCGCTGCCCTGCGCGACCGGGCCCAGCGGGCACAGCAGGATCATGGTCGCGATCGACGCCAGCGCCGCCGTCCCGATCGCCCCGCCGTGGAGGTGGGCCCGGATCAGGTACGACCACGACTTCTTGACGACGGCGTCCTTCGCCGCCGCGTCTCCCTTATAGACCGTCTCCAGGACGGCGGTTCCGGAGACATCGAGCCGCTTCTTGATCGCGTCCTCGGCGGCTCCGAACGCGCCGCCGATGACGAAGCCGAAGATGATCGCGAGCAGGGAGAGGCATGCGCCCGCGGCGACGGTCGTGGGGACGGCTCGGATTTGGTCGTTCATGGCACGGATTGTACCGAGAAACAAAGAGTTTCGCCATCCGGGCGTTGATTTCCCCTGATTGGCCTGTTAATCTATTGGGACATGAGCCGCACACTCGTCCTGAACAGGAGCTTCCGGGCCGTCGCCGTCGCCGATTGGCGGCGGGCGATCACGCTCGTCTACATGGGCCTGGCGGAGGCGCTCGACGAGGACCTGACCCCCTACGATTTCGAGGCCTGGGTCGCCGCCTCGTCCAACTGGGTGGAGATCCCGTCGGGCTTCGTGAGCTCGACGAACCTGCGCTTCGCCGTGCCCGAGGTGATCCGGCTCGTCCGCTACGACCGCATCCCGCACCGCGAGGTGGCTTTCACGCGCCACAACGTCTTCGCCCGCGACCGCTACAAGTGCGCCTATTGCGGCAAGCGCAAGTCGAGCGAGGAGCTCGACCTCGACCACGTGATCCCGCGCTCGCGCGACGGGTCCAACGAGTGGACGAACATCGTGACCTCCTGCCGCCCCTGCAACCTGAAGAAGGCCGACCGCCTGCCGGACGAGGCGGGCATGCCGCTCAAGCGCAAGCCGGAGCGGCCGCGCTGGACCTTGATGGGGAGCCTCGTGCCGCATCCCCGCGCGCACATCCCGGAGAGCTGGAAGAAGCTCCTGTCCCAAGAGAACGCGTGAGCGTCAAAGCGCTCGGGAAGGCGGAGCTGAGGGAAGGCCTTGTCGCGCGCGAGCCCGGGGACCATAAGGGGATCTTCGGCCACGTCCTCGTCGTCGCCGGCTCCCGCGGCATGGCCGGCGCGGCGATCCTGGCGGCGCGCGGCGCCCTGCGCTCCGGCGCGGGCCTCGTGACGGTCGCGGTCCCGTCGGGCGTCGCCGGGACCGTCGCGGGCGCGGCGCCCTCGGCGATGACCTTGGCCCTTCCCGAGAACTCGGCCGGAGCGTTCCGCCCGGAGGGCGTCGACCTCCTGAAGGAATACGCGAAGGCCCGACGCGTGACGACCGTGGCCATCGGCCCCGGGATCACGACCCACGCCGACGCGGCGCGCTTCGTGCTGCTGGCGCTGTCCGGCGTGCCGGCCGCGGCCGTCGTGGACGCCGACGCGCTGAACACCTTGGCCCAGCAGGACCGCGGCGGCGTGGAGCAGATGCTCCGGGCGCGCAAGCAGCCCTGCGTCTACACGCCGCACCCCGCGGAGGCCGCTCGCCTGCTCGGGATGAAGAAGAGCGAGGTCGAGGCCCAGCGCCAGAAGTGCGCGGAGAAGCTCGCGCGCGGCCTCGGCGGCGTCGTCCTGCTCAAGGGGCACAAGACCTTGGTCTCGTCGGGCGCGCGGACCGTCGCCAACGCCACCGGCGGGCCCGGGCTCGGCAAGGGCGGCACGGGGGACGTGCTGACCGGCCTCGTCGCCGGGCTGTGGGCGCAGATGATCGCCTCCGGGCGCGTCACGGGAGACCTGCCCTTCAAGGCCGCCGCCCTCGGCGCCTGGCTCCACGGCGCGGCGGGCGACGCCGCCGAGAAGGAGCTCACGCCGTGGGCCGTGACCTCGGCCGACCTCGTGGACTACCTGCCGCGCGCGTTCAAAGCCCTGTGCGATTGAGGCTGACGAGCGAGGAGCAGACGATCGCGCTCGGCGAGCGCATCGGCCGCAGGCTCAAGCCCGGGGCGCTGGTGCTCCTGCGCGGCGAGCTCGGCGCGGGGAAGACCACGCTCGTGCGCGGCCTCGCCCGCGGCGCGGGGTACAAAGGACGCGTGTCGAGCCCGACCTTCGCCTTGGCCCACGTCTATCGCGGCAAGCGCCTGACCGTGCATCACCTCGACCTCTACCGCGTGGCGCGCGGCGAGGACTCCGAGCTCGGCCTAGACGAGCTGCTGGCCGACCCGCGCGGGGCGGTGATCGTGGAGTGGCCCGACGCCGTCGGCGGGGTCTGGCCCAAGGACCGCCTCGAGGCGACCTTGTCCCACGCCCCCGGCGGACGCCGCCTGGCGATGAAGGCCGCGGGCCCCGCCTCCCGAAAAATCCTAGAATCGTTCCGATGAATATACTTGCCGTCGACGCGACGGGCGAAGTCCTGACCGTCGCCCTCGGCTCCCTCGAGCTGAAGAGCGCGGCGAAGAAGCACGACGAAGCCCTGCTGCCTCTCGTCGAGCGTCTATTGAAGAAGGCCAGGCTCCGCTGGGAGGACCTCGACGCGATCGCCGCGGCGTCCGGCCCCGGGCGGTTCACCGGCATCCGCATCGGAATGTCCTTCGCCGCCGCGGCCGGGTTCCAATTGGGCATTCCCGCCCTCGCGATCAGCCGCCTGGCGGCCGCCGCGGGGCGGTCGAAGGCGGACCGGGTCCTCGGCGCGCTCCCGGGCTGGAAGGACGAGGTGTACACCCAGGAGCATAAGGAGGGGAAGCCCGTCGGCGCCGCGGCGTTCACGCCGCCGAAGGATTGGCCCGGGGTGCGCGCCGCGGCGGAGAAGCGCGGCCTGACCGTCTCCTACGGCGAGACGACCGCCGCCGACCTCCTGCCCGTCGCCCGCGCCGCGCTCGCCGCCGAGAAGATCCCGCCGTTCGAGCCCTTTTACCTGAAGCCCGCGAGCTATGAGCGGCCTCGCGGTTAGGCCGGCCGCCGCGGGGGACATCGACGCCGCGGCCGCGATCGGCGCGCGTCCCTTCGCCGCCGGCTGGAGCCGCGCGGCGCTCGCCGACGAGCTCGGCCGGGACGACTCGATCTTCCTCGTCGCTCCGGAGCGCGGCTACGCGCTGGCGCGCGTCGTCGGCGACGACTGCCGGCTCCTCGACCTGGCGGCGGCCTCGGACGGCGGCGGCGTCGGCCGCGCGCTGATGTCCGCCCTGCTCCTCGCCGCGAAGGCGCGCGGCTGCGCGAAGGTCTCCTTCGAGGCCTCGGCCGCGAACGCGCGCGCCCTCGCCTTCTACGAAAAGGCCGGCGCGAGGGTTGTCGGACGCAGGCCGAAGTTCTACTATGATGGCTCGGACGCCGTGCTGATGGACCTCGACATCCCATGAACCTGCTCCTGGCGCTCCTCCTCGCCGTCCCGGCCGCGGCCTCCTCGTCGTCGGGCTCCGGAGCCTCGGCGGGCGCGCAGCAGGAGTACCTGCGCGGGACCTTGCTCGAGCGGCGCGGCGCGTACGCCGAGGCCCTCGAGGCCTACGAGAAGGCGCTCGCGCTCGATCCCGGCTCGGCGTTCCTCGCCGGCGAGGCGGCGGACCTGGCCCTCGAGCTCGAGGACTGGTCCCGCGCCGAGAGATGGGCCCGGCGCCGGCTCGAGCTGGCCCCCACCGACGGGAAGTCCGCGATGATCCTGGCCCGCGTGTTCTGGTCGCGCGGCCAGGAGGACGAGGCGGTCAAGGAGTTCGAGGCGGCGCTGAAGCTCGACGCCGCCTCCATCGACGCGATCATGGCGCTGACCGAGCTCATCGCGCCGAAGGACCCCAAGCGCGCCCGCGCGATGCTCGAGCGCTTCCTCGCCGCCAACCCGGAGCACGCCGCGAAGGTGCTCCACGAGCTCGCCAAGCTCGACGCGCAGGAGTCCCGCTACGCCGCCGCCGTCGAGAAGCTGCGCCGCGCGATCTCCCTCGACGAGGGGGAGTCCGACCCGGTGCGCCTGACCCTCGGTCAGGTGTTCGAGATCTCCCACGACACCGCCGCGGCCGTCGCCGAGTACCGCAAGGTGATGACCTCGATCCCGGACGACTACGAGCTCTGGGCGCACGTCGCCGAGCTCGAGGCCGCGCGGGGGGACGCCGCCGCCGCGCGCGCCGAGTTCCTGAGTCTGAAGGAGAAGCGCCCGGACGACGCCTCGGCCGCCGCCTGGCTCGCCTCCGACGCGGAGCGCGCCGGCGACTTCGCGAAGGCCGCGGGCTACCTGAAGGACAGCTCGGCGCTCAAGGACGACCCGACCTTGCACCTCCGCCTCGGCTACTATCAGCTCCAGTCCGGCGGCGTGAGGGAGGCGATGCGCACCCTGAAGGAGGCGCGGAAGCGCTGGCCGAAGGACGACCGCATCGCCTACTACCTGGCCCTGGGCCACGACGACCTCGGCGAGCGCGCCGAGGCGGCGGCGCTGCTGCGCGAGGTCCTCGCGCTCAAGCCCGACGACCGCGACGCCCGCTGGCAGCTGGCGACCATCCTCGAGAAGATGGACAAGATGGCCGAGGCCGAGCCGGAGTTCCGCGCGCTCATCGCGAGCAAGCCCGACGACGCGCCGGCGCTGAACTACCTCGGCTACGCGCTGGCCGACCGCGGCCTGAAGCTCACGGAGGCCGAGGGCCTCATCCGCGGCGCCCTCGCCCTCGAGCCCGGCAACGCCGCGTACCGCGATTCGCTCGGCTGGGCCCTGTTCAAGCAGGGGCGCAGCACCGAGGCCGTCGTCGAGCTCCAGGCGTCGGCGCGCGCCATCGCCGACGACGAGTCCCTCTGGGACCATCTCGGTGCCGCTCATCAGGCCGTCGGCGACGCCGAGTCCGCCTGGCTCGCGTGGCGCCTCGCGCAGAGCCTCGGCGGGGCGAAGGCCGGGGAGAAGGCGGAGGCCCTGCAGAAGGGGCTGTCCGACGAGGCCCTCGCCGAGCTGTGGCGGCGGCATCTGGAGGCCGTGCAGGGCGGCGTCAAGAAGACCAGCGGCCTGTGCGAGCTCAAGGGACGCATCGCGGGCCGCCCGGTGTCCCGCCAGGCCCTGTTCACCTTCCGCGCCCCGCGCGAGGTGTCCTTCGAGCTGCTCGGTCCGATGTTCTCGACCGTCTGGCGCGCGCGCCTCGACGCGCGCGGCTTCTCGATGGATCCGTTCCCCGTCGAGGGCCTCGACCAGGGCCGCGTCGAGGAGGCCGCGCAGGGCGCCTTCGCCGCGATCGCGGCCGCGCTGTCCGGCGACGCCTTCGCCCCCGGGCCGGCGCGCATCGAGCGCGGCTGGGGCCGCACGAGCCTGATGCGCCCCGCCTGGCGGATCGACCTCGAGGACGGCCTGGCGCGGTCGATCTCGCCCGCCGGCAACGGCGTCACCGTCTCCCTGTCGGATTTCATGCGCGCCCGCGCGCGGCAGGTGCCGCGCATCATGGAGACCAAGGGCCGCTTCTGGGAGCTCGCCATCTCCTGCCCCGAGCCGAAGGCGGAGTTCAATCCTTGAAGCAGCAATGCCCGGCGAAGGTGAACCTGTTCCTCGAGGTCACGGGGCGGCGCAAGGACGGCTACCACACCTTGGCGACCCTCTTCGCCAAGATCAACATCTACGACGTCCTGGACATGGAGGTCGTCAACGGCAATAAGCCGACCTTGGAGATCGTCGACGAGCTCGGGACCATGCCCCTGTCGGCCGGCCCCGACAACCTGGTCCTGCGCGCCGCCCGGGCCTTCTACCGGGAGTTCCGGGTGGGGGTCGGGGTCAAGATCGTGCTGTACAAGCGCATCCCGATGGGCGCCGGCCTCGGCGGGGGATCCTCGGACGCGGCGGGCACGCTTCTCGGATTAGCCAGGCTTTTGCAGATCAATCTGACGGCGGCCAAGAAGAAGAAGCTCCACGACATCGCGGTCAAGCTGGGGGCGGACGTGCCATTTTTCCTGAAGGACGCCAACTTCTGCCGGGCCACCGGGATCGGCGACCGTCTGAAGCCCGTCAAGATCGCGAAATCACTGCCTTTCATGGTGCTGGTCTGGCCGGGCTTCCCTTCGCCGACGGGCCCCGTCTTCACCGCCGTCCCGCCCCGCCGCCGAAGCGATATATTGACGCGCCTGACCCAACTTGGTAAACTCATCCGTCGTCTGAAAAGCGGCCGTCCCGTCGAGGAATGGGGGGGGCTTCTTTTCAACCGCCTGGAGCAGGCGGAATTGCCGGTCATGAAAGAAGTCGCACAAGCCCGACGCATCCTGGAGTCAGCGGGTGTGAAGGGGGTGCGCATGTCGGGTTCGGGCTCTTCGGTCTTCGGGTTTATCGGCACGCACGCCGAAGGCGTGCGTGTGGTCCGGCGGCTCCAGGCTTACCCCTGGAAAGTCTATTTGACGAGCTGTCACGGCTGAAATCTTGGAGATCACGGAAATCCGCGTCCACCTGCGCAACGAGGACAAGCTCAAGGCGTTCGCCACCGTCACGTTCGACCACTGCTTCGTGGTCCGCAATATGAAGGTGATCGCGAGCGACAAGGGCCTGATCCTCTGCATGCCGTCCCGGAAGATGCCCGACGGCAGCTTCAAGGACGTGGCGCACCCGATCACCGTCGAATTCAGGTCGCTTCTGGAGAGCAAAGTGTTCGCCTGCTACGAGCGGGAGGTTCTCCAGGCCGCTGCAGGGAATAAAGTCGACTCCCGGGTGGTGTAATGGTAACACAGCGGCCTTTGAAGCCGTTATTCGTGGTTCGAATCCACGCCCGGGAATGATTTTTCGAGGAAATTGACATGAGCGTGAAAAAGAACGGCCAAGGCCAGCTGTGCGTTCTGATCCTCGCCGCGGG
Organism: Elusimicrobiota bacterium; assembly: GCA_016191335.1. Lineage (GTDB taxonomy): Bacteria > Elusimicrobiota > Elusimicrobia > UBA1565 > UBA9628 > GWA2-66-18. The sequence goes on along the minus strand of JACPOW010000043.1, from coordinate 1,850 downwards.
TCAGGGCACCCGGATGGAATCCACCATCCCGAAGGTCCTGCACCACGTCGGCGGACGCCCCATGCTGTTCTACGTCCTGCGCATCGCCAACGCCCTCAAGCCGGGCTCGATCGGCGTCGTCGTCGGCCACGAGGCCGGCCAGGTCAAGGACGCCTCGACGGAGATGCTGAAGTCCGTCGGCATCGCCCGCCCGCTTCAGATGATCCACCAGAAGAAGCAGATGGGCTCCGGTAATGCGGTCCTGGAAGCTCTTCCATACCTGAAGAAGTTCAAGACCGCGATGGTCATGTGCGGCGACACGCCCCTGCTCACCTACGAATCCATCTACAACCTCTTCCTCACCCACGAGCAGCTCAAGGGCCAGGCGACCTTGCTCACCGCGCGCCTGCAGAACCCGAAGGGCTACGGCCGCATCGTGCGCGGCGCCCTCGGCGAGGTGCAGCGCATCGTCGAGGAAAGCGTCGCGTCTCCCAAGGAGCTCGCCCTCACCGAGGTCAACTCCGGGGCGTACTGCTTCGAGGTCGACGCCCTCGTCCAGGGCCTCAAGGAGATCGGCGCCAAGGGCCCGAAGAAGGAGCATTTCCTCACCGACGTGATGGAGGCCATCCGGGGCAAGGGCGGCCGGATCCACGCGTACACCTCCTCGAACTCCGAGGAGATCCAGGGCATCAATAACCGCGCCCAGCTCTCCTCCGCCGAGCGCGTGCTCAACAAGCGCATGCTCGAGCGCCTGATGATCTCCGGCGTCACCATCCGGGACCCCCAGTCCACCCACGTCGACGCCGACGTCGAGATCGGCCAGGACACGGTCATCTACCCCGGCACCATCCTGCGAGGCCACACGAAGATCGGCCGCATGTGCCGCATCGGGCCCTACACCCACATCGAGGACACTCAGATCGGCAACGAGTGCGAGGTGCGCTTCTCCTACGTGATCCAGTCGCGTCTGCTCGAGAAGACCTCGGTCGGGCCGTTCGCCCACATCCGTCCGGAATCCACGATCGGTCCTCGCGCCCGCATCGGCAACTTCACCGAGGTCAAGGCGTCCAAGATCGGCTTCGGCTCGAAGGTGAACAACCTCTCCTACATCGGCGACGCCGACATCGCCGAGGACGTCAACATCGGCGCGGGCACGATCACCTGCAACTACGACGGCAAGGAGAAGCACAAGACCACGATCGGCGCGAAGGCCTTCATCGGCTCCAACGTGAACCTGATCGCGCCGGTGAAGGTCGGCCGCGGCGCGAAGGTCGCCGCCGGCTCCACCGTGACGGAGGACGTCCCCGACGAGGCTCTCGCGATCGCGCGCGCCCGCCAGGTGAACAAGACCTGACCATGGCTATCAAATCCCCGGAGAAGGCGGAGGCGCGGATGGCGTCACATAAGTTCGTCGAGAAGCCGCTCCCCATGGAGGGCCTCAAGACCCTTCGCGGCCTGAAGATCTTCTCCGGCAACGCGAACCGCCCGCTGGCCGACGACATCGCCAAGTACCTCGGCGTGCCGCTGGGCAAGACCCACGTCGGCCGCTTCGCCGACGGCGAGATCAACCTCCAGATCGAGGAGAACGTCCGCGGCGCCGACTGCTACGTCATCCAGCCGACCTGCCGCCCGACGAACGAGAACCTGATGGAGCTCCTCATCATGATCGACGCGCTGCGCCGCGCGTCGGCGGGGCGCATCACGGCCGTCATGCCCTACTACGGCTACGCCCGCGCCGACCGCAAGACCGCGCCGCGCATGCCCATCACGTCGAAGCTCGTGGCGAACCTCATCGTCGAGTCCGGCGCGAACCGCGTCATCACGATGGACCTCCACGCCGCGCAGATCCAGGGCTTCTTCGACATCCCCGT